>JAWLCQ010000096.1:0-16912 GCA_041687095.1 Phycisphaerae bacterium | reverse complement strand
AGCTTACAAGCCTTCGCTCCGCCCGGACAAGCCGGACGGGGGCGGGATACGATCGGGAGGCCCCGGATCGAGGGCGCGGGATGCGGCGCGGAGATGTGTGGAACAACGAGGGACAGGCGTGTCCCGCGCGCAGCCCCCTCCGCTTCGCTACGGTGGCTGCACGCCCTACGAACTACCTCGCCGTCTCCTCGCCCCCGCGCTCTTGGGCGTTCGTCCCCGGGAGGTGGTCGGCCATCGCGTTGGCCAGTGTGCGGAACTGGGCGGGGGTGATCTCCTCGGGGCGGGAGGCGGGGTCGATGGCGGCGGCGTCAAGGCCGCTCCGCAGGGCCTCGGGGGCCACCGGGGAGCGCTTCGCGTGCAGCAGCCACCCGATCTGCTTGCGGCGGTGCGTGAAGCACCAGTGCAGGACGCTGGTGAGGGCGTGGGCGGAGTGGAGTTCGCGGGCGAGGGGCTCGTCGAAGTCGATGCGGACGATCCGCGACTGCACCTGGGGGCGCGGCCAGAACGCGGTGGGGGGGAGGATGGGCCCCAGTTGCACGCGGGCGAGGGAGGCGACGATGATGCTGACGGGCCCGTACTCCGGGTCGCCCTGCGAGGCGGTGAGGCGGTCGGCGAGTTCGCGTTGGACGGTGAAGGTCATCCGCTCGAACACGCGTTCGTCCGTCCCCCCGCCCTCGCGCCCCGTCGTCGCCCGCCACGAACTCAGGAGGCACTCGGCGAGCAGGGGCGTGGCGATCTGGTAGGGGAGGTTGGCGACCAGGTGCGCCCGCTCCGGCAGCGCCGCCAGCAGCGCATCCTCCAACGCGTGCTTGCCCGACAGGGCGTCGGCGCAGACGAGCGTGAGGTTGTCGCGCTGGGCGAACCGCCGCCGCAGCAGCTCGCAGAACCCGCGGTCGATCTCGACGGCCACTACGCGGGCGGCGCGGTCCAGCAGCTCCTCCGTGAGCGACCCGGTCCCGGGCCCGACCTCCAGGACGGCCGTCTCGGGGGGGAGCTCGGCGAGTTCGAGGAGCTTGCGCATGGAGTTGAGGTCGATGAGGAAGTTCTGCCCGAACCGCTTCTGCGGGACGAACCCGGCGGCGTCGAGCAACTCACGGATTTCCTGGAGCGTCTGCACGATGGATTCCTGGTAACTGGTTTTCTGATCACTGGGAGTCGGTTCACTCCCTGGCTCCGGGAAAAGGGGACAGGCACCTGCGCGGCGGAACAGCGGCCGCTCCGGAGCCAGTCCCCTTTTCCCGGTTCCCGGTTCCTGTCCAGTCCTACCTTCCGGTTGTCACCTGGCCGTTCTCGTCTTCGGGGCGCCCCCTCACCGCCTCGCTTCGCTCGGCACCTCTCCCCCAGGGGAGAGGGGTTACGCCCGGCTCCCGGCTCCCGGCTCCCGGTTCCCGGTTCCTGGTTCCTGGTAACTGGTTCCTGGTAACTGGTTCCTGGTTCCCGGTTCCCACTCCCACTCCCCCTACGCGAAGACCACCGACGCATAGCCGACGGTCGTGTCGTCGGGGTCCGCGGGGTAGAGTTCGTGGACGACCTTGTAGGAGTTGGTGTACTCCAGGACGATGCCTCGCTCCGCGCCCAGGGCGCGGACGGCGGCGAGGGTGGCGGCGATGGCGCCCCCGCCGCAGGCGTTCATGTGCTGCTGGGCCTCGGGGACGATGGCCTCGGCGTCGAGGGCCTCGATGCGGTCGAGGATCCGCCGGTCGTTGACGCGGGTGTAGGCCTCGCTCTGCTCTCCGCGGCCCCCGGGGGACCCGAAGTGTCCCCCGTGGTGCGTCAGGTCCGTGCTCCCCAGGACGCGGGCGGTGGGGTGCTGCTCGCGGAGGAGCTTGCCCACGGTCTCCCCAATCTGCACGGCGATGGGGAGGGGGGGGACGGCGATGGGGAGGATCTTCACGTCCGGGAGGGCCTCCCGGAGCAGGGGGATCTGCACCTCCAGGGAGTGCTCGTGGTCGTGGGCGGGGGGGTTGGAGCGGAGGTCGGTCCCGGCGGCGATGAGGGCGGCCGCCAGGTCCGCGTCCACCTCCACGTCGCCCAGAGGGGTGCGCCACACGCCCGAGTCGTAGACCTCGCCCAGGCGGGCGGTCCCGACGTGGTCGGCCCCGAAGAGCACGATCGTCCCGGGGCGTTCGGCGGCGAGGGCGCGGATGGTGCGGGCGGCCAGGCGGCCGGAGAACATCCAGCCTGCGTGCGGGACCAGTCCCCCGTAGAGGGGGCGGGGCAGGTCGGGGGGCGGATCGGCGAGGTCCAGGAGCTTCAGCGCGTGGCGGCGGCAGGAGGGGGCGGACGATTCATAAAACGTGCCGGCGCGGACGGGCTGGCGGATGTTCATGGGCGACCTCGGCGAATTTGCGGTTGGCGGCACACCACCGCCCGGATACCATGACGTGGTCATTGTACGCGGAAGCACAGGGAATTCCATGAGCAACAACCACGAGACCCCCGACGCGGCCCCCGGGCCCGACATGACCCACCTTCCTGGCGAGGAGGCCCCCGCCTCCGATCCCCAGGCCGCCGCCCCCCCTCCCGCCCAAACCGCCCCGCCCCCCGAACCGCTCGACCCCCCCGCCGACGACGGAGCGGACGCCCCCGCCTTCGACGTCGATGAGGAGGGAGCGGAGTCCGACGAACCGTTCGACCCCGCGGAGGGGGAGGAGTTCGACCCCCTCGCCGCCCTGACCGGGGGGTCGTCGTCCGCACCGGCCGACGGGGAGTTCGCATCGGCCGACGGCGAGTTCGCGGCGGCGACCGACGACTTCGTCCCCGTGGGGACCCCCATCGACCCCGCCCTGTCGGCGGCGGCGGGCAACGGGATGACCCCCGCCCAGCGCGCCGCCCGCGCCCGCCAGACCGACCGCCGGGCGACCAACTCCTTCGCCCATCAGTACCAGAAGACCATGGTCCCGGTGCTGCTGGTGACGGGCGTGCTGCTGCTGGTGCTGGGCACGCTGGTGCTGTTCCTCTACGGAGGCGGGCCCGCCCCCGAGGAGGGCGAGCCCACGGGGATCAACCTGGGCCTGCTGGCGGCCATCGCGGCGTACCCGGTGGGCCTGGTCCTGCTCGTGGGCGCGTGGTTCTTCCACCGCGAAACCTCCGGGCCGCGCCGCTGACCCTCCGCCCCCCGCCCCCCCAACCGCCATGAACCAACCACACGCCAAGCCCTGGCGCCTGCTGAGCTGGCCCAACCGCATCAGCCTCCTGCGCCTGCTGTTGGTGCCCCCGTTCGTCATCCTCATGCTCTCGCAGCCCGAGCTGCCCTGGGCGCGGCACGCGGCGATCGCGGTCTTCCTGCTCATGGCCGCCTCCGACGCCATCGACGGCTACCTCGCGAGGCGCCTCGGGGACATCTCCCGCCTGGGCGCCATCCTCGACCCCCTCGCCGACAAGACCCTCATCCTCTGCGCCGCCATCCTTCTCGCCCTCCCCGCCTCCCGCATCCCCGGAGCCCCCCTGCCCCTCTGGATCGCCGTGCTCATCGTCGGCAAAGACCTGTGGGTCATCGGGGGCTTCACCGTGGTATACTTGGTGACGGATCGGTTCCGCGTGCATCCGACGATCGCCGGAAAGCTGTCCACCTTCGCCCAGGCGATCATGGTGACCCTCACCCTCATCGCCCCCGACCTCAACCGCCTGAGCGACGGGCTGGGAACGTGGACCGCGACGGTCCTGATGTATACGGTCGCCGCGACCAGCATCGCGGCCGCCATCAGCTACACACGGGTGGGGCTGCTCTACGTGATTCACGAGCAGCAGCCCCTCGACGAGAACCATCTCGCCGCGCACGAGAAGAAACACAAGCATGATGCATCCAATTGAGGACATACTGACCGACCTGCGGCAGGGCAAGATGATCGTCCTGGTGGACGACGAGTCCCGCGAGAACGAGGGCGACGTCGTCTGTGCGGCCGAGTTCATCACGCCCGAACAGGTCAACTTCATGGCCCGCCACGCCTGCGGGCTCATCTGCGTCCCCCTGCCCGAGGAGCGCGCGGACGAGCTGGGCCTCTACCCCCAGGCGTCGCAGAACACCGCCCGCCTCGGGACCGCCTTCACCGTCTCCATCGACGCCGCCACCGGGATCACCACGGGCATCAGCGCCGCCGACCGCGCGCGGACGATCGCGCTGTGCGCCCGAAGCGAGACCCGCGCGAGCGACTTCGCCCGCCCCGGGCACATCTTCCCCCTGCGGGCCCGCACCGGGGGGGCGCTCATCCGCGCTGGGCAGACCGAAGGCGCGGTGGACCTCTGCCGCCTCGCCGGACTCACCCCCGCCGCCGTCATCTGCGAGATCATGAACCCCGACGGGACCATGGCCCGCCGCGACGACCTGGAAACCTACTGCCAGACCCACGACCTCAAGATGTGCTCCGTCGCCGACCTCATCCGCCACCGCCTCCGCTCCGAACGGCTGATCGAACGCGCCGTCGAAGTCGACCTGCCCATCGAAGTCGGCCTCGACGCCCCGGCCAACTTCCGGCTGATCGCGTACACCTCCGTCGTCGACCCCCAGCCGCACATCGCCCTGTGCCTCGGGGGCGTCGGGGGCCACGGCCCCGACGGGACCCCCGTCGTGCACGACGAGCCCGTCCTGGTCCGCGTCCACAGCGAGTGCCTCACGGGCGACGTGCTGGGCTCGCTGCGGTGCGATTGCGGCCCGCAGTTGCACACTGCGCTCCGCCGCATCGCCCACGCCGGCAAGGGCGCCCTCATCTACGTCCGCCAGGAGGGGCGCGGCATCGGCCTGATCAACAAGCTCCGCGCCTACAAGCTCCAGACCGAGCAGGGCATGGACACCGTCGAGGCGAACCTGCACCTGGGCTTCGAAGCCGACCGCCGCGACTACGGCATCGGCAACCAGATCCTCCGCGACCTGGGCCTCACGAAGCTGCGGATCATGACCAACAACCCCAAGAAGATCTACGGGCTGGAGGGCTTCGGGCTCACCATCACCGAGCGCGTCCCCCTCGTCATCCCCCCCGGGGACGACAACCGCCACTACCTCCAGACCAAGCGCGACAAGCTCGGGCACCTGCTGGACTAGCCACGCAGGGCGCGCAGCCGCACAGGGGAGCGTCCGCGCCAGAATGCAGCCCCGCGCGCCCCGCACAACCAGCAGGGATGCAGGGGATGCAGGGGATTCCGAGTGGGCGGAGATGACCGCCGGGCGCCGCCGGGTGCCGTGGTTTGCGAAGCGCAGCGGCTTGCCACGGCGTAGCCTTGGCGGAGCCGGGAGCAACCACGTCCAACCACCGTGGCATTCAAGACCAGACGCGCAGGTTCTGCCGGAGCGAAGCGCAGGCAGGTTCTGCGCGCGGGAGGGACGCACGAGGGCCATCACGCGAGCAGCCGGCCCCGCCTCGCTCCGCCGCCCCACGCCCGATCCGCGCCCTGCTCGGCCACCCGCGCGTTCGCCCGTCGGCATGGCAGCTCCGCGGCACTCCGCCACTACACTGATCCAGTGCGCCGTCCCCTTCGCGCGGGGCGGTGCGGGGAAGACAGTGGGAACTCAGCACAGGAGCACTGCACATGCCGGCCGCACAGATGACGACCGATCACCAGACGATTCGCCAATGGGCCGAGTCTCGCGGGGGCAAGCCCGCCACCGTCAAGGGCACGGGGGGCAAGGAGGACGCGGGGCTGCTGCGGATCGACTTCCCCGACGCGCCCGGGGACGAGAGCCTGCGGAAGATCCCGTGGGAGAGCTTCTTCGAGAAGTTCGACGACAAGGAACTCGCCCTGCTCTACCAGGACCGCACCGAGCAGGGCCAGCCCAGCCGCTTCTGCAAGATCGTCCACGCCCCCCAGGGCGTCCTGCGGACGCTCCACCAGGAGCACGAGCAGGTCCTCCACACGCTCGATCAGATGGAGCACAGCCGCCCCACCGCCGCCAAGAGCCGCACCCGCCTGCTCGAAAAGCTCAAGCAACTCGTCATCCCCCACATGCAGGGCGAGGAGAAACGGTTCTACACCCTCCTGCAGGCCCGCCTGCAAGACCCCTCCCCGATCATCGAGGCCATCGAGGAGCACTGGCACGCCCGCCAGGCGCTGCAGCGCCTCGAACGCTCCGACCCCGCCAGCGAGGAATGGTCCGCCCGTGCAAAGGTCCTCCAGGAACTCCTCGAGCATCACATCCAGGAGGAGGAGAGCGAGATCTTCGACATGGCCCGCAACCTCCTGGGCGCCGACGGGCTGAACGACGCCCTCCCGAAGTACCAGGACATTGAGCACAAAGCCAAGCAGCGGCTCAGCGCGTGAGCGCGTTAGCGCGTCAGCGTGTGAGCGCCTCAGCCCGTGAGCGCGCCCCCGACGGCGTGGGGGGGCGGAAGCGGCGGCGGCGCAGTGGAGCGTCCGCGTCAGAAGGCCACGGCGGCCTGACGTGGTTGCTCCGCTGCGCCGCCTGCACGCCCTACCTGCCGCGTCGGCGGCGACGGAGGGCGAGCACCGCCGTCCCCACCCCCAGCAGCCCCAGCGTACAGGGCTCGGGGATGCGCTCGACGACCAGCGCGGAGTTGCCGTTGGAGGTCGTGAAGAGCACCCGCCACATGGCCTCATCCTCAGGGGCGAGTCGCAGCCCGGCGTCCACGACCTCGCCCGTCAGCGACTGGATCAGGACGAACTGCTGTCCAGCCGCGGGCGAGAAGTCGCCCAGGTCCAGGTCGAGCACACCGTCGAGGTACGCCGTCCCATAGAGTTCGATCATGTCGTGCCCATCGGACCAGCCGAGTCCGATACCGCAGATTTGCATGACGAGCGTCGCCGTCGATGCCAGCGTAAGGTCGCCGTACCAGTACAGCGCGCCCGGCATATCCCATAGAATGCCCTCCACGCCCGGGAGGAGCCGCTTGTGGAAGACGGCGTTGCCAGTGAAGAATGCGCCGTCGGCGGTCATCACGTCCCCGCCGTACGTCTGGGTGTAGGCGTCGACGCCGTACCCCACCGCGAGGGGACCCGAACCCGCCGTCACAGTCAGGGACGCCAACTGCACATAGTGAAGGTAGATATTGTCTCCCGGCTGGGTACTCAGGACCAGCCCGTCCACACCCCTGGTTTCAGCGGTGATCCGTGTGTAGCAGAGGTCGATGTCCCCGGGCCCCCCGTCGGCGTCGAGGACGATGATGCCGCCGGCGTCGATGTGCAACTCGTCGGCAAGGCGGAAGTCGATGGTGTTGGCGTGGACGTTCCCGGTCAGCGTTACGCAACCGATGTGAGGACCCGCGCCCAGGGTCCTCAAGGGCGTCGTATCCGTCCCGACCTGGGCGAGCACGGTCTGGCTGGGATAGTGGCCCTGAAGCGTCAGCGTCGTCGCCCCTGCTGCAGCGGCAGTGATGGGCGTGCCGGTGAAGTTGATGCTCCCGGTGCCGGCGCAGGCATCAAGGCGGATCGCGGCCCCGCTCACCTGCACCCCGTTGATGCCCGAGCCGGTGAAGTCCATCGCGTTGGCGTAGATGCTCCCCGTCAGGCGGGTCCGCCCCGATCCGGGAGCGATGGTGAGGGAGGCGAAGGGAGCGTCCTGGGATCCCACGGGACCGAGGATGGTTGCGCTTGCGGGGTCCACGGCGAAGGTCAGCGTGTCCCGCGCGTCGCTACGGAGCAGCGGAGTCCCTTGCAGGTTGATGTCTCCGGGTCCGCTGTCGGCGTCAAAGCGGTGGTTCCCGCTGACTTCGATCCCGTTGGCGCCGGGCCCGCGAAGGTCGATGGCGTTGGCGTAGACGTCGCCCCAGAGCATCACGTGTCCGGTGGTCCCGCTGGTATCGTCGATGGTGAAGGCGGCGAATTCGGCCCCCGCGGACCCGACCCCGCCCATCACGATGACGCTGGCGGGATCCACGTCGAGCGTCAGCGTGTCGGTGGCCTGGGTGCGGGCGATCGTGTGCGGCCCGAGGTACAGGGCCCCACCGCCGCCGTCACCGTCGAGGCGAACTGCACCGTCGATTCGGAGGGAAGCGGCATCGACGTAGCTCTGCCCGTCGGCGTACACGTCCCCGGTGAGCACAACCGCCGGGGACATCACGTCGATTCCCAGACGCCTCAGGGGCTGCGCATCCGTCCCGACCCCAGCGAGCGTTATGGTTTCGTTCCACCCCGCCTTGAGGGTCAGGCTGTCGTTCCCGCTGGCCGCGAAGATGGGCGTGCCGCGCAGGTCGATGCCCCCGGGACCTTCGGTGGCGTACAAATGGCGGGACCCGGTTATGTGCACCCCGTTGGCACCGCACCCGCGAAAGTCGATACCGCCCGTCCAAAGGTCGCCGGTAAGGATGAGCGGTCCCGCAGGCCCGCTGCTGCCGTCGATGGTCAACGTGCGGAGCCCGATGACCGTTCCGAGGTAGATGCGGCTGGCGGGGTCGACATCGAGCGTGAGCGAGCCTGACCCTCCGCCCAAGATCCGAACGCCGCGGAGATCGATGTCACCCGGGCCGCTGTCGGCGTCGAGGCGGACCGCATTGGTGATGGTGATCCCGTTCGCGCCTGGGGCGTGGAGGTCGATGGCGTGGGCGTAAAGGCTCCCAGCGACCGTCGCGGGTCCGGTGGCTCCGTTGGTGCTGTCGATGGCGATAGCGGCGAGTTCCGCCCCGGGCGCCCCGATGCCATCGAGGCTCAGCGTCCCAGCCGCCCCGTAGGCGAGCGTGAGGCTGTCGGTGGCGGTGGTGCGGGTGATGGGCGTGGCGGCGAGATTGATCGACCCGAAGGGGCCGGCGCCGCTGTCCAGGCGGACCGTCCCGTTGATCCGCACCCCGTTGGCCCCCGAGCCCGTGTAGTCCTGCAACGTGTTGGTGTAGACGTCCCCGCTGAGGACCGTGGTCCCGGACGTCCCGACGACCAGCGAGCCCAGTTCCCTCCCGGGCGCACCGACCGCTCCGAGATTCACCCCGCCCGGACCGGCGATCGTCAGGACGTTCGACGACGTCTCGGGGGCCGTGATGCTCCCGTTTACCGTCACACTCCCCGCCGCCGTCAGGTTCACCGCGTCCAGGGCGTCTGTGCCCGCCTGCAGGGTCAGCCCTGCCCCGTTGGCCTGGAAGGTCAGGCTTCCGGCGGCGCTGGCCACTGTGCGGCTGCCCGAGACGTTGATCGCGTCGGCGGACCAGGTGAGGTCGCCCTTCTGCGACACGTTCCCGTTGACCGCGACGGTACGCGTGTTGACGCTCAGCGTCGGGCTGGCGGTGATACTGGTGTGCATATACCCGCCCGTGAAGACCACCGTTCCGCCCGCCCCGGCGGCATTGATGACGATTCCGCCGTCGATCCTTGCCAGCGCCGCCCCTGCACGGCTCGACAGGGAGTGCATCGTGATCGTGCCCGTCTGGTTCAGGGCGTCGGACCCGATCGTCAGCGTGCCCCCGGAGGGGACGGTGATCCGGTTCATCTCCGCGTCGTCCAGCGCGTAGGTTCCGGCGACGGCGTTGCCGATGGTCATGTTCCGCCCGGCGGTGCTGGGGTAGAGGTTCACGTTCTGCCCCGACACCGTGCCCCCGAGGCTCACGTCGGGCGCCTGGAGGGTCACGGAGCGCCCTGCCCCGCCGACGGCGATGGACCCGCCGAACATGTTGACCATGTCCGCCCCGACGGTCCCGTCGCTGTCGGCATGGACAAGGATGGACCCGTCGGTGGTGGCGAAGGCCCCGTTGAGCAGGATGGGGCCCGCGGAGACGAGGTCGATGTCCCCCGCCGGGGCCGTCACGGAACCCAGGACGGCGAGCATGTTCCCCGCCCCGGCCACGGTGTAGCTCACGCCCGAACCCGTCACGCCGATCCCGAACGCCTGCGCAAGGTTTCCGACGGTACTGAAGGTGACCGACCCGCTTCCGGCGTCGAGGGTCGCCCCGATGGTGCTGAGGGAGGCGGAGGTGGTGGTGACGTTCACCAGCCCTCCGCCGGTGGTGATCGTCCCGCCGGTGCTATCAAAGTACGACCCGCTGACGACGAAGTCCCCGCCCTTGGTGGTGACGGCGGCATTGATGTCCAAGAACCCGCCACTGGTGCGACCGGCGAGGAAGTTGATGTCCAGTTGACCGGCGGTGGACGTGATGGTGTTGTTGACGACGATGTTGTTGTCGGCGTTGAGGGTGAGGATGGACCCGTCCGTGCTGCCCCCGTCGGCGGACTTCAGGAGGGCGCTGGTGATGGTGACGACACCCGCCGTCGTCGTCCCGACGCTGGCGGTGTCGATGGTGACGTTTGACCCGTTGTTCAGGGCGGCGTTGACGGCGGCGGCGTCGAGGAGCGTGAGCGTGTCGGGGAGGGTGGGCGAAATGGTGATGGGCCCAGGGTCGCCCGCTCCGCTGAACGTGACGTTCGCGCTCGTCCCGCTGATCTCGATGCTTTCGGCGGCGTGCAGCATGGCCCCCGTCAACACGAACACGACCAGCAGCCACCCCGCGACCGGTGCACCGGCCGCCTTCACAAGCCTTCTTCGTGCGTTCAAACCCGTCTCCTTTTGGACGTCCAAGGGGTCCAGTCGCACCACGGCGGACGCCCCAACCCAGACACATGCAATAGCCGTGCCAACCCCGTCACAGCGGCAGGATCGTGCGCAAAGTGAGTCATAATGGGCTCTTACGTTCAGGCCGCTGTGCCGTTATTCCGCGCCGTGGCGGCCTGTTCTGCACCGCTGGCCTGTTTTGCACCGTTCCGGTTTCCGGCGCGCCGGGCAGTGCATAGGAGCGGTGGAACGGTACAATGGGGGCTTTCGCACTCAGAGAAGAGAGGAGCCGCAGCGTGGCGAACGTGAAGATCGCGGTGATTGGGGGGGGGAGTTACGTGTTTGGGCCGGGGGTGCTGGTGCAGGCGATGGAGCAGCATCGGCTGGGGGATGTCGAACTGGCGCTGGCGGACGTGGATCGGTCGGCGGTGGAGTTGATGGCGGGGGTGGGGCGGCGGATGGCGGGCGACCTGGGGTTGTCCACGCGCGTGACGGGGCATACGGAGTGGGGGACGGCGCTGGAGGGGGCGGACTTCGTGATCTGCTCGGCCGCGGTGCAGGGGGTGCGGCGGTTCGCGATGGACGTCGAGGTCGCCCGCACGTACTGCCCCGAGCACGTCATCAGCGAGTTCGGGGGCGTGGCGGGGATCAGCTACTCGCTGCGGCAGATCGCGCTGATCGAGCAGCTCTGCGAGGCCATGCTCCGCCACTGCCCGGGGGCGTGGCTGCTCAACGTCGCCAACCCCCTCCCCCGCGTCTGCCAGGCCGCCCACGAGTGCGGGATCAAGACGGCGGGTTTCTGCTCCGTCACGCTCAGCGTGTTCGGCCGCGTGTGGAAGCTGCTCCACGGGGAGGACCTCGGGGGCTACCCGTGGGAGAAGGCGCAGGACCGCCTCGCCGCCACCCTCGCCGGGACCAACCACTTCGCGTGGCTGCTGGAACTGCGGGACCAGGCGACGGGGCAGGACCTCACGGGCGAGGTCCGCGCGCGGATCGAGGAAGGACAGACGATCCACAGCCCGATGTGCGAGCGGCTGCTGAAGGAGACGGGCTACCTCCCCCAGCCGCACGACGGGCACGTGGGCGACTTCCTCGCCCCCGCCCCGGGCACCCCCGGAGGGCTGGGCCACGAGATCTTCCACGGGGACCCCAAGGAGCGCGACGAGCGCCGCTGCGCCCTGGAAGCCATGGCCGCCGGGACGCGCCCGTGGACGGAACTCGCCCGCAAGGTCGCGTGGGAGCGGCCGGTGGACTTCATCGCCGCCCTCACCGAGGGCCGGCGGGTGCGGATCCACGCGCTGAACCTCATCAACGACGGGCAGATCCCCAACCTGCCCAAGGGCGTGTTCGTCGAGACGCCCGCGGTGGTCGACAGCAGCGGGATCGAACTGCCCACGCTGCCCCTGCCCGACAGCGTCCTGCCCTACTCCCTGCACACGGCGAAGGTCACCGACGCCATCGTCCGCGCCGCCCGCCGCCGCAGCCGCAAGTTCCTCCACAAGGCCGTCGAACGCGACCCCACCATCATCAACAAGACCGCCGGGGTGCTGGCCATCGAGGACTGCCTCCGCGTCCACGCGGACCTGCTGCCGGACTACGAGTAGCGAGGGAGCTGTCAGGGATCAGCTTTCAGCTCTCAGCCGTCAGCGAGGCAGGGGAGCGAAGGGGTGAGAGGTTGGAGTTCCGAGGGCCGCCGCCCGCGGGCACTCTAACCTCTCACCTCTAACCTCTCACCTGGCTTCCCCTGCCCCCCCCCTATTGCCTAGTGCCTATTCCCTAGTGCCTATTCCCCAGTGCCTTCCCCAGAGCGAAACCCCTTTGCTTCCGCCTCTAGCGGCTGTAAGGTATGGGGTTTACGCTTACAGGTGAGGATTATGCTGGAGAAGGTACAGGCAGACCGACAGGCGAAGCTGGAGAAGATCCGCGAGCTGGGCATCGACCCCTACGGGGGGCGGTACGACACGGCCGAGCCCGTCGCGAGCGTCCTGGGGCGCTACCAGGACGGTGTGGCGGGCCAGTCGGCCGACGTGGCGGGGCGGCTGGTGCTGATCCGCGACATGGGCAAGATGATCTTCGCCCACGTGCGGGACCAGAGCGGGCAGATGCAGGTCGCCTTCCGCAAGAACGCCCTGGACGAGACGGCGTGGGCGCTGGCGAAGCTGCTGGACATGGGCGACGTCATCGCCGCCGCCGGGCCGCTGGAGCGGACCAAGACGGGCGAGATCACCATCTGGGCGGACCGCCTCACGCTGCTGACCAAGTCCCTCAACCCCATGCCCGAGAAGTACCACGGGCTGCAGGACGTCGAGATCCGCTACCGCCAGCGCTACCTGGACCTCATGACCAACCCCGAGAGCCTCCAGGTCTTCCAGCGGCGGATCGCCATCCTCGACACCTTCCGCGACGTGCTCCGCCACCGCGGGTTCGTCGAGGTCGAAACCCCCGTGCTCCAGCCGCTGTACGGCGGGGCGGCCGCGAGGCCCTTCACCACGCACCACAACGCCCTCGACTGCAACCTGTTCCTGCGGATCAGCCCCGAGCTGTACCTCAAGCGGCTGCTGGTGGGGGGGATGGAGCGGGTCTACGAGTTCAGCCGCAACTTCCGCAACGAGGGCATCGACACCCGCCACAACCCCGAGTTCACGCTCATGGAACTCTACCAGGCGTACGCGGACTACGGGGTGATGATGGAGATCACCGAGGAACTCGTCAGCACCGCCGCCCGCACCATCGCCGCCGATCTGCCCGCCGCCGAGGCGTCCCTGCGCAAGCAGGCGAGCGACCTGCGCGAGGCGGCGGTGCGGATCCGCCAGCGCGCCGAGCAGGCAAACGGCGAGGACCCCGCCCTCGCCGGGAGCGACAAGCTCGCCGAGCGCCGCGAACTCGCCGCCGGCGAACTCGACCGCGACGCCGACCTCGTCGCCGAAGCCCTCCGCCGCAACGCCACCGGCCGCCTCTGCCTGCCCTATGGCGGGCGGCTGATCGACTACGCCGCCCCCTGGCCGCGGAAGACCTACGACGAACTGCTCCGCGAGCACGCGGGCGTGTCGATGTTCGACGGGGACGGAGCCCGCGCGAAGGCCCGCACGCTGCGCATCGACCCCACCGCCAAGGCCGACGCGGTCATCGTCAACGAGGTCTTCGAGGCCGCCGTCGAACCCGCCCTCGCCGCCCAGGAGCACCCCACCTTCGTCGTGGACTACCCCGCGGAGATCTGCCCGCTCACGCGGCGGCACCCGGACGACGACCGCGTCGCCCTGCGGTTCGAGCTGTTCATCGCCGGGATGGAGATCGCCAACGCCTACACCGAGCTGAACGACCCGGCCGTCCAGGAGGCGAACTTCCGCGCCCAGCTTGCGGGCGAGGCCAAGGACGAGACCATGCGGGTGATGGACGAGGACTTCGTGACGGCGTTGCGGCACGGGATGCCCCCGGCGGGGGGGCTGGGCGTGGGGATCGATCGCGTGATCATGCTCCTGACCAACCGCCAGAGCATCCGCGACGTGATCCTCTTCCCGCTGCTGCGCCCGGAGTAGATCTTTCGCCGCTTCTTTCACCGCGGAGAACGCGGAGATCGCAGAGAGCGAAGAAGAGAAGGATCCGCGTCCGGGGCCTGACGTCCCCGGCGAAGAGACCGTTTCACAACCGGCGTCCGAAAGGGTGCCACCCTCAAGCCGCATGCTGTTCGCGGCTTGGGGGTGCTGGGGCCGACACCCCCAAGCGGCTGAACAGCGCCGCTTGAGGGTGGCACCCACGTCAGACCGGTTGCGAACCGCCGCCAAACCGACGTGCGTCGTGGAGCGTAGAAGGTAGAACGTGTATAAGCTATTCCTGTGTCTGCGATACCTCCGCCGGCGGATCATCGCGTACTTCGCGATGCTCGGGGTCCTGCTGTGCGTGGCCATGATGCTCATCGCCGTGAGCGTGATGAACGGGTTTCTGCGGCACATCGAGGTGTCGGCGAAGGGGCTGTTCGGGGACATCGTGGTCGAGTCCGACTGGCAGGACGGGATCGCGCACTACGACGAGTTCATCGCCGCGATGAAGCGGGACGTGCCCGAGGTGCAGGAGGGCACCCCGTTCATCCTCTCGGTGGGGTTCCTGCGGATCCCCGGGGCCCCCACGTTCCGCCGGGGCGTGCAGGTGGCGGGCATCCGCCTGCCCGGGCGGGCGGAGGTCACGGACTTCGAGAACGGGCTGTTCGTCCAGAAGGACGACCCGCACCCCACCTTCGGCCCCGACCCCAACCTCCTGCTCCAGCGCCTCAGCGACGACCGCGACCGCATGCGGCGGCTCGCCGAAGGCATCCGCGCCGACGGCCTCGCCGAGCATGGCACGCTCCCGCCCGAGACGGAGGAGCTGCTCTACCGCATCGGGCGGGCGATCGAGCGGAGCGAGTCCGGGGCGAACCGCATCCGCTACGCCCCCCAGGACCGCACCGAGCTCCGCCGCCTCCAGGAGCAGCTCGACGCGGCCCGCGAGGGCGACGACGAGGACGCGGTCATCGCCCTGGAGAACGCCGTCTCCCGCATGCAGACGTACGTCTACGAGGACGCCCCCTCCGAGCACGTGATCCTGGGCCTGGGCATCCCGGGGCTGAGCTTCCGCACGCCCGCGGGCGAACACATCCGCGACCTGCCCCCCGGGTGGAAGGTCATCGTGGACGTCTTCCCCCTGGGGCGCGCGTTCGGGTCGACGATGGACCTCAACCCCGCCCGCGCCACGCTGAGCATCGCCGACGACTGCCGCACCGGGGTCTCCACCATCGATTCGGAGATCGTCTACCTCGACTTCGACAAGCTCCAGGCCATGAACAACATGGACCTGCCCGAGAAGCGCTGCTCGCAGATCCACGTCAAGGTCCGCGGGGCCTTCCCCTCCGAGCGCGAGCTGCGGGACATCGGGGGGCGGATCGAGCGGGTCCGCCTGGAGTGGAACCGCCAGAACCCCGAGCGGACCATTGGCCCGGTGTCCGTCATGTCGTGGCGGCAGCGGCAGGAGACGCTGGTGGGGTCCATCGAGGCCCAGCGGACGCTGGTGGTGATCATGTTCGGGATCATGTCGCTGGTGTCGGTGGTGCTGATCTTCGTGATCTTCTACATGATCGTGATGCAGAAGACGCGGGAGATCGGGATCCTCAAGGCGGTGGGGGCGTCGTCGTGGGGGGTGGCGGCGATCTTCCTGGGGTACGGGGCGGCGATCGGGCTGGTGGGGGCGTTCGCCGGGTCCGTCGTCGGGTGGCTGTTCGTGTACCACATCAACCCCATCCACGACTGGGTGGGGCGGACGTTCGGGCTGGTGGTGTGGGACCGGGCGGTGTTCATGTTCGACACGATCCCCAACGAGGTGCAGTGGAACGACGCGCTGCTGATCGTCGGATGGTCCATGCTCTCGGGCGTGGTGGGCGCGATCATCCCCGCCCTCCGCGCCGCCCGCATGCAGCCGGTGGAGGCGCTGCGCTATGAGTAGAGCGGCGAATAGGAGGGTCCGCCGGATGATTTCCAATTGCCAATTGTCAATTTCCAATTGGGAAGGGGCCTCCGGCGTGGACCGTGCTTCCTCAATGGGAGATTGGAAATTGGAAATTGGAAATCCGGGAGACAGCAATGCCTGACCTCGCCGTCGAAGCCCGCGATCTCCACAAGTCCTACCGCCTGGGCAAGGTGACGCTGGACGTGCTGCGCGGGGTGAGCTTCCGCGTCGCCGAGGGCGAGTTCATCAGCATCGTGGGGGCGTCGGGGAGCGGCAAGAGCACGCTGCTGCACCTGGCGGGGCTGCTGGACCGCCCGGACAGCGGCACGCTGCTGCTGGAGGGGACGGACACGCGGACGCTCTCCGCCTCCCGCCGCAACGCCGTCCGCCGCCGCGACGTGGGGTTCGTCTTCCAGTTCTACCACCTCCTCCCGGAACTCAACGTCCTGGAGAACGTGCTGCTCCCGGCGATGGTGGACGAGACGGTGCTCTCGTGGGCGCACCGCCGCTCCGCCCGCCGCAAGGCCGCCCGCGAGGTGCTCGAGCGGATGGGCCTGGGCGAGCGCCTCCGCCACCGCCCGCAGGAGCTGTCCGGGGGCGAGCGCCAGCGCGTCGCCCTCGCCCGCGCCCTCGTCAACCGCCCCCGCATCCTCCTCGCCGACGAGCCCACCGGGAACCTCGACAGCCGCACCGGCGGTCAGATCCTCGACCTGCTGCACGACCTGCACGCCAAAGACGGGCTGACGCTGCTGATGGTGACCCACGACCCCGCCGTCGCCTCCCGCGCCGATCGCGCCCTGCACCTCCGCGACGGGAAGCTCGTGGAGGGTTGAGGGCGGGGTGTGGCCGAAAAACGGTGGTCCGCCGGGCGGGGAGGGTTGGATGGCATCAGGAACCCGCCTGGATCATCGAAAGCCGAAATCCGTAACTGTTCACGGGGTGCCACCCTCAAGCGGCGTTGTTTGCCGCTTGGGGGTGCTTCGGTCTGACAGGCTCAACACCCCCAAGCCGCAAACAGCATGC
>JAWLCQ010000095.1:0-17030 GCA_041687095.1 Phycisphaerae bacterium | reverse complement strand
CGGGATCCGAAGGCGGGAGAGGCGAAGGCGGGATGGGCGCAGGGAGCCTCGAAAAAGGGGACTGGCTCCGCAGCGGCATGCTTCTTGCCGCGCAGGTGCCTGTCCCCCTTTTCGAGGCGGTGCGGGGCAGACCGACGCTGCCCGAGAATCAACTGGGATGTGTATAACCGTTCACGCGGTGCCCTCGGGGGGTTCAGAAAGGCGTTCGCCGTCCGAACCTCCCCACCGACCCCGCGTCGGTGGAAGGCGGCTATCGACTACTCGCAAGCCTCCACGGATCTCTTGCTTCTTCTGCTTCTTCTTCTTCTTCTTTCCCCCACCGACCCCGCGTCGGTGGTTCAAACGGCTCTCGACTACGGCCGCTGCGCCGGGCCCGCGCACCGTCCGCGCCCGTGGGTGATCCCGTAGTCAGGAAGCCGGCTTACCACCGACGCAGGGTCGGTGGGGAGCAGGAGGACGAGCGGGATGGGAGGGGACCGCCGCAGTAGTCGATAGCCGTTTACCACCGACGCGGGGTCGGTGGGGAGAAGAAGAGGCCAGCGGCACGGGGCCGGTGGGGAGAGGGGACAGGCCGCCCGCCTGGGTGCCGGCATGTTCCTTTCCTCACGCCCTTCCCGCTGTTTGGAAGGGCGTGAACGGTTACGCGGATTCCTGTTCCCCCGCAATCCGCAATTCTTTCAGGCGGGCGTGAGGCTCCCGAGGATCACGCTCCGCTTGGCCCCCGTCGCGGTGGGGACGTTGTTGGGCACGCCCCGCACGGTCGCCGCCGCCAGGATCGCAAAGGACACCGCCTCCTTCGCCTCGATCGCCAGGCCGTACTCCTCCGTCGTCGTCAGCCTCGCCGGGGCCAGGCGTTCCGCGAGCATCCCCGTCAGCGTCGCATTCCTCGCGCCTCCCCCGCACAGGATCACCTCGTCCACGGGCGCGGGCGCGAAGCGGCGAAATGCCTCCGCCACGCTCCCCGCCGTCCACCCCGCCGCCGTCGCCATCACGTCCGCGTCTGACAGCCCCAACGCCCCCCCGCGAGCGAGCAGGGCGTCGGTGCAGGCGGTCCCGAAGTCCTCACGGCCGGTGGACTTCGGCGGGCGGCGGCGGAGGAAGGGGTGGCGGAGCAGCTCGCGAAGGAGCGGTTCGCAGACGGTCCCGCGGGCGGCGAGTGCCCCGTTGCGGTCGTACCGCTGCCTCCCGTTGCTCAGGACGTGCATCAGGCGGTCGAGGACCATGTTCCCGGGCCCGGTGTCGAAGGCCAGCACGCTCGCGAGCCCGCCCCCCGCGGGGAGGAAGGTGACGTTGGCGATGCCCCCGATGTTGAGCACCGCCCGCGTGCGCGTGCCGTGCGCGTACAGCCAGTGGTCCGCGAAGGGCACGAGCGGGGCGCCCTCGCCCTCTGCCGCCTGGTCGCGGGGGCGGAAGTCGGCGACGACGGGCAGGCGGGTGCGCTCGGCGATGACGGCGGGGGCGGCGATCTGGAGCGTGGCGCGGACGGCGTATCCCCCGGTGCGGTGCGGACGCGGGAGGTGGCGGACGGTCTGCCCGTGCGATCCGATCAGGTCCACGCTGTCGTGCGGAACGCCCGCGGTAGCGATGGCCGCCAGGGCGGCGGCCGCGAACCGCTCGCCCAGGGCGACGTTCCAGCGGCACAGGTCGTCGAGGCGGAGGGTCTCCGCGGTGGCGAGTTGCAGCACCGCCGAGCGGACGGTGGGGGGGTAGGGGCGCGAGGCGAGGGCGAGCACCTCCACGCGGTGGGCGTGGACGTCGACGAGGGCGGCGTCGATCCCATCGGCGGACGTGCCCGACATCAGGCCGATCACGCGGAGGACGGGCTTGCGGGCGAGGATGTCGGGGGAGGTCGGGATGGTCATATCAGTCTTCGCGCGGTCGGGGCGCCCCGCATGCTCGGGGTCCCCTCATCCGTCGCTGCGCGACACCTTCTCCCTCTGGGAGAAGGGCTTTCGCCCGCTGAGCGGGCGAGGGCGGTCGTGCCGCCCGCCGCCAAACTACGCATCCGATCCGCGCATCTGTCCCAGGTTCCCGGTTCCTGGTTCCTGGTTCCCGCTCCCCCCGTCACTCGGCGACCTTGAACTTCACGCGGTTGGCGGTGATCTCGGTGACGTCGAGCTTCACGGTCTCCAGTTCGGTGAGCTGGTCGGCGAGGTTCTCGGCGGAGAGGGTGTACTCGACGTCGATGTGGGCGACGGACTCGGTGATCTCCCGCAGGCGCAGCGCCTTCACCGGGCGGAGGGTCTCCGCCTCCTTTCGGAAGGTCTTCCACCCGCCGAAGTCCATTCCGGAGACGGAGATCTGGATGGTGCGGTAGCTGGTCTCGCGCTTCCGCCAAGCGTCGACGACGGCGGTGAGGATGGCGGGGTTGGACTCATCGGCGAGCTTGGCGAGGGCCTTCTCGGCCCCGCCGCCCTTCTGCAGGACGTTGGTGGTGATGGGCCCGAAGGTCTTGACGGTGAGCACGCGGCCGGAGTCGCTCTGCACGACGCGGACCGACAGCGAGGCGGTGAACTGGTGCATGTCCACGCCGCGGACGCTGAGCGTCTTGCCGTACTTCGCCTCGGCCCGGCCGAGGAGGACGACGTCGGCCTTGAAGCGGGCGCCCACGGAGGCGACCTCCTTCTCGTCGTCCTTGAGGGCGGCGAGGAGGATATCGCGTTTGGTGACTTCGGAGATGGTCTGGCGGTCGACGAGTTCGATGTTCTTGGCGAGGAGGAACTCC
Organism: Phycisphaerae bacterium; assembly: GCA_041687095.1. Lineage (GTDB taxonomy): Bacteria > Planctomycetota > Phycisphaerae > SM23-33 > SM23-33 > JAWLCQ01. Next base: position 14,305 of record JAWLCQ010000095.1, on the reverse strand, counting down.
TCGATCTTATTCTGGACGGAGCTGGGGGGCACGTTCTCGTCCTTGGGGTCGCGGTCGGCGTCGACGATGGCGACGATCATGCGGGGGTTGTTTTCGCGGTTGAGGGTGTGGGCGATGCGGGCCCAGTTCTCCTCGAACTTCTTCGTCGAGACGCGGGCGCGGACGCGGGCGTGGGAGAGGTCGTCCTCGGTCCACGCCTTCACGATCTTGTACTCGATGACGTACCCGGCGGTGTTGGAGAGGACCTGGTCGTAGACGGTCTGGTAGTCGCGGGCCTCGGACTGGGCGGTCAGGAACGTGCCGCAGGCGGACTCGACGGCGTTGCGAAGGGCGTAGGCGAGGGCCTCGTCGGCGGCTTTGGGATCGGTGCCGGCCGCCTGCCCATCGGCGAGAACCCACTTGTCCACTTCCGCCCCCGGGCGGGCTTGGGCCAGGAGGGGTGCGGAGGTCAGGAGCAGGGCAAGGCAGGCGAGCGAGGCCAGGGGGAGTCGGATGGTCATGGCAGGATCCTCCGGGGGGCGGTCGGGGTGGTGCGGTGATCGCAGCGGACAGGGCGAGGGAACTCCCCGCGCCCCCGGCCGCGTCGGGGAGGCGTCGTCGTCTACCGGGGAATACCGGGTTCGGACGCCGCCCCCCGGACGCAGGCCGGGGGCGTTGGGAGTCGGTCGTTCGGGGGACTAGCGGGCGAACACGCCTTCGCGGCGGTAGTAGACGACCATGTCCCACAGGGGCTTGAGGTCGATCTCGACCGTTACTTCGGCGGTCCCGTCCTCGGCGATTCGCCTGGAGTTGTCCAGGACGTGCGCGCCCTGCTGGAAGGCGAGCATGGACGTTTCGATGCGGTCATCGGCGGTCACGAAGTCCTGCACGGAGGTGTTGGACGTAATGACCAGGCCGTTGATCTGCTCGGCGAGCTTGCGGCGGGCGTCGAGTTCGGCGGCGCGGTAGGCCATGAGCTTCGCCTGGGCGGGGTTATCGGCGTGGGCGTCGCTGATGGCCCCGTAGCCGGTGGCCTTCATCGTCTGCGTGGCCCAGCCGGGGGTCTGCGCCCCGAGGTTGACGACGGCGACCATGGCCTCGTCGGCGCCCTTGAGGTACTTGGTGGGGGGTACGCCCATGCCGGTTTCCTTGAGGATCTCGTCCTTGGTGGTGACGGTGAGTTCCTCGAGCTTCTTCATCTTGACCTGGTCGCCCTTGAAGTGGGCCTCGCCCCAGCTCTTGAGCTGGGCGTAGACGGTGGTCATCGTGACCTCCATGTCCACCTCGACGATCAGCTCGTCGTCGTGGTAGCGGATGCTCTTCTCGCGGGCCCCGCGGAGGAAGGCCTGCATGCTGACGTTGGTCTCATCGCTCTCGGCGACGAAGTCGCGGACGGTGGTCTCGGAGGTGATGTAGACCCCGGCGATCCGCTCGGCGAGGCGGCGCATGCCGTCCACGCGGGCGGCCCGGACGGCCATCAGGCGGCCCTGCGGCTGCACGTGGGCCAGCCAGAACGCCTTCGCCGGGTTGCGGAGGTTGTCGAGGCTGTCGACGGCGGTGTTGGCGAGGGGGACGGCGATTCCGGGCTCTTCCATGGCCTCGTAGACCCGCGGGGCGCCCATGCCCGTCTCCTTGAGGACCTTCTCCTCGGTGGTGATGGTGAGCTTCTCGAGGTCCTTCATCTTGACCCGGTCGCCCTTGTAGTACTCCTTGTGGAACCGCTCGAGGTTGACCTTGACCTCCTCGAGCGTCACCTGCATGGTGACCTCGCAGGTCCCGTCCTCCATGTGGCGGGGCTTGCCGACCTCCTCCGCCCCGCTCAGCCAGGCGGTGAGGGAGGTCTGGATCTGGTCGCTCTCGGTGACGAAGTCGCGGACGCTCGTCTCGGACGTGATCGCCAGGCCCTGGATCCGCTCGGCGAGCTTGCGAATGGCGTCGGCGCGGGCGGCGCGGTAGGCGAGCAGCTTCGACTGCGCCGACCGCTGCAGGTCCGCCGCCTGCCCGAACCCCAACGACCCCGCCAGCCCCACGACGCACAGCAATGCAATCATTCTCGTAGCCTTGCTCATCCTTTGCTCTCCTTTTCCGGGTGGCCCGGACTTGCAGACAGAATGCGGGCCCGGAGGCACCGGGCCTGCGAAACGCTCTTTACATCGACAGCAGGGGAAGGGAAACGTTAGTCCGCAGCGCCGACTTTTCTCACGCGCTGCCGCGCCATCACGTACCGCTCCTTGGCCTCCAGGCGGAAGGCGCGGTCGTAGAGGGCCTCGGCCGCGCCCAACTCGCCCAGGGCCTCGTGCATGAGCCCGGCGTTGAAAAGGGCCCCGTGATCGGCGGGGTTGGCGGAGAGGGCCTGCTCGTAGCACTCCAGGGCCTCGCGGTAGTCCCCGGCCTTGGCGAGGGTGTTGCCCGTCTTGACCGCCTCGCTCTTGCCCTTCTGGAGCTGCTCCTCGACGACGACCTCCGTCAGGCGGATCTTGCTCACGAACTCCCGCACGCACTCGTCGATGAGGGCGCTGAGGATCTGGTCCGTCGGGGGCGGCTCGTTGCCTGAGAACCCGAGCATCTTGACCATGTTCTTGGGGTTCTTGGCGTCGGGGGCGGAGGAGGCGTCCGAATCGTACTGCCGCGTGCACGACGCCGCCGCCAGCGTCTTGCCCGTCTTGGGGTCGTCCAGCGTGAAGTGCACGTCGACCATGCACGTCCGACGCGTGTAGTGGACCGTCTTGGTTCCCCGGTCGCTGAGGCTCAGCGAGGTTCGCTCGGCGGATTGGTCTTGGGAGTCCACGTGCACGGTCCCGTAGACGATCGCGTCCACGCCCGCCAACTGCCCCATCTGCGCCGCCGATGCGTTGTCCGTCACCGCCATCTGCAGGTCCCGCTCGTCCAGGATCTGCCCGATCCGCTTGCGGTCGACGAGTTCAAACCGCTTCTGGCCGCGCTCCGCCTCCGCCAGCTCTCCCGCCAAGCGGTCGGACGCAATGTCCGCCCACTTGCGGTCCTCCGCCGACTGGCCCTGGAACTGGGCCACGCCGATCCGCTGCACCTGCGTCGGGATCGCGTACTCCGGCTGCCGCTCGTAGCGGAGTTGAATCTTCTCCTCTCCGCAGCCCGCCAGAACCCATCCCAACCCCACGATCAGACCCAGCCCAAGTCCGGCTGCGCGCATGGACATAGCTCCTTCCTTACCAGGTGCGGTACTCTCTCCTCGTTCGCGCAGAGTATACGCATCTAAAACCGCCCATGGCAAGATATCCCCGGGGCGGCGGCCATCGCAAAGCCGCCGTCGCCGGCGCCGCGGCGGCGCTGTTCACAGCCGTGTTCGCATGGGCGCGCGGCGGAACGCGGGCTCTGCGAACCCGTGAGGCGCCCGGATTGGGAGGCACGTCAGCGGCAGGGGTTGGCGTTGGACACCCACGCCAGGTTGAAGCGGTAGTGGAGGCGGCTGGAGAGCAGGTGGATGATGCCGTCGGGCGTCTGCGTGGCGGCGAGGTAGCCTTCGGTCTCGGCGAGGTCGGGCGTGGTGGTGACGATCGGCGGGCGCCGCACCTTTGCCCCGAAGTACGGCCCGGTCTGAAACGTGCCCTCGCCCCTCGTCAGCAGCCTCCGCACCGGCCAGGACTGCCCGTCGTCCTCGGACACGGCCGCGAACAGGCCCCGCCCGCGGAACTCCGTCCCGTCGTCGCGGACGAAGCGGGCGCCCGCGGTGTCGTCGCGCGGGCCGGTGAAGGACAGCAGCAGCAGCGGCCCTTCGCGCAGCCGGAGCAGCGCCAGCCGCTGGGCCGCTCCGATCGGGGCAAACTCGCTGGCGGCGTGCCTCCACGTCTCGCCCTGGTCGCCGGAGAGGCTCAGGGGCATGCGCCCGTCGATGTCCCGGCCGCGGGCGAAGGCGAGCCATCGCCCGTCGGCGAGTTCGACCGCTCCGGCATGGATGCCGCGGATGTTCCCGCCGGCGTCGCGCCAGGAGCACCCGTCGTCGCGGCTGATGTGGACGGCGGTATCGCCGACGCCCCCGTCGGTGGCGTCGCAGAGCTGGAGCAGGCACCCGCAGCGCGTTCGGAGCATGCCCGCGATGGGCTGATTGCGGCGCTGGTAGCGGGCGTCGTGGCTGACGGCACGCGGGGCCGACCAGGTGACTCCGCTGTCGCGACTGGTGCGGTGCACGAGGACCAGGTCGCCCCACCCCTCGACGCCCTCGCGCCCCATGCCGTTGATGTGGTGCAGCAGGCCGGAGACTTCGTCGTAGAAGATGCTGCTGCCGGTCATGTTCCGGTCGGGCGCCTTGAAGAACTCCGCCGCGGGGTCCCACGCACGGCGGCCTTGGCGCAGGCGGCTGGCGAGGATGGTCATCTCCGTGCCTTCCTCGCGGATGGTGCTGAACCAGACGGCCAGCAGGTCCCCGTTGGGCCCCCAGGCGATGGACGGGCAGTGGTTGTGCGGATGGAACGGCTCGTCGTCGCGGAGCGGGGGGATCACGAACGGGATGGGCGGGGCGAACAGGGGGGTCTGCGCCGCGGGCGCCCAGGCGGCCGGGGCCTGCGAGACATCCGCGGCCCACGGCGGGGGGGATGGGCACGGGATGGGCTGGATCTCGGCGACGCGGTCGTAGCTGTCGTGGACTCGGACGCGGCGGTAGGTCATTCGATCTCCGGTCTGTCTGTTCGTCCCCCCGGCATGCAAGCCCGGGTGGCCCGCACCCATCCCGTGGCCAGTGTACCTCGCATTCCCGGCAGGCACTGCGCGACAATCGCGTGTACGAACTCGGTCTTGCCCTCGACGCAGGCTCCCCGATCGGTGGGGTAGCGGGCGAAGAGGTCGAGTTTGACGCGGGCGCAGGCGTCGCGGGGGTCGCAGGCGTCGCAGGCGTCGGGCTGGGGTCCCCAGAGCCTGACGGGGGAACTCCAACCTCCCTCCGCGGTCATCGGAAGAAGGTCGTCTTGGAGGGTCTTGGGGAGGCGGGGCAGGAGAAGGAGATGCCATCGGGGGCAAGCGGTTTTGATCCGCGTTCCACTGAATTCCCGCGTGGGTGCCGTGGTGTGCGGAGCGAAGCGGAGCAACCACGTCCAACCGACGCTGCCCGAGAACTATCTGGGATACGTATAACTCGACAAACAACAAGGGCTTCGGATGTTCTCCGAAGCCCTTGCGACGAGTATCATAGCGGGGGGAGGATTCGAACCTCCGACCTCCGGGTTATGAGCCCGACGAGCTACCAGACTGCTCTACCCCGCGATCTTTATCACGTTGATACACGTATACTAAGGACCCGCTAAAGGCCTGTCAAGCGTTTCGCGAGAAATCGCAGAGGATTCAGTCCCGTGCCCCGTCTGCGCGCATGGGACAGGGCGACGGCCTGCTCGGGGTCATTGACGATTCGGGCTTGCCTCGTGACGTCGTTCGCAGGCCTGCATCTGCTGCATCCCATCGTGGGCGCTGCGGCAGAGGGTCTCCAAGGCACTCAGCGACAGGGCCGCGCCCTCGGCATCGCCTGTGCGGCCGGCGTGCTCGACTCTGCCGGCGGCGTTGGTAATCGTCGGGTAGCCGTAGCCGCCGCCGGCCCCCTTGAGTTGGTGCGACAGCCGGGTGAGGCGCTCGAAGTCGCCGTGCTGCAACGCCTCCCGCATCTCCGCCAACTGCCCGGGCAGGCTGGCGAGAAAGGCCGGGATCAGGTCGGCAACATCGGGGTCGTGCGCGAACTCCGACTGCAGGACCGGCGAGGCGGCGGAGGCTGCCGGAACCGTGGCCTCCGATTCCCCGGGACCAGACGTTTGCCCCAGCAGCCCAGCCAACTGGGTCAGCAGTGCCGTCCGCTGGATCGGCTTGCTGGCGTAGTCCGTGCAGCCGGAGTCGAGGCACTTCTGGCGGTCGCCGGCCATGGCGTGCGCGGTGAGGGCAACGATCGGAGTGGTGACCCCCAGGGCCCGCAGTCGCAAGGTCGCCTGGTAGCCGTCCATCTCGGGCATCTGCATGTCCATGAGGATGATGTCGTACGGTCGCCCGGCCGCTTGGGCATCCTGGACCCGTTCGACGGCCAGACGCCCGTTTTCGGCGACATCGACCTCCGCCCCGGCCTTTCGCAGAATCGTGGAAATCAGCCGTTGATTGTCCCGGCCGTCCTCCGCCAGCAGGACGCGGCCGTAGAGGTGATGCGGCCGGGACGCTTCCGCCTCACGTTGGCGGCCCGGGCGAACGGGCGCCTCGGCCGCGCCGTTGACGTACCCGGGGGCCTCCAATGCCTCGACGGAGATCGTCAGGGTAAAGACACTGCCCTGCCCGGGGCGGCTTTCGACCTGGATGTCCCCCCCGAGGGCCTCCGCGAGCCTTTTGGAGATCGTCAGGCCCAGGCCGGTTCCGCCGAAATGACGGGTGGTCGACGCATCCGCCTGACTGAAGGGCTGGAAGAGGCGCTCCAACTGCTCGGGCGTCATGCCGATCCCGGTGTCGCGCACGACGAAGTCGAGCGAAGACAGCCCTTCGGAGGCGGCGCGGTGGCGAACCGAGACGTCCACCCGCCCTGCGGGGGTGAACTTGAGGGCGTTGCCGATGAGGTTGACCAGCACCTGCCGCAGGCGGGTCGGGTCGCTGAGCACCGCCTGGGGCAGCGGGAAGTCGTACTGCGCCTCCAGCAACAGCCCCTTCTCCACCGCCCGCACCCGCATCAGGGAGAGCACTTCCTCCACGATCTGGATCGGACTGCATTCGATGTGTTCGACGTGGAGCTTGCCGGCCTCGATTTTCGACAGGTCCAGCATGTCGTTGATCAGCCCCAGCAGGTGCTCCCCGTTGCGTTGGATGGTCTTGAGATGTTCCTGTCGCGCGGCGAGTTCCTCGGCTCCGGCGTGGCAGTCCGATCCGCCGCACTGTGCGAGCGAGTCCTTCAGAAGGTCGGCGAATCCGAGAATCGCCGTCATGGGGGTGCGGATCTCGTGGCTCATGTTGGCCAGGAAGGCGCTCTTGGCGGCGTTGGCGCTTTTGGCCTGAACGGCCATCTCGGTCAGGCGGCTGTTGGCGGCTTTGAGGGCGTCTTCCGCCCGCGTGTGCTCCGTGAGGTCGATCTTGAACTCCGCGACGTGCCATGCCCCCTCGTCATCCGCGAACGGGATCGTGTGGACCTCGACGGGCCGTCCCTGCTCGCGCAGAATGCGAGTGCGAGTGACCACCGGCTGCCGCGTCCTCATCGCTTCGGGGATCCCGCAGCCGGGACACGGAGCGGCGGCCTGCATGAAGTACTCGTAGCACTTGCGGCCCCTCGCGTCGCCGTGCCGCTCCTGCAGGGCGGGGTCGGCATATTCGAGGTTGAAGTCTGCATCGGTGATGTTCAGGGTCGTCCGTGTGGTCGCCAGCACGTACTCGAATCGCTGCTGCATGACGCGTAGCCTGCGCTCGCTGTCGCGCAGGGCGTCCTGCGCCCGCTTGCGATCCGTGATGTCCTCGATCACCCAGACGGCCCCTCGGGCCAGGTCCGGGGGCGCGCAGGCCCGCCCGCTGAACTGACACCAGACGGTCCGCCCGTCCTTGTGACGCAGGGGGTACTCGATCTTCACCAGGTCCTGCTGCGCCAGACGCCAGTAGTATCGCCGCCCGAACTCCTCGAAGTTCTCCGGCGACAGGTGGAGCTGCTGCGGCCCCTTTCCCACCATCTCCTCGGCCGTGTACCCCAGCATGTCGCAGAGGCACGGGTTCACCTTCGTGATGATGCGGCTCCTCAGAACCATGATGCCGACCAGGCTGCTGTCGAATACGGCGTGCTGCTCATCCAGGGTCTGGCGCAGCGCCTCCTCCTCGCGAAGCAGCGCCGTGTGGATGTCGTACAGACGGCGACGGCTTCGGAAACTGAAGGCGATCAGCCCCAGCAGCCCGGCTTCCGACGCGATCCCCGCCCACGTGTACAGCGCCATCCTGCGCCCCGAGGCCTCCTCCTCCTCTCGCAGGTGCGCCAACTGCTGGTGAAGGCCGCTGCACTCCTTCTCCTCCGCAGCCAGGATGCTCGCGTCGATCCTGTCGAGGTACGCCAGGGCCTCCAGGCGCTCCCCTTCGAGTGGCGCGCCGTGATGAACGACGGACTCGATGGCATCATGCAGACGGGTCATCGCAGGGGACGCGGCGACCTCGCGGAGGCCCCGGGCCGTCTCGCTGCCCAGGCCCGACAGCGGCGAGTCCAGAAAGGCCGTCGTCACCGTCCACAGGTGGGACAGGTTTCGGCGGTCCGCGGCCGCCAGACCGGAGGGCGAAAGGCGGTGGGCGCACAGGAGCACCTGCACGCGGGCCGACGCCTCGCGGGCATGCTGGAGAAGGGCCACCTTGCCGAAGACCTTCCCCAGGCCACGGTCCGTCTTGGCCTCCACGGCCGCCTGGGTGGCGGACAGCGCGCTCTCGACGAGTTCGGTGTACTGGAGATCGGTGTGCTGCCATGGCCCGGGGGTCTGGAGGGCAGTGGTCGATCGTGTCCGGCGGAGGCGCTCCCCGATGCGCCGGGCCGGTTCGAGGCGGTTGTCGCCAAGTTGCGCCCCAGCCAGGGCGTTCTGGAACTCCCCCAACGCGCGATCCGTGGCCTCCAACAGCTCCTCGCGGGCCCGGGCGCACTCGGTGGCGCCGGGCTGCATCAGGCACTGCATCGCCGCCAGCCGTTCGCGCTGCAGTTCCAACGTGAACTGAGAGCTTGCATGGATCAGGCGCTCGTTGGCCGTCATGGCCTGCAGCGTCTGGCGAGGGCCGCTCTGCTGCTGGCGGTACGTCCACACCAGCGACAGCACAACCACAAGGGGAATGGCCCCGGCCAGGCAGATCGCGATGCTCTGCCCCCAGGGGGAGCGGCCGCGGCGGCGGGATGGGTCGCACGCTGGGTTCGTCATACAGTCACACCTGGGGCAAGCTCGCGGACCGCCGGTCTGCGGCGGACAGTGGCGATGCTCGTCGTCTCTCCGGGCAAGACGCAGTCATAGGCGCATGCAGCGCCTTGCTACTGGCATCGGCCCGGCCGCATGTATCCTTTTGCAGGTTCTGGGATTCTTTCGGGGGAGTCCCGGAGGTGCTCGATGAGGCCCCGGTGGGGGCGGCGCCCGGAAATGTCCTCGACGAAGTGGTCTCGAGTGACTTCATCGGCCGGCGGTCAACTACGTGACAGACGGGCCGCCTCCCACAGGAGTTGCGGAACCGTCGGCCCGGCTCGCCGCGCGCAGACGATCTTGAATCAGCACGCAATCGAGCAGTACCAGGGCGGCCATCGCTTCAATCACCGGCACTGCGCGGGGAACGATACAGGGATCGTGCCGGCCTTCGATCACGAGGTCGCGGTCCTTCCCATGCCCATCGCTGGTCCTCTGGCACACGCCGACGGACGGCGTTGGTTTCACGGCAATTCGGGCCAGGATCGTCTGCCCGGTGCTGATCCCCCCGGCAATGCCGCCGGCGTTGTTCGTCGTGAAGTTGCCGTCGCGCATCGGATCGTTGTTCTCGCTGCCGCGCAGCCTGGCTGCATCAAAACCGGCGCCGAACTCGACGCCCTTGACCGCGCCGACCGAGAAGAACGCCCCGCCCAAGCGAGCGTCAAGCTTCGCGAAAACGGGGTCTCCCAAACCGGCCGGGACCCCGGTAACCTCCAACTGGATGATGCCTCCAACCGAGTCCTTGGCCTCTCGCGCCGCGAGGATCGCGGCCTCCATGGCGACAGCGGCCTGACGATCCGGGCAGCGTACCGGGTTCGTCTCGATGGCGGCGGGGTCAATCTGCTCCGCTCGCACCCCGCCAATCTCCAGGGCGTAGGCGCGAATGTGGATGCCTCGTTCTGCAAGGGCCTTCTTTGCGACCGCTCCGCCGGCGACACGCGCCGCCGTCTCGCGCCCCGAACTTCGCCCGCCGCCGCGATAGTCGCGAAGGCCATACTTGGCCCAGTAGCCGAAATCGGCATGGCCGGGGCGGAAGACCTCCTGGAACGCCTCGTAATCGCGGGACCGCTGATGCTTGTTCTCGATCATCATGGCCACCGCCGCCCCGGTGGTCTTGCCCTCGAACACCCCCGACAGAATCCGCACCTGGTCCGCCTCGGATCGCGTGGTGGACACGTTGCTCTGCCCCGGGCGGCGACGATCAAGGTCGTGCTGGATATCCTTCTCTGAAAGGGCAATTCCGGACGGCACGCCATCCAGCACTGCCCCGATGGCCGGGCCATGGCTCTCGCCAAACGTGTGTATTTGCAGGGCGAGCCCCAGAGTACTGAACCTCGCCGCGGCGAGTTCCATTTCCTCCGCGATCCGTTCACGCACGGTGGCCGCAACGCTTTCGGGGGATTCCTGGCCCGCGATGACGACGGCATCTGCGTAGGGGCGGACGATGTCATCCAGCCTGGCCACACGCGCGGCAAATTCCGAACGAGGCTCTGTACTGGTGAGGAATGCCGGTATGCCGCTCTTGCTTATGCGCGACCACAGCACGTCTGCGTCGGCCTGGAGATAGACAAGCAGCGACCCTCGCCGCAGGAGCCTCCGGTTCTCGGGCTCCAGCAAGGCGGACCCGCCCGTGGAGACCACGCAGAACTCCAGGTCCGCGGCGCGTGCAACGGATCGCGCCTCGCGGATGCGGAAAGCGGGTTCTCCCTCGGCGGCGAGGATTTCGCGACACGTCCGGCGGTGGCCGGTGTCGTCGTGGTACTCCGCCTCAAGAAGCGCATCCGTTTCGACATGAGGGAGCCCCAGCGCATTCGCCAGAATCTTGCCAACCGTGCTTTTGCCACAACCTTTGGGACCTATGAGAACTATCTTCATCTTCTTCCTCATCGTGGCCGGCGGCGGAGACAGCCCCGGCAGTATCATCAGCAAGGGCAGTATAACCCCTTCGTCGGATGCACGCATCCTCGGCGCCCCGCACCCCAGGGCAATCGCAACGTCGCCTGGGACATCCTTTGGAATGCGGTGGCGAAGCCCCCGCTTTGGCTCGCATTGGCGAGAACGGGCCAAAGCGGCGTCGCAGCCGCCGCTCCAAAAGGTCGCTCCACCGCGTTTCCGGCACACGCCGACGACTTCGCGATTGCCCTGCCCCGCACCAGGCCCAAACGTCATTCGTGCGCCGCTGCCAACTCCCGTATCGCCGTTTCGAGAAAACGGGATGGTTGGCCGGTATGGGTCAAGGCCAGCTTGTGCATCGCCCGGGTGCAGCCGACGTAGAGCATGTGCCGGTCGATGTCGGCGGCATACTCCTTGTCGCCGCAGAAGGGACGATGACCTCGTCGAACTCGAGGCCCTTGGGAGAAATGAGGAACGGCTACTCCTTTCGGGCTCGCAGCGCATCGGGAAAGGCGTAGTCGTCCCTCTTCTTCCCCTTCTTCCTCGAGTTCACACCACCGCCGGGCGGTCCAGGTCGGAGTAGGGATAATAGCCGGCCTTCTTCAGTCTCTTCAGCAGCCGCTTGCCCCCGTGTCGGCGGGCGTAGTCCATCTCCGTGCGGTGGATCTCGATGACGGCGAGGAGCCCGAACGCGGCGCGTCGCCAGCCGGCGCCATAGGCGTCGAAGATGAGGCATTTGCCGCCCAATCCGTCCATGTCCGCCGGGAACTCGCAGGTCTCGCGCGGGTTCAGTTGCGCCTGGGCGCTGTAGCGGGCGATGCAGTGGAGGATGGGCCGGATCGAGGCGTGCGCCCGCCCGAACGGCGTGGATTCGTCGTGGAGGTCATCCAGCGACAGGGGATGGCTGGTGAACATGACCAGCTCGTACGCACCGAGCCGTCTGTTCGAGGGGCCCTGCCCGGGCGCCTCGCACAGCTCCTTGGTGGCGATCCCTGTCCCCGGAATGCCGTGCGGATAGTAGTACAGGTCGAGCCCCCCGCCGATGGCGTAGGGGACGATCGCGTGCATCACCTCGTCGTGCTCCACGCCCAGGATGCCCGCCATCAGGGCGCTCTTGCGATCATACCACTGCTGCTCGTCGCTGCGGTCGTGGCAGTTCGTCACCATGGGAGTCCCTTTCGTCGTGAATGCCGGACTCGGGGCGGCTGGCAGAACTACGAACCGAAGCAGGCAACTCGGACGTACCTTGGAGCCTTCCTTTCATGCCCGGACGCACACCTCAGTGGGATCATAGATTACGTGTCATATTCCCCGCTGTCCCAAGGCTCGAAGAAGGCCATGTAGTTGCCTGGCTGCATCTCAACCGCCCACAGGTCGTCTTCGCCCTCGGGCTCACGAGCAACAAGTCCGAAAACGGTGCCGAAACGCTCGATGGCGAAGGGCTTGATTTCGATTCGGTCGTAGCTGACGTCGCCTAAGCTGCTGAGCCTCTGATCACGGCATCTTTGTCGCGCACCGTGATCAAGCGACGTGCGAGGGCCATAACTATCGATCTGTGCTTCCAGGAGGTCCCCTTCCGAATCGAAGATGAACAGGGCAAGATACTCGCACCCTTGTCTGCCCGCAATGGCTGGCTCAAACGGCGCAGTCAGGAAGAATTGACGGCCGTCACGCAGATGTCCAACGTACTCCGCGTGGTGGTCGTCATGATCAATGGCGATGAGGCTAGGTCGTCCATCCACGGATAGCTCCAACAGGCTGGTTGGGAGAATGAGGGACGGCTCCTCATTTCGGGCTCGCAGTGCATTGGGGAATACGTGACCGTTCCTCTTGTTCGACCGGGTCAGCCAACCCGTTTCCTTGGCTTGGCGGTGCTCTCGGTTCCAAGGTCCCACTCTTCGGGCGTGTAAGCGAGGAGCATCCCGACGGACGCGGAGGACTCCGCACCGAGACCCTTCTCCAGGGCGTCCCAGATCAGCTTCTGACGCTCGTAGTCGCCCTTGCCTCTGAACGTGGGGGAGATGATGTTGCCGACGAGGCGGCTGCCGACCTTCTCCAGGAGGAACCTTGGATCCTCAAGGCCCAACTGCGAGGTCAGAATCGCCTCCAATTTGCCCTTCGTTACCTTTGCCATAGCGCCTCACATCGCTTGAAGATCGCCGAGCAGGATTCGTAGTACTCCTGGGCGGCGGACTTCATTGTACGTTTCCTGCCGACTTCGCCCATCGCAAACCACTCGCTTTGCACTCTGGATGTCGACAGGAACCGCATGTTGTTGGACCAAAGCCGGGCGACCTTTTGTACACTGGCCGCGAGGGACTCCAAGGGCCTGCTCTCCCCAAGGACGCCCAGATCCTGAACCCGCGTCAGCAGCAGGCGAAGGTCGTGTCCGGTATCGAGGCTCTTTCTGCCGGTGGCGTAGTCCCGATCATTCTTCCAGATCAAGGCGCGCAACATGCCTTCCACGGCACGTCCGGCGAGGTACACGCTGCCGGCAAAGTGCTCCTGACGGAGCAGAACGAACGCTTCATCCAAGCGCTCTCGCGCTCCGTTGCGGTAATCCGCCTCTCCAATTGCCGCCATGCTTATCCCCGATCACCGGAACTCGCCCGACCGCACTCGGGGCGACTGGATTCGAACCAGCGACTTCCAGCTCCCAAAGCTGGCGCTCTACCAAACTGAGCTACGCCCCGGACAGAGGGCATTGTCGGCGAATGCGGGGGGGCGGGTCAAGGGGATGGGGAGGATCGGGTCATTGGGGTGTGGCCGAAAAACGTTGGGTTCCGGGCGGGGAGGGTTCGATGGCATCGGGAACCCGCCTGGATCGTCGAAACTCGAAATCCGAAGCACGAAATCCGAAACAAATCCGAAATCCGAAGGACCGAAATCCCAAACGCGGCCCCGCCACAGGACGCTTCGATTGCATCCCCGACTCCCGCAGACCGGGACCCCGTTTCTCTCATTCGAATTTGCCGTTTTGAGTTTGTTTCGGATTTCGGATTTCGAGTTTCGGATTTGCCCCCCCACGCTCGATGCACTGACGAAAGGACTCACCGAAGGCCGGCCACACCCGTCATTGGTTGACTCGGCTGTGCCGGTGCGGGTCTACTGGAGGGAGGCCATGAACCTTTCGCCACCGATCGCCGCCGTGCTGCAGTTCGACGCCCCGTGGGCGGTGGGGGCGCTTGTGTTGGCGCTGGCGCCGGTGGTGGTGGCGGTGCTGGGGCGGCGGCGAGGTCGGGAGGCGCCGCGGCTGTGCGTGGTGCTGCAGGTGGCGGCGGTGGGGTTGGCGGTGGTGGCGCTGGCGGGGCCGCGAATGCAGCGGCCGGGCGAGCGGCCGGCGGCGCTGCTGGTGATCCGGGACGCGTCGGCGTCCGTTCGCGGGCAGGAGGCGTCGGCGCCGGTTCGGGAAGGCGGCGGGCCGGGCTGGTTGCCCGCGGGGCCGGTCGAGCGGTATACGTTTGCCGCGGACGTGCGGCCGGCGGGGGTGGTGGGGGATTCGCAGCGGACTCACATTTCGCCGGTTCTGCGCCTGTTGGCGGCGCGGG
>JAWLCQ010000094.1:0-17122 GCA_041687095.1 Phycisphaerae bacterium | reverse complement strand
TTACGGCCCGCCCCTACCGCGATATGCTTTTGCATTGTCTAAGGATGATGCTTGGGGCGCTGCCGAGTTTCTGAACCCGCAGCGCCCCCACGGTTCCGCCGCCCGGCCGAACCTCCGCCGCTAACGCCAGTTGCGCCAAGCACTTCCGCATGCTCCATCCCCACCCCAATCCCACTCTCCCACCCCACTCGTTAACCGCCAAAGGCGAGAACTCCTGCTCCAAGGCCGTTTCTCTCCCCCTCTCGCCCGTTCCCCGAGCGCCCGGTTATTGAGCGTCAGATAAATACTGTCACCCTACTTGGGCCATCTATGCTTATGCATGGCACAGTCAATCTTGCTGAGGCACTCACCGGAGGTTCGGCGGCTGGCGGTGTAGCGCTTCCTCGACGGGGAAGCTGCATCCGCAGTTGCCGAGTACCTCGACGTCAGCGTACGGTCCGTACGGCGATGGGTGGCGGTCGTCCGGGCCCGGGATTGGGAGGCGCTGCAGGACGATGCCTCCCCGGGCCGTCCGCCCAAGCTCAGCCCGCGGCAGGCGTGCGAGGTCTTGGGATACCTGCGGCAACCGCCCCAGGCATTCGGGTTCACGCCCTCCCGCTGGACCGCTCCGCGTCTGGCGACCGTCATCGCCGACCGGATGGGCATCCGGTTCAACCCCCGGTACCTCAACGACTGGCTTCGTCGGCGAGCCATCACGCCCCAACTGCCCCAGCCCATCGCCCGCGAGCAAAATCGCGCCGAGGTCCAGCGATGGCTGCAGCAGCAGTGGCCGGCGATCAAAAGGGGGCGTTCCGTATCGGCGCAACTCTCGTATTCCCAGATGAATGCGGCTTTCAACTCGGGCCGATGCGTCGCACGACCCTCGCACCGCGTGGCCAGGCGCCGCCGCTGTACCAGGCCGGGCGATCGCGCCAGAAGGTGAGCGTGGTGGCGGCGCTGTGCCGCTCGCCGGTCCGCGGCCACGCCCGCCTGCTGTACCAGACCTGCCCGAATGCGAACGTGGACGGGGAGTCGTACGCCGAGTTCCTGCGGGACCTGGTCCATCGCGTGCGCGGGCCGATCGTGGTCGTACATGACCGGGGCAGGATCCATCGAGGCGTCGCGATGGACGAGTTGTGGGAGGACTTCCCATGGCTTGCGGTCCACGACTTCCCGGCCTACAGCCCCAAGCTCAATCCGACGGAGTTCGTGTTCACGCACGCCAAGAGCCATACGCTGGCCAACTATGCCCCGCACGACGTACGGGAGTTGGACGATACGCTGCATGACACGTTCGGCGCTCTTGTGCATACTCAGGACCTGCTCCAAAGCTGCTTCCGCAAGGCGGAGCTGCCATGGTAGTAGGGTGACAGTATTTATCTGACGCTCAATAACAACCCTGGTTGCTTCGGGGGGCCTTCGAGGGGAAAAAGAGGCAAACACGAGAAGAGAGAACCCCGCCAGTCCTCCACGCGTTGGAACGTCATCGACTAAGGCGGCACCGGCTCTGCGCTTCCGTCTCCGCCCTTCGGGCTTGCGGCCGGGGGGGTTGTTCATACAATGACGACCGCTTACAGAACGGGACGGTTGGCGGGGTGGGCAGGAGATGGTGATGACGAGAGACGATGCGCTTCCTCCGGTGCAGGACATCTACGGATTCGTGTACGAGACGGAACTCACGCGGCGGATCGACGCAGTGCACGCCCCGGATCACTTCACGTGGATCGACACCGCGTGGGCCGTGATGCTCATGCGCCAGGGCATCGTCCCCGCCGAGCACGCCCCGCGGATCGCCGCGGCCCTGCGCGACTTCTGGGCGGCCCCGGACAAGCGGTATTTCGATTTCGGGGGCATCGAGCGGTTCGTCATCGACCGCGAGGGCCTCGATGTGGGCGGTTCGCTCACGATCGGACGCACCATCCCGCCGCTGCGGCAGATCTTCGCCGTCCGCCATCGGCTGCTGAAGCTCATGGGGATGCTCCACGACCTCCAGGAGGCGATGCTCGACCTCGCCGAGGAGCACCTGGAGACCGTCATGCCCGGGTACACCCACGTCCGCCAGGCCCAGCCGGAGACGTTCGGGCACTACCTGCTCAGCGCGTACGATCCGGTGGACCGCGTCATGAAGTGGGTGGAGGACGGGGCCGCGGCGATGAGCCTCAACGAACTGGGGTGCGGGGCCCTGGCGGGCGTTTCGCTGCCGATCGACCGCGACCTCACGAGCGAGTACCTCGGGCTCGACGGGCTCATCGAGAACACCAACGACGCCGTCGCCTACACCGACGGGTTCGTGCACCTCACGGCGGCGCTGGCGAACCTGGTGAGCATCTTCAGCCGCCTGACGCTGGACTTCCAGTTCTGGTCGGGCGAGGAGTACGGGTTCCTGCACATCCCGTGGCTGGCGAAGCGCCACCGCCCGGCGTCCGAGGGCGGGCAGGGCGGCGGGCACAGCCACTTCATGCCCAACAAGCTGGACAACGCCCCGATCATCGAGCGGACCCGCATCGCGGCGGCGGAACTGGCGGGGCTGGCGACGGAGAGCCTGGTGATGGCCTCCCGCGCACCGCACGCGGACATGCACGAGATGCTCCACATGGCCGACGCCCCCCTGCGGGCCATCCACGCCGTGCACCGCTACCTGCACGTGTGGATCTACACGCTGCCGCGGATGACCGTACACCGCGAGCGGATGCTGGCGGTGACGAAGCAGGGGTACTCCTGCGCGAGCGAACTGGCGATGCGGCTGGTGACGGACCACGGGCTGAACTACCGCATGGCCCACGAGGTCGTGCACGAGATGGTCGCGGCCGCACGCACCGCGGGGATCCCCGCGACGGAGCTTCCGCTGCACCTGCTCGACGACGCCGCCCAACGGAGCATCGGGCGCCCCACGGGCATGACGCAGGAGGCCCTGCGGAACGCGATGGACCCCGAGCACTTCGTGCGGGTGACCACCAGCCGCGGCGGCACGAGCCCTGCCGAGTGCCGGCGGATGCTCGACGAGCGCCGCCCCCGGCTGGCCGAAGCGCGGGGCCGGCTGGTGAATCGCGTCGAGACGCTCGAGCGGGCTCGCGCACGCCTGCTCGCCGACCTCGACCAGTTGACGTGAACACGCGGGAGGAGCCCCCTGCCGCCCGGAGGCGGCCTTCCCCCCGGATGCGATCGGACCGCTGCGAATGGAACTGACGCGCTACATCGCGGAACTCGCCACCGAGACCCGCCCCGATGCGCTCTCGCCCGAAGCGTACGCCGCCGCGCGGAAGATGGTGCTGGACACTCTGGGCTGCGCCCTCGCGGGACGGTCCGCACCGGGCGTGGCGGAGGTCGTCACGGTGTGCCGGGCCCGCGGCGGAGTTCCGCAGGCCCAACTGCTGGTGTGGGACCACGCCGCCCCCATGGCCGAGGCCGCCCTGGCGAACAGCGTCATGATCCACGCGCTGGACTACGACGACGTTCACCTTCCCGGTTCGCTGCACATCATGTCCGTGGTCTTCCCGGCCGCCCTCGCCGCCGCCCAGGCGACCGCCGCGAGCGGGCGGGACCTGCTGACGGCCGTGACGCTGGGCGTCGAGGCGGCCGGGCGGATCGGCCGGGCCTTCTGCGCACGCCGCCGGGGCATCCCCGCGGCCGGGTGGCTGCCGACGTCGGTGGTCGGAGCCTTCGGCGCGGCGGCGGCCGCGAGCCGGCTGCTGAACCTCTCCACCGACCAAGCCGTCCACGCGCTGGGCATGACGTACGCCCAGGCGGCGGGCAATCGCCAAGCCCTGTACGACGCGTCGCTCACCAAGCGGCTCCAGCCGGGGTTCGCGGCGCGGACGGCCATCCAGGCGGTGGAACTGGCGGCCGCGAACGTCACCGGGCCCGTCCAGCCGCTGGAGGGCGACGTGGGCCTCTTCCGCCTGTACCTCGGCGCCGAGCCGCCGGGGTTGGCGGAACTCGCCGCCCCCCGGCCGCTGTTCGAGATCGAGTACGACTGCGTCAAACCCTTCCCCACGTGCGGGGCATCGCATGCGCTGACGCAGGCCGCCCTGGATCTGGCGAGCGAGCACGACCTGCCCGCCGAACGGATCGAGCGGGCGGAGTTGTACTGGGGCCCCCGCGGGAACGAACTGGTCGGGCGGGCGATGGAACTGGGCGAGCACCCGCAGGTGAACGCGCAGTTCTCGGCGCCGTACTGCGTGGCGCTGGCGCTGCGGCGGGGGAGCAACTCGCTGGATCGCTTCACCGACGCGGCCATCCGCGCCGATCGCGAGACGCTGGACCTCGCCACCCGCGTGCACGTGGTCCTCGATATGTCCCCCCCACCGGAGGCGCGCCCGTGCCCGGAGGGCTGGCCCGCCTTCGCCGCCGAGCCGCATGTGCTGCGCATCGGCCTGACCGATGGGACCGTTCTCCGCCGCGAGCGGAACATGCTGGACGTCATGGGACCCGCCGCGTGCGACTGGGACGCGGCGGGGGCGAAGTTCCACGCCTGCGCCGCCTTCGCCGGTCTCCCGCGACCGCGGGCCGACGCCATCCACGCCGCCGTCGCCACGCTCGAAGACGCCCCAAGCCTCCAGCCGCTCCTCTCGCTCTTCGCCTGTGGATAGCCCCGCCGCGTGCCCGGCGTCTGCTGCTCACTGCCCCTCTCACACCCTCCCCTGCTTCGACGGCACTGTGGGATGCTCCGCCCCTCCCCGCCCCCCTCCCGACTCCATCAAGCTTGTCCGTCGTCCACCGCGGGCGCCGGTGCCCGACCATGTTGGCACGTGCGGCGGTATCGTGACGGGCTCGTCGCCAGGTCGCGGCGGAAAGCTTCATCGAGTCGTGTTGTCGAGGCGAACCCACAGCGACGCGCCACCGTGGCGATAGACAGGGTGGTGTCGCCAAGCAGCCCCTTGGCCGTCTCAACGCGCGTTCGCCGGATCTGGTCCGCCGGTGTGCGGCCGAGGCTGGCGAGGAAACGCCGTTCCAGTGTCCGCTGGCTAACTCCCAGCCCCTCCGCCAGCAGGTTCACGTCCAGTGGCTGTGGGAGGCGCTGGCGAATCGTCTCCAATGCCTGACGCACCAACGCATCCTCCACCGCATAACTGTCGGTCGAAGTGCGCACGGCCACGCCGGCGGGCGGAATCAACTTCGATACCGAAGGCGGAGCGCCACCGGAAAGCAGATCGCCCAACAGCCGCGCCGCCTCGAATCCAACACGCTGCGTCTCCGTTCGCACGCTTGAGAGCATCGGCCGGGTCAGCGCGACGACCATCGGGTCGTCATGCACGCCGACCACACTGACCTGCTGCGGCACCGCAATCCCCCCATCCAGGCAGGCGCGAAGCAGTTGCGCCCTCGTTTCATCGGTTCCGGCCAGCACGCCGACATGGAAACCGACGCGTTCGCGGCTACTTCATCGGGTCCAGGCGGAACAAGCGGGTCTCGGAGGGAATCAGCTCGGCAGTGATCCCTTCGGTCGCCAGTTGCTCGCGGGTCATCACCTTGTCGAGATCCGTCCCGACCTCCGGGGTAATGTCGCGCACGCGGTACCTGTCTGCGGGCAGGTGCTGGAGGATGCGGATCGTGCCCGCCGTGCGTTCGGCCGACTTCTGCTTGTCCCAGTTGCCGTAGTACCGCGTCCAGCCGGGTTGCTCGTTGCGGAGGACCACCCATCGGGTTTCGCCCTGCTTGGCGAGGTAGCCGTCGAAGTGCTCGGTGGGGATCTCGAAGGGCTGCGCGCCGGGGTCGCCGCTGGCGGCCTTGGAGGGCCCGGCCCAAACGGCGAGTTGCTGGATGGCGGGCTTCCAGTTGTACCAGTCGGGCGTGCCCCACAGGGCGAGTACCTGGCCCTTTCCTACCGGGTGCAGCGTGATCGCCGCCCCGCCGTCAGACCACTCCGCGAGTGTCTTGCCCTCGCCCGCGTCGCCCCTGGTGCGGCCGTAGAGGAACTGCGGGATCATGTGCGCCCAGTCGCTCCAGGTGTCGCGGTTGTACATCGAGTATGCACCCAGGCGGAACACGAGTTTGCTGTCCTTGCCGAAACCCTCTTCGGCGACGGTGGTGACGACGGCGGTCTGTCCGGGTTCGGAGAGGCTCTGCTCCCCGGGCGTTCCGCGCCCGGTGATCCCGAAGGGCCAGCCCTGGTCCGGACGGTACTCCTTCCCGGGCTGGCGGGGTTCGGGGGCGGTGGTCCACTCGCCGCTGGGCGCGGGGATCCCCAGGGCCTTGTGCAGCACGTACGCCCCGTCGCGCGTCACGTTGGGAGTGTACTTGCCCCCGGTGGGGGACAGGATGAGCTTCCCACCGTCGCGAACGTACTGGGCGAGCCGCTCGATGGTCTCCTTGGGCAGGATCCAGGCGGTGGGGTCGACGACGACGGCCGGCAGGGAGGCGAGCTGCTCGGCGGTCACGTCCTCGTAGAGGCTCTCGTGGGGGACGTCGACGGCGCGTTCGAGGACCCACTTGTAGTCATCGAGGCGGTGGAAGTGGAAGGTGGAGGCCCCGAAGAGGATGGCGTCGCGGCTGAACAGCAGGCCCAGAACGGGCGGAGCGGTGACGGCGGTGCGGTGGATGGCCTTTGCGCGTCCGAGTTCCTGCTGGAACATTGCCTGCCATCCCGCCAGAGCCCGCGTGCCCTCTCCGACGGGTCCTTCGCCCGCCCAGCCGGTGTGGAGCTTGGCACCCAGCTTCCAGAAGTTCTGTACGTGGATGTTGCCCTTGGCGAGGATGTTGCTCATCGACATGTTGGTGTAGAGCGCCGTCGTGTAGTGCATGCCGATGGACTCGACGCGGACGGGCACTCCGGGGGGGAAGGCGGTGTGCTCGGTGCGGTACTTGGCGAGTGAGCCCTCGCTGGAGCCCGAGCAGACGAAGCAGTCATTCTCGCGATACCATTTGGCATTGGTCTGCAGCCCGTGCGTTCCGACGGGGCGGACGTCGTCCACCTCGCGGATGCTGCCGATGATCATGCGGGTGAAGAAGGCCTCCTGGACCCACTGGCGGTAGGCGATGAAGTCGGCCCACTGGGGACGGGGGTCGGGCTGGTCGATCCGCATGCCCTCGAACATGCGGGTGCGAGGCAGCTCGACATCGTCCCAACGGTCGATCTTCTGGTTCCAGCGATTCGAGAGCTTCGCAGGGGTGAGGCCCAGTTCATCCTTCAGGTAGCGGCGGAACCCGTCGCGGGCGGCGAGGCTGTAGTCGACGTGCTGCCCCCTCCAGGGGTGGTCCGCCCAGAAGTGGTCGAAGAACAGCGACAGGCAGCTATACCCAAGGACCTCGGGCTTGTTGCGGCAGTGCAGGGCGACGCGCTGGGCGAACTGTCCGAAGCGATCCCAGAGCACCTTGGACGAGGGGCTCTTGAACGCGTTGTTCCCCCCGTGCCAAATGCCGCTGACCATGCCCTCCTCGTTGGCCTGCGACTCGGCGAGCAGCCAGTGCGGGTGGGCGGTGGGGTTGAGATTGATCATCGCCTTGAGCCCGTGCTTGGCGATGATGGCGATGCGGCGGTCGAGTTCGTCCCAGACGAAGACCCCGGGCATGGGCTCCAGGGGCGCCCAGTCGGGGAACAGCTCGATCGCGTTGCAGTTCTGCTTCTTCACATCGACGACCCAGGCCTCGAAGCGCTCGGATTCGAGTCGCGTGCCCCACTCCCCGCCCCACTCGGCGCAGCTCAGCAGGTGGTTACCGTTCTCGAAGACCTCCTCGAACGTCGCGACCTCGTCGCGGCGGGTCCACTTGTCGGTCTCGGGCGGGGTCTGCTTCCCCACCCACCCCGAGAGCGACTCCAGCTTCTTCTTCCCGTCGAGCAGCGTCGCGTCGAGGCGGCGGAGGGGCATCTCGCGGGTGAGTTCCAGGGGGATCTCGATGTCCGCATAGGGCTTGTCGCCCCGGAACGCCACGGGCAGGTCGTGGACGGCGGCGGGCTCGATCTTGACGTGGCTGTGGTCGGCGGCCTTGTCGGGATAGTCGGTCCAGGTGGCCTGCAGGGTCAGTTCCTTCTGTCCCGCCTCGCCCTCCGGCCGCCAGACGCGCATCACGCAGCGGACCTTCTCGTCGGGACCGTAGATGCTTTCAGCGCGGTCGGGGTTGAGGTCGAGCAGCTTGTCCGCGACCGGCCGCTCGTCCCCGCGCACCGGCGGGAGGCTCTCCTCGGTCCCCCGGATGATGTACAGCTTGTCGCTGCTGGACCGCCAGTTGCCTCCCTCCTTGCTGCGGACGTGGAAGCTCGCCCAGTACTGCCCCTGCGCGGTGACGGGGAAGTACAGCGGCTGGAAGCGGGCGAGGGGGCTGTCATCATAGCCCTCGACAGTCCACATGCCCTGGGCGACCGGGCGGCCGAAGGCCTTGTCCCGCAGCGTCCAGGCGATCTCGATGTCGCCCTTGGCGCCCTGCAGCAGATCCCCCGCCGTCACGAAGGGCTTCTGGGCGAACGGCATGTCCCCGAAGAGGTAGCGGCCCTTGGTGTGCCAGTAGAGCTTGCTGTCCTCGCGGGCGACCCCGTCGGAGAAGACCGGACCGAGTTCGATGACCGCGTCGCCCTTGTGCCAGTGAACGGTCTGGATCTGCAGTTCGAACCCGACGAGCGAGAGGGGCTCGGCGGGCTTGCGGTGCTGCAGCCCGCCCTCGACGAAAACCATGGACTCATCCAGCCGTCCCAGTTCTCCACCGGTGAACGGCCGCGATTCCACCCAGTTCCACACCCCGTGCGCCCCGCCGTTGTGCTGCGGGACGTAGTTGTAGAGGACGCCCTCGGCGTCGCGGAGGAGGAAGCGGATCCACCCGCGGTCCATGTCCATCCACGTGCTGGTGAACACCCACATTCCGACCCGCCGGGCGCTCCTGACGAGCGGGACGGGCTTGTTGAGCATCACCGTGCAGCGGCGTTTGAACCCGTACCCGTGCTTGTCGCGGTCGAACTCCGCCCGGTAGTCCTGCTTCAGCGTCAGTCGCATGCCCATCTTGGCGGCGCCTTCGGAGATCGACCAGTACTTTGGATCGACGTCCGTGACCTTCCAGGCGTCGGGGCTGCCGGGCAGGTCGACGGGCGCGAAGGCGGGGTCGGCCGCGACGGCAGGGGCGGGTGCGAAGAGCAGGGGAAGAATCAGCAGCGGAACGCTGAGCGTCCATTGCACCTTGTTCGTCATGTGGCAGTATCCTTTCCTCTCGGGCTCGCGCGATCCTGCGCAGAACCATCCATTCATTAAACCCGGCGCGCAACGGCGCGGAAATGCACAAAACGGTTGTTCCTTTGCCCCAAACGGCGGAGCGAGGGTTAGCGACCTTTGCGCCCCGCCATCGGCCGCAGAGCGGGCTCTGCCCCCGTCCGGATGACCTGGCAGCATTCCGCGGCCGGCCGAGCCCGCCCGATGCGTCACAGGCACCGGTCGCTCACGCGCGGGGGGCAGAAAGGGCAAGCGACTCGCACGCAGATCTGAGGGCTTGTCGGGCAGGCGATCGCACCAGTCCCGCCATCGCCATCACCGTTGGTTGCGGCCCTGCCGTTCCCGCACCAGCTCTCGCCGGAACTCCGTTGGCGTCTGGCCGGTGACCTGCTTGAACAGCCGGGAGAAGTAGTACGCGGATTCGAACCCGCACTGACGGGCGACCTCTTTGATGCTGACGTCCTCCCGCCGCAGAAGCTGCTGCGCGAAGCTGATGCGTTCCTGAATGATGTGCCGCATGGGCGACCCGTCGGCGTACTCCTGAAAGAGGTGCCGCAGGTAGTCCTTGCCCACGAAGAGGTGGCGGGAGAGGTCGGCGACGGAGAGCTGCCCGTGACGGGAGCGGATGATCTCCATCGCGCGGTCCACGAGGTCGGGCGGGCGAAGGCGATCGTCGTGGGTCTGGACGGCGCGGCGGACGAGGGCGGCGATCTGGGCGAGCAGGCCGCGGACGACGGACTCGTACTCGGGACGGCGGCGCGAGGTCTCGGCGACGAGGAGTTCGCAGGCCATCCGCAGTTGTCCGTCGCGATCGCTCCACGCGCCCGCGCACTCGTGCAGACCACCGCTGGTGAGGCCCAGGCAGATGGTCCGCATGGGCGTGATCCGTCGCTCGTCGTGCGCCACCCCCGCGGGGATGACGAGAAAGCGGTTGGGCCCCATCTTATGACTGCGATCGCCCAGGACCGTCTTGCCTGTGCCCTCCAAGCAGTAGACGATCTCCAGCGCATGGTGGAAGTGCCGCTCCACGTAGAAGTCCACGATCCCATACGTGCTGAAACTGAACTCCAGTTGCATCGCTGCCTCCGCCAGGTCCGCCGAATGGGCCCATTGTAGCAATCCGACCCTTGTGCGGGTAGGCGGCCGATGGCATGCCCGGGCGCTCGTGCAGCGTGCGTCCCAGCGTCTTGCGCATGGCGGCTTGGAGAGAGCGGGGGGACATGGGGATATGGCGGAGGATGTGCGCGAGGGGCGAGAACTGCAAGGGGCTTGGGCAACTCGCGCAACCACGACCGCCTCAGCCGCACCATGCGCGACGCCGTTCGCCTCCTCGACGAGCTCGACCGCGCGGGCGTCCAGCTCATCCTCGTCCATCAGTCCGAGCTGACCGCCTCCCCCCACCACCGCTTGCTCCGCCACATCCTCGCCGCCTTCGCGTAGACCTCCGGCGCCGCCTTCGCCGCGTTCGAGCGCGACATGATCGCCTCCCGCATCGCCGACACCCGCGCCTACCTCAAGCGCCACGGCCGCCGCCACCTGGGCCGTCCTCCCCGGGCCCTGGCGCGCCGAGCTGCTCCGCCGCCACGTCGAGCGGATCACCCCTTTGCCCCGCAGGACTCGGAACTGTCCGTCACCTTCGCCCCGGCGCCAGTTGCGGCAGACGCTCTCGGCCTCGGGCAGCGCCGTAGCGTGCTGACTCGTGCCAGCAGAGCACCAGCGGAATCATCCGTTTCCTTGCCCCGCGGGGCTTGTCGCAGCCGTCGGGCTCGCGACCTTCTCGGTGACGCCGACCTGTGCCCGGTATCGCGAGCGTCCAATGCGGCGGATGAGTGCCTCCAAGATCCCCACTTCCATAAAGCACTCATCCGAAACCCTCATGAGTACCGCCCCACGCACTTGCAGCAGCAGGTCGATGTCCGCGGGCGTAGCTGCATTGGCCACGTGACGGTCCTCGACCCACGCGTATTCTCCGCCCGTGATCCTGTGGTTCTTAATCCACTGGGCGGTCGCCTCGACCAGTTGGTCGTGTCCGAGCACGCGGTCATCGGGGTGAAGCTGGAATCGGGCCTCAGCCTGCGTTCGAAGCTGCGCCAGCCTCTGCTCTTTCTGCGGCCGCGGAAGCGCGTCGAAATCGGCTTCCTTCAGCTCCAGTCGCTCCATGATGCGGCTCACAAGCGTGCCGCAGTACTTGCCATCTTCGCTTGAGGGGTTCTTCGCGGCATAGGCACGAAGAGCCTCCAAGCCTTGCACGTTGATCAAGTAATCCAGCCCTGCTATCGCCTCCTGCCTCAGGTCCTTCTCGGGCGACTGGAGCAGCGTGCAGAAGATCGGGACGGCCCGCATGTCCTCGTATTCCACCAGTGCGAACGCGGCCGCAAAGGCGATCGGGACTTGCTGGGCGCCGGCCAGTTCCACAAGCAGCTCGAAATCCTGCGGATGCCCGAAGTGGCCTATCGCCTGAATCGCCTGCTGGGCCACCTCGACCTGATCCGACTCCACCAGCTTGCGGAGCAAGGGCAGCGAAGGCAAATGCTGTGCCGAAGTCAGCAGGATGATGGCTGAGGCGCGTTCCACGCTGTCGGTGGAGGTTTGGAGCACCCTCACCAGTGCGGGCAGGCCCGTGGGGCCAAAGATCCCCCAGACGACCTGCGTGGTGATCGGCCATCTGAGCACCATCGCGTGCGCAGGCACCGGGAACTCGCCATCGCGGTCTCGCAGCAGCGCCGTCAGAACAGGCAGCGCACGTACGTCACGAGTCCTCGCTGCGTTGATCGCGGTGCCAAAGACGTAGTTGTACTGGGTGGCAAGCGGCACGTCCTGCCACGCCGCGGCGATATCGTCACAGGCGTCAAGGCCCGCACACTCCCACATCAGTGGGCCCGTCGACAGGCGGAAGAAGTCGTCGCGTTCCTTGGCGGATTCTATCGCAGCCAACTCCGCTTTGACCGCCTTCATCCCCGCCGGACCCGCCTTGGCTATTGTCGCCCAGGCACGAGACAAAGCCGTCGCCTTCTCCCTCATCTGCTCCTGCGTCATGCGAGATCTATCAACCCGCCGCAGTTCCTGAACGGCAGCCACCAACGCCTTGTCCTCATCGGTGGCGGTTGATGTCGTCTGCGCCATTGCACCGATCGAGCAGACAAACGTCCCGACAAGAATGAACACTTGCAGGTCGCGCATGATCCTTCACCCTTTCAAGGAAGACGGCATCCCAGGCCGGTGCATCATTATCGCCAGCACGAGGTAGAACACAAGGCGAAGCGATCGCCGACCCGCTTTCCGCGACTCTCTTGGTCAACATGAGATCATTTGCACGTCCAGGGGGTCAGGAACTCGGGGGACAGGCGTACTCCAGAAGAACCGACCCAAGGACGCCCCAAGCCCTGCCGATGCGCATGCCCCTCAGCTTTCGGAGGCAACCGCCTCAAGGCCCGTAGATACGGAGGAACTCGCTGTACGTCACCAGCGCCGCCGTCCGGTGCATGGCAAGGAAGATCCCGCACACGGCCAACGCCAGGGCACCCGTACCCATGGCTGTCAGTCGCCACCGGCGTGTTACCAGCAGGAAAGCCGCCGCGACGGCAAGCACCGCCGCCGCCGCGCCGCCCGCGTAGGCCAGCGTGAAGTAGCCATCGGCAACGTGGTTCGTGCCCGCCTCGCCGTTGCGCTCGATCACGAGTACGTACTGGAATCCCAGCAATCCCTCCGGCGGGCGGAATGAGGCCGATTCCCGAGACCGCTGCCCTGCGGTCCCTACTCCCGGGCCGAATTCGGCGCCCCGCCTGAAATCCCCAACTCCCGCTCATAGCATATGGCATTGGGTACGGAGGCACGGGCTGCGCCTCCGTGACAGGCAGCGCAGGACAGGCTGGTACGGCGGGGGCGCGCAGCGACCGCGAGGACATGCCGCCCCGTCGCCGGCGAGTCGGCACCGTTTCACGAACACCCACGCAACGAGCAGGGGAGACGATCCATGGACATGTCGAAGCAGGGCGCAGCGGACGAACGGCCCCAGGTGGATGAGAACAGCAAGCAGAAGGACCTGGACGCGGTGCGGGAGGATCCGCAGCGGGAGTTCCTCACGACGAACCTCGGGGTTCGCGTCGACGACACGGACAACTCGCTGAAGGCGGGGGAGCGGGGTCCGACGCTGCTGGAGGACTTCCACTTCCGCGAGAAGCTCACGCACTTCGATCACGAGCGGATCCCGGAGCGCGTGGTCCACGCCCGCGGATCGGGAGCGCACGGGTACTTCGAGGTCTACGAGCCGATGACCGAGTACACGCGGGCGGCGTTCCTGCAGGACCCGAGCGTCAAAACCCCGGTGTTCGTGCGGTTCTCGACGGTGGTCGGGTTCCGCGGATCGGCGGACACGGTTCGCGACGTGCGGGGGTTCGCCACGAAGTTCTACACCTCCGAGGGCAACTACGACCTGGTGGGCAACAACATCCCGGTCTTCTTCATCCAGGACGCGATCAAGTTCCCGGACCTGGTCCACGCGATCAAGCCCGAGCAGCACCACCAGATGCCGCAGGCGTCGGCGGCGCACGACACGTTCTGGGACTTCGTCGCCAACATGCCCGAGACCGCGCACATGATGATGTGGCTGCTCTCGGACCGCGCCCTGCCCCGCAGCTTCCGCATGATGCAGGGCTTCAGCGTGAACACCTTCCGCTTCATCAGCGCCCGGGGCGACGCGCGGTTCATCAAGCTGCACTGGAGGCCCGTCCTGGGGATCCACTCGCTGGTCTGGGACGAGACCCAGAAGATCGCCGGGAAGGACCCCGACTTCAACCGCCGCGACCTCTGGGAGTCCATCGAGATGGGCCACTACCCCGAGTTCGAGCTGGGCGTGCAGATGATCGAGGAGGCCGACGAGTTCAAGTTCGACTTCGACGTACTGGACGCGACGAAGATCTGGCCCGAGGAGGACGTCCCGATCCGGTGGATCGGGAAGATGACGCTCAACCGCAACCCCGAGAACTTCTTCGCCGAGACCGAACAGGTCGCCTTCTGCCCCGCCAACGTGGTTCCGGGGATCGACATCAGCAACGACCCGCTGCTCCAGGGGCGGCTGTTCTCGTACCTCGACACGCAGCTCCTCCGCCTGGGCGGGCCGAACTTCCACGAGATCCCCATCAACCGCCCCCTCGCCCCCATCGCCAACAACCAGCGCGAGGGCTACCACCGCACCACCATCAACACGGGGCCAGGAAGCTACTTCCCCAACTCCGTCGTCGGCGGCAAGCCCCACCCCGCCATGCCCGAGCAGGGCGGGTATCGCCACCACGCCGAGAAGGTCGAAGGGCACAAGATCCGCCGAAGGAGCCCCAGCTTCGGGGACCACTTCAGCCAGGCCAAGCTCTTCTGGAACAGCATGTCCGACCCCGAGAAACGCCACATCGTCAAGGCGCTGCACTTCGAACTCGGAAAGGTCATGAGCAAGGACATCCGCCGCCGGGTCGTCCAACTATTCAGCCGCGTGGACCGTGGGATGGCGGAGCAGGTCGCGATGGGCATCGGGGTGACGGACGCGCAGCTCGCCGAGGGCTCGCCCGTCACGAAGGCCTCCCCCGCGCTGAGCCAGGAGCGGACCGTCAAGGACACCATCCGGTCCCGCCGCATCGCCATCCTCCTCGCCGAGGGCTACGACCACGCGCAGCTCATGGCGGTGAAGCAGGCCCTGTCGGACGCCGGGGCGAGCACGAAGATCGTTTCGAAGCACCAGGGCATGCTCCGCAGTTCCGACGGGCAGGAGGTCGAGGTCGACAAGAGCTACGAGACGACCGCCTCGGTGCTGTTCGACGCCCTGTACGTGCCCGGGGGCGCCCGGAGCGTCGAGGCGCTCACGATGCAGGGCGACGCGATCCACTTCGTCAACGAGATGTTCCGCCACTGCAAGCCCATCGCCGCCACCGCCGAGGGCGTGGACCTCCTCACCGCCTCCAGCATCAAGGGGATCCGCCTCGCCGGACAGGACGACGGGATGCCCGTCAACGACGAGGGCGTGGTCACCGCGCGGCAGGCGGGGCAGATGGACGCGTTCGTCAAGGAGTTCGTCCCAGCAATCGCGCAGCACCGCCACTGGAACCGCGAGATGAAGATGGAGGTCCCCGCCTGAGACCGCCCGCACCGACGGCCGGCGCACCGTGAGTGACCGCTCCATCCGGCGGTCGACCGGCAAGGGCGTCGGCATAGCAGGATGGTGGAGCACGGAGATGGGGCGGGCGATGTCCGCCGCTGGCGTCCGTGGCGGACGGACGCAGACGGCGGGCGCAGTTCGCCCTGCCTCGCGCGCGTGCCCCAGACGCAGGGCGCTCACTTCGCGACCAGAAACTCGACCAGGAACTCGGGCTTGGTTCAAGGCGGCGTCTGGACTATCATCTGGTGCGACGATCCGGCAGCGGAATCAGGCAAGGTTGTCTGCGAACCCGCGGCCCGTTCCCCTATGCCCCGGCAGGACCGACGGCGAACACGGAGAAGGACCGATGCCTGAACCCGAGATCCCTCCCTTGGAGACCCCCGAAAACGCCGCCCGCTTCACGCAACGGCTTGGCCTGCTGCTGTGCACGGTCTACGCCCTCGTCTATGGAGGGTTCGTCGGCGTCTCGGTGTATGACGTCACTCTCATGGATACCCTCATGCCCTTCGGGGTGAACCTGGCGGTCTTCTACGGGCTGGGCCTCATCGTCTTCGCCCTCCTCCTGGCGATGGTCTACAGCCGGGCGTGTGCGGCAAAGGAGCGATCCGCCGCCCGGGCGGCGGCAACGGGCCCGCGCGAGGTGCAGATGGCCGGGGCGACCCCGGACCGAAGGGAGTCGGACGCATGACCGCCGTGCTGATCTTCGTCGGGTTCGTCGCCTTCCTGTTCTGGCTGTCATGGTACCTGGGGCGCAAGGCCACGTCGGCGGACAGCTTCTTCGTGGCCGGGGGGCAGATCCACTGGTTCGTCAACGGGATCGCCCTGACGGGGGGCTACCTCTCGGCGGCGTCGTTCCTGGGCATCTGCGGGATGATCGCCTTCAAGGGCTTCGACGGATACCTCTACTCGATCGGCTTCCTGTCCGGATGGGTGGTGGCGCTGTTCGTCGTCGCCGAGCCCCTGCGACGCCTGGGCAAGTACACGTTCGCCGATGCGTTGGGGTCGCGATTCGAATCCAAGGGCATCCACCTGGCGGCCGGGATCAGTACGCTGGTCATCTGCATCTGCTACCTGGTTCCGCAGATGGTGGGGGCGGGCGTGCTGATCGAGCCCCTGTTGGGCATTGCCCATCACTGGGGGGTCATTCTCGTCGGTGCGGTGGTGATCGTCGTCGTCGCCAGCGCCGGGATGTCCTCGACGACATACGTGCAGTTCATCAAGGCGGGCATGCTGATCACGTTCTCGCTGGTCCTGGTCGTCGCGGTCTGCGCGCGCGGCTTGGAGAGCACGCCCGATACCGTCAACGCCAAGGGCGAGGCGGTCGCCCACTACGCGTTCCGCGCGATCTCGGTCGGGGACGGGCAGGACTGGAGCGAGGCGCTGGCCGGTACGCCCCTGCGGTTCGTGGACGCCGTTCCCCCAGAGGGCGGGACATCGAAGGACGGGCTCCGGGCGTGGGTGCTGCTCGAGGAGATGGTGCCCCTGGAACCGGACGGCGACGGGCAGACGTATCACCTGGTCCGCGGGGGCGAGCGCCTCCCGGCCGTGCGCGATCCGGAGGGGGCAATCGCCGCCCTCCTGCGCGATCTTCCCCGTCCCGAGGACACCCTGGGCGAGGACCGGCAGATTACGGTCCAGGCGGTCCGGATCGTCGCCCGGGAGGGCCAGCCCCACGCGCGCCTCGAAGGCTGGTGGCGGATGGAGGACGGGCAGGACGGCGGGGCGGTCCTTCGCGAGGCCCAGGACGTCACGACGCTCGACGGGGCGATGTCCATCAACGGCCTGCCCGCCACGGGCGGGCACGCCCTGCTGTCCATGGGGCGCATCTCCCGGTTCGGGGAGCGCAGCGGGCATGACGGTCAGCCCGGGC
>JAWLCQ010000093.1:0-17204 GCA_041687095.1 Phycisphaerae bacterium | reverse complement strand
CGCGGCGGTTCCCGCCGCGAGGGGATCGCTCCCATGGCGCTGCCGCGGAGGCGTCCCTCGCCCTTCCCGGACGCCGGGGGTCAGGAGACCCCCGTCGCAGGAGGTGGCGGGTCAGGGGGCCCGCAAGGCTTACCGGTCCCCGATCCGCAGCATCAGCCCGTAGCGGAAGGGGGGCAGGGTGAGGCGGCCCTGCCGGATGGGCAGCGTCCCCGCCGTCGAGGCCGGCGGGGTGTCCTCGACCCAGCAGGGGACCAGCCGCGCCTCCCCATCCGTCACCCCCCCGGGGGACAGGTCGAGGGCGAGGTCCTCGACCACGGCGGGCTCGATCCCGTCGCGCAGGACGTGGTCCCAGCGGTCGCGGCGGTTGCGGACCCAGACCAGCGTGTGCTCCCGTCCCACAAGGGCGAGGACCCAGGCGGTGTCGGTGGACAGGTCGAGGGGCTGGAAGCCCTCCCCGTCGAGGGCGATGCCCTCAATGAGCTTCGCCAGCGGCGTCAGGTGGCGCCACACGTCGAGGGGCTCGACATAGTCCTCCCAGAACCACGTGTGCCCGCTGCCGGCGGACCCAGCGAAGAGGGGGGCGACGGTGATGTCGTGCAGCAGCAGCCCGCGGCGGTCGGTGCGGTAGTAGCGGAACGCCCCGGTGTGGGAGTCGTTGACGGCCCCGGTTTCGGTGAGGAGGATGGGGCGATCGGGGCGTCGGGTGCGGGCGACGGCGTCGAGGCTGAGGGCGACGGGGTCGGTGTTGCAGATCTCCCACGCGGCGCCCTGGTCCAGGTAGCGGTGCACCTGCTGGAAGTCCATCTCCTCCATGTGGAAGTCCTGCTGGATGCGGATCTTCGGTTCGTAGTCGAAGCTGCCCAGCGAGTTGGTGACGAGGTTGCGGGGTGAGCGGGCCTTGATGGCCGCCAGCATGTCCCGCGTCCAGTCGCGCTGGAAGTCGAAGCGGCTGGTGTGGATGCACTCGATCTCGTTCCACAGCTCCCACGCGAAGACGACGGGGTCGTCCCCGTAGCGGGCGAGGTACGCCTGCACCTTCCGCAGCCACAGCGTCCGCCAGTGCTCCTCGGACAGCCACTCGTCCTCCCCGGCGGGGTGGCGGCCGGCGGCGTCGGTGAGGGTCCGGCAGAACGCGGGATGGCTGGTCCGCGTGGCGTGGTACTCGCTGCCGTTGTCGAGGTACCGCCAGTGCTCGATGCACATCTTGAGCCGGATCCCGTGGCGGCGGGCGAGTTCGACGATGGCGTCGATGCGGGCGAAGCGGGCGGGGTCCTGCTCGCCCGCGACGTCGGTGTCGGTCGTCAGGGCGGGGCTCGACAGCCAGATTCGCGTGTAGTTCCCGCCCGCGCTGGCCATGGCCGCGAACCACCGCTCGTAGTCCTTCACGCCCATCGTCCCGCGCTCCCCGCTGGTGGCGAACTCCTCCCGCCCGCGCGGCAGGGGGTAGTAGACCGGCCAGCACAGGTTCACCCCGATGGGGCAGTAGCTCTGCCCGCTCGTGAAGGCGAAGTACCGGGGGTCCCTGCCGGACCGCTCGACGTACCCGGGATGGTCCGAGGGCGTGCACTCCAGCTCGCCCCTCGCGACGACGGCGCCGCCCGCCATCGCCTCCCACGCATACCGCCCCGTCTGGGTGGGCGTGAACCGCACCGCCGTCACCCCCTCGCCCGCGGGCTCGATCGTCTCGTACCCGTGCCGGTCATACACCAGCCGTGCGGGCTGATGCGCATACGTCGGCCGCTCGATGGCCTCGCCACCGGGCGTGCGGAAGACGACGCGGTCAATGCGGGCGGAGGCGTCAAAGGTGCGTGTCCAGCGGGCGTAGCGGGGAAGGGTGTCCATGGGTCGGGGTCTCCTTGGGAGCTTTCAGCTATCAGCAGTCAGCTTTCAGCCATCGGCTTTCGGTTGGGTGGTCGGCAAGCAGCTCTCAGTTCTCAACGATCCGTCTTCTGTCTGAGAAGGCTGCTCGGCAGGACTCCCGGACGCAGTCGCAGGGCGCTGGGCTCTGTTCATACCGGCTGGAGAGGGATTGTCAAAGAGGCTGAATCGGTTTTCCGCCCGTGTCCGTTGCCAGACGTCGGACGTCAATGGCCGGGGGGTCGGCGGGGTCGGCAGGCCGCATCATCAGGAATGCAAGGGCGTGCTGCCCCTTCGCCCGCCACGCACGGTAGGCCTCGAACTGCTCCACCGTCAGCACGTTTCGCATGCGGGTGTCGAGGGAGGCAAGGCACTCGTCGAGTGCCGGCGGGGTCATGTACCCCTGCTGCTGGGTATACACCTCCAGCCAGTCGTAGATGTAGGCCCGCAGCGCCTCCCGCACCTGCGCCCGGTTTCGCCATCCCAGCCGCGCCGCCTCCGCAAGACTCCTGGCGGCGGGATCGAGATACTTCTTCTCATAGAAGCTGCCCGCCCGTTGCACATAGCCCGGGTTCCACTGCTCGAACTGCGGGGGGGAGGGCGGGATCAGCCGCCAACTGCCGTCCGCGTTGAAATGCAGCGGGTATCGCCCGGAGACACGCACGGCGAATGCGCACGGGGCGGAAGGCGGGTACAGGCGCGGCCGGTCGCGGACCCGCGCCTCCCAGGCGGCCCCGTCCGGTCCCGGATACCAGATCAACCGCCAGATGTCGTCCTCTCCAATCGGTGCCGCGTAGTCGGGACCGCTGATGATGACGAATCCCTCCGCAGTGAACTGCGCCTCCAGAACGTTCTGCACGTCCAGGCGCACCGCCTTTCCTTGGGCGTTCGCGTAGCAGACGTGCTGCACGGGGGGCGGTGCGCAGGGGTCGAACGGTCGCACCGCGGATCGCGCGCGCGGATCGATCTGTTCGTAGACCCAGACCGCCACCGCCTCCGCCCGCGAGCCCACGTATAGCGCCCCCGACGCCGTTTCGCCTTCGCTCGGGGGGCGGTAGTCCGGCAGCGCCGCCGAACCGACGCACGCGCCAGTCGCACTGTAGAAGCTTATCACCCCGTCAACGGTGAGGACGGCGGTGGTGCGGGCGCGAGGGTCGATCCCGGCGGCGACGTACCCCTTCGGCCGGGCCATGATGATCCGCTGCGATCCGTCCTCGCCCCCGAAGGTGAACAGACGGTTGGGGTCGAGGACGTTGATGATGATGGGGCGGTCGGGGGAGGGATCGGGAGGCCACGCAGCCGCCCGGGGTGCTTCGCCCACCTCGCGGTGCGCACCGCACCCGCCTCCTACTGTCAGCAGCGTCAGGACCCACCCACACGTCCACATGGTCGCAGTTCGCACGCGCATCGGCGCCTCCCGCACCCTTCGACGCACAGATTTCCTGCTGGTTCCATGCAGGCCGCTGCCCGGGTGTCACGGCTGCACTTCTCACGCCGTGCGGTCCGTTCGGATGCGAAGGGCGGGGATTCCGCGAGACGTGGTTGCTGCGCTTCGCTCCGCAAACGACGGCACCCGACACCAGCAAGTGCGCGGAGCGGCTTTTCTTGCAGCGGGGTGCCGATGTCGTATAATTGGCATCTTGTCGGGGGGATGCTGCGCCCGTAGGGGTGATGAGGTAGGCGAATGCAGATGCGCACACTTTGGGCAGCGTGGTTGGCCGCGGGACTGGTGGCGGGGCTCTGGGCCCTTCCGGCGGCGGCGGACGGCGATGCGCGGGAGTTCGAGATCGTCAACGGCCAGTGGGCCCCCGTCGCCCAGCCCGAGGCGGGCACGCCCGAGGGCGAGCTGGCGCGGCTGCGGAAGCACGTGGCGGAGGGCAACGGCCGGCGGGCCTGCTGGGTCGCCGACGACTTCCTCGACGATTACCCCACCGCGCCCCAGCGCGAGGAGGTCCTGCACCTCTGGGGCCAGGCCGAGATGCTCCGCGGGCGCTACTTCCAGGCCTACGAACGCTTCGAGCAGCAGCTCCTGGAGCATCCCACCGGCCAGTACGCCCAGCGGGCGCTGGAGCGGGAGTACGAGATCGGCGACGCGTTCCTCAACGGCCGCAAGCGGACCGTGCTGGGCTTCGTCCCGCTCCCGGCCGAGGGCGACGGGATGGACATCCTCAAGCGGATCCCCGATCACGCCCCCGGGTCCCTCGTCGCCGAGCGGGCGCTGATGCGGCTGGCGGACTACCACTACGACGATCAGAAGTACGCCAACGCCGCCCAGGCCTACGACCGCTATCTCGAGTCCTTCGCCCGCAGCGAGCGCGCCCCGTACGCGCAGTTGCAGGCGGCGAGGGCGACGTACGCGTCGTTCCACGGGGTATCCTACGAGAACACGCCGCTTCTCGACGCCCGCCAACGCTTCCGCGTCTTCCGCGAGCAGTACCCCGCCGAGGCCGAGCGCGCCAACGTCGACGGCATCCTCGAACGCATCCACCAGGCCCTCGCCGAGCAGCAGTTCCGCACGGGGGAGTTCTACGAGCGGATCGAGCGGCCGACGTCGGCGGGGCTCTACTACCGCACCGTCGTCTCCGAGTACGCCGGGACCCCCTGGGCCCAGCGGGCCCAGCAGGCCCTGGACCGCCTGGGCGTCCCCGCCGCTCCCCCCGCCCCGCGGTCGGTGCTCGAAACCGTGCCCCCCGGCCCCCCGGACGATGCCGACCAGACCCTGATCGAAGGACAGACTCCATGACGTGCGTTCGCGCGACCCTGACGGTGACGCTCCTGGGCGCGGCGGCGCTGCTGGCGGCGGGCTGTTCCGCCGACCCCCGCGCCGGGTACACCTGGGACAGCCCCTACTCCGACGACGTCCGCTCCGTCGCCGTCCCCATCTGGACCCGCGGGGTCGAGGTCTACCGCCGCGACGTCGAGTTCCGCCTCACCGAGGCCCTCAAGAAGCGGATCGAACTCGATACGCCCTGGAAGGTCATGCCCCGCTCCCGCGCCGACACCGA
Organism: Phycisphaerae bacterium; assembly: GCA_041687095.1. Taxonomy (GTDB): domain Bacteria; phylum Planctomycetota; class Phycisphaerae; order SM23-33; family SM23-33; genus JAWLCQ01. The sequence goes on along the minus strand of JAWLCQ010000093.1, from coordinate 12,342 downwards.
ACTCACCGGCGTGATCGAGTCCATCGGCCAGCAGGTCCTCAGCGTCAACCCCGATACCGGGCGGCCGATGGAGCAGCGGGTCGAGGCGGTGCTATCCTTCAAGTGGGTGGACCTGCACACCGGCGAGGTCCTGCGGGAGCGGAGCAACGTCATCGTGACGAGCACCTACCTGCGCGAGGCGCCCTACAATGAGGATTTCTTCCTGGGATACGAGGATCTGGTCAACCAAGCCGCCCGCCGGATCGTAGAAGAACTGGAACAGGACTGGTAGCTCCACCAGTCCGGGGGCCGTGATTTGCCCGCAGGACGCTCACCCCGCCGCTCGATTCGCGGATTTGGGCTCTTTCGGGCGCGGTTGTCGCGGTTCTGTCCCCCCGGCACGGGATAGGATGAGATTAGGAAGAACCGGAATATACGAATGTCGAACCTCCCGCCCCAACCTCCGCAACGAGACCCGGGCCAAGATCCCCAACGGATGCCTCCGCGCCCGCCCAACCGCATCAGCAAGTCGCTGATCGGCTGGGTGGTGCTCATCGGGCTGGGCCTGCTGGCGATGACGCTCCTCCAAGGCCAGTTCGAATCCCGCCGGAAGGAGAGCATCATCGCCTTCTGGCGGTACGTCGAGAATGGCCAGGTCACGGGCGACATCATCATCAGCGAGAATCGCATCGAGGGCCGCAACTCCGACACCACCCACTTGCCCGAAGACGCGGATCGCGCGTTCTACGTGGACTACCGCTACACCACCGACGAGAACTTCCTGCCCCGCCTGGAGGCGGCCCTGGCGAAGCATAACAACCCCGCCCAGCCGTACTTCCGGGAGGTCGGCTGGTGGCAGGCCCTCCTGCCGCAACTGCTGTTCATGCTCCTGGTGCTCCTGGCGCTGTGGTTCCTGCTGTTCCGGCGGATGGGGGCGGCCGGGGGCGGGGCGGGGTTCCTGGGCAACTTCGGCCGCTCCAAGCACCGCCTGCTGACCAAGGAACACACCAAGGTCACCTTCGAGGACGTGGCGGGCATCGAGGAGGCCAAGGACGAGGTCTCCGAGATCATCGAGTTCCTGAAGAACCCCCGCAAGTTCGCCCGCCTCGGGGGGCGCGTCCCGCGAGGCGTGCTGCTGATCGGGGAGCCCGGGTGCGGCAAGACCCTGCTGGCCAAGGCCATCGCCGGGGAGGCCGACGTGCCCTTCTTCAGCATCTCCGGCAGCGACTTCGTCGAGATGTTCGTCGGGGTCGGGGCGTCCCGCGTCCGCGACCTGTTCAAGCAGGCCAAGGATTCCTCCCCCTGCATCATCTTCCTCGACGAGATCGACGCCGTCGGCCGACGGCGCGGGGTGTCCTACAACGGGGGGGGCGGGCACGACGAGCGCGAGCAGACGCTCAACGCCATCCTCGTCGAGATGGACGGGTTCGAGACGAACGACCAGGTGATCGTCATCGCCGCCACCAACCGCGCCGACGTGCTGGACCCGGCGTTGACGCGCCCCGGGCGGTTCGACCGGCAGATCACCGTCCCCCTGCCCGACCTCAAGGGCCGCCTGGAGATCCTCAAGATCTACGCCGGGCGCGTCAAGTGCTCCCCGGCCGTCGACCTGCACCGCCTGGCGCGGGGCACGCCGATGTTCAGCGGGGCCGACCTCGCCGCCCTCGTCAACGAGGCCGCCATCGCCGCCACCATGGCGGGCAAGGACTTCATCGAGCAGGACGACCTCGAGGAGGCCCGCGACAAGGTCCGCTGGGGCCGCGCCCGCAAGTCCCGCGTGGTCGACGAGAAGGAAAAGGAAATCACCGCCTACCACGAGGCCGGGCACGCCCTCGTCCAGGTGCTCGTCCCGGGCACCGACCCGCTGCACAAGGTCTCCATCATCCCCCGCGGGCCCGCCGGCGGGGCGACCTTCTCCCTGCCCGAGAAGGACCGCTACTACTACACCCGCGAGTACTGCAAGGCCCGCGTGTGCGTGGCGCTGGGCGGGCGGCTGGCGGAGGAGATGTTCTGCAACGACGTCTCCAGCGGGGCGTCGGCCGACATCGCCGCCGCCACCGACATCGCCCGCAAGATGGTCCTGGACTGGGGCATGAGCGAGCGGCTGGGCTTCATCCGCTACAGCACGGACGAAACGCGCACCTTCGCGGACATGGCCGGCAGCAAGGAGTACTCCGAGAAGACCGCCGAGATCATCGACCACGAGGTCAAGTCGATCATCGACGAGGCCTACGAGCGGACGCAGAACCTGCTGAAGGAGCATCGCGAGGCGGTCGGCCGCGTCGCCCAGACCCTGCTGAAGTACGAGACGCTCACCGGGGACGAGGTCCAGAGCATCATCGAGGGCAAACGCCTCGACAAGCCCACCGTGGACGAGCTGCTCGACCGCGAGCAGGGCCGGATCACGACCCCCCGCCCCGAGCGGACGATCGCCCCCCCGGTCCCCGAGGGCCCCGCGGCCGGCCCGCTCCCCGAACCGGGCTGACCCACACCGAAGTCCAGCGACGCGCTGGAGGCAGAGACGGCTTTCCAACGCCCCCGGGCACCCGCCCGGGGGCGTTGTGGTATACCCCTCTCCCCGCGGGGAGAGGTGCCCGAGCGCAGCGAGGGCGGTGAGGGGGCGCTCGGAAGCCGAAGACGGTCTGGAGTCGAGAGGGACGGTTGGTGCAGGTGGCCTGCAAGTCACGACCGTGCCGGCGTTCCCAGGCCCCCCTCATCTGTCCCTCGACTTCGCTCGGGACATCTTCTCCCCCGGGGGAGAAGGGTTGCGGCACACGCACGGGGCGATGGCCGACAGGTCCTGCAGCCGCTCGCCCAGACCCGCCGGGAGGATCCGCGTGTGGCGGGCGTTGACTGCCAGGGCCTCGCGGCGGAACTCCGCCTCCACCGTCGCCACCCACCCCGCCCCGAAGTACCTCGCCAAGGACCCCAGCACGATCACCTGCGGGGCGAACAGGTCGGCCAGCACGGCGCAGAGGCGGCCCGTTCCGCAGGCGCTCTCCGCCAGCACAGCCGCCGCCCTCGCATCCCCCCGCCTCGCCGCCCCCGCCAGCTCCCGCGGATCGGCCGGGGCGGGGTACGCGTCGGGGAACATCGCGTGGGCCAGCTTGCCCACCCCCTCCCCGCTGCCGAACACCTCCGCCGACCCGCTCTTGCCGAACATCACCGGCCCGTCGGGGGCGATGCGGATGTGCCCGGCCTCGGGCGTCTCCCCGTGGGGCCCCCGCAGCACCCGCCCGTCCACCAGGATGCCCGCCCCGCACCCGGTCCCGCACGTCAGGTACACCGCGTGCGTCGCCCCCCTCGCCTCGCCCCACAGCCACTCCGCCAGCAGGCAGGCGGCCGCGTCGTGCTCCACCGTCACGGGCAGGCCCAGCTCGCCCTCCAGCCGCTCGCGCAGGGGCACCCGGTCCCACCCGGGCAGATGGGGGGGCGAGTCGATGACCCCCGTCCGCGTGTTGAGCGGGCCCCCGATACTCACGCCCACCCCCGCCACGTTCGCAGCGTTCGTCGCACCTGCACCGCCCGCGCCCCCCGCCGCCCCCGCGCTCCGCCCCAGCAACTCGCGGGCGCGGGCGAGGAAGTCCCCGATCATGGCCTCAGGCCCCCCCGCGACGTTGGAGGGGTACTCCGCGCGCTCAAGCACCTCGCCCGCGCCCGTCCCCAGCACCGCCGCCGACTTCGTGCCCCCCACGTCCCAGCCCAGGTAGATCGTCTGCTCGCCCATCGCGGTTCCTTTCTCCGACCCTTCATACCGCGCCGACGGCGGGGGGGCAGCAGAGATTTGCCTTGTCATCTACCGAATCGGTGCTGTGCTTCCACGCGGAAGGGAGCCCCTCCGCGCATAGAATTGAGTCATTATCTGGACACGTGTCCAGCAGGGGACATCTGAGCGGGGAGACCACCCTCGGGCCGCAACGCGGAGGTTGACCGCGGTCTGCCGGGCTGCCGATTCCGCCCGCACTGGGCCTCAATCCTCCAGCCGCCCGACCCGATGGGGAACAACGAAGGGGAACCACCATGCTGTCATCGGGAACCACCGAATCGCTCTGGATGCAGCGCTCCGGGCTGCCGACCACGTCGGAACTGAACGAGGACCTCGTCTGCGACGTCCTCATCCTGGGCGCCGGGATCGCCGGGCTCACCACCGCCTACCAGCTCTGCCGCGCCGGGCGCGACGTCGTCGTGCTCGACCACGCCGCCGTCGGGGGCGGGGAAACCTCCCGCACCACCGCTCACCTCTCCAACGCCATCGACGACCGCTACACCCTGCTGGAACGGATCCGCGGGGAGGAGCCCGCCCACCTCGCCGCCCGCGCCCACACCGCCGCCATCGACCGCATCGAGGCCATCGCCCGCGAGGAGGCCATCGACTGCGAGTTCCGCCGCCTCGACGGATACCTCTTCCTCGCCCCGGGCGACTCGCCCGAGCACCTCAAGGACGAACTCGCCGCCGCCGGCCGCGCGGGCGTGGAGGTCGAGATGGTCGATCGCGCCCCGCTGTGGGACTTCGACACGGGCCCGGCGCTGCGGTTCGCGCGGCAGGGACAGGTCTCGCCCATGGCCTACCTGCGGGGGCTGCTCCGCTGCGTCCAGCGGGACGGGGGGCGGGTGTTCACGGGGACGCACGCGCAGACCATCACCGAGGAACCCTCTATCCGCGTCACCACCGCGGGGGACCGCACGGTGTCGGCGAACTGGCTGGTGGTGGCCACCAACTCCCCGATCAACGACCGCTACACCATGCACAGCAAGCTCGCCCCGCACCGCACCTACGCCTTCTCCGCCGATATCGCCCCCGACGCCGTCGACCACGCCCTGCTCTGGGACACCGCCGATCCCTACCACTACGTCCGCACCAGCGGGGAGGGGGAGGAGGCGCAACTCATCGTGGGGGGGGCGGACCACCGCACCGGCCAGCACCGCGACGGGCGGGACCGCTGGCAGCGCCTCGAAACGTGGGCCCGCGAACGCTTCGGGGCCATGGGCCGCGTCCGCACCCGCTGGTCGGGCCAGGTCCTGGAGACCCTCGACGGGCTGGCGTACATCGGGCGCAACCCCTCCAGCCCCGAGAACGTCCTCATCGTCACCGGCGACAGCGGGATGGGCATGACGCACGGGACCATCGCGGGCATGCTGCTGGGGGACCTCGTCCTCCACAAGCCCAACCCCTGGGTGGGCCTGTTCGACCCCGCCCGCAAGCCCATCGCCGCCGCCCGCCAGTACGTCAAGCACAACCTCCACGTCACCGCCCAGTACGCCCACTGGCTGGGCTCGGGCGAGGTCGACAGCGCCGCCGACATCCCCCCCGACAGCGGCGCCGTCGTCCGCCGCGGCATGCACCGCGTCGCCGTCTACCGCGACCCCGAAGGCGCCTGCCACGAGTTCTCCGCCGTCTGCCCCCACCTCAAGTGCAGCGTGTCCTGGAACCCCACGGAGCACACCTGGGACTGCGCCTGCCACGGCAGCCGCTTCGACGCGTACGGCCACGCCATCACCGGCCCGACCCACCACAACCTGCACCCCGCCCACGAGGAGCGCCAGCGGAGGGCGGCGTCGTAGGAGGCAGGGCCGCAAGCGGTAGGGCGTGCAAGCGGCTCCGTTCCGCCGAGCGCCTGCGTTGCCCTGTACGCGTGCGACGCCCCAACCGCGCGTGACGCCCCCAGCGCGTGCGATGCCTCAAGCGCGTGCGACGCCCCAAGCGCGTGCGTTGGGGGTCTCCTGACCCCCAACGTCCCGGAACGTCCACAGCGCTTCCGCGACAGCGTCATGGCGGCGCTTCGGTCGCGGCGGGGACCTGCCCTGAGCCTGTCGAAGGGCCGCCGCGATGGGAGCGCTCCAACGACGCTGCCGCGGAGGCACCCCTCGCCCCTCCCGGACGCCGGGGGTCAGGAGACCTCGTTGTTCTACACATCTTGGCGTCCCGACAGGGACGCGACTCCGAGAGTCCCGGCAGGGACGGACTGAGAATAGCCCAGCAGTTCACTGCTGGGTAGCGGTCGCGCGGGAGTTTGAGCCCCGGCAGGGGCGATTGAGGGATGGGTCCACGGCGCACCCTCAAGCGCCCCTGCCGGGGCTTGAGAAGAAGAAAAGGAAGGGGGGTGGGCCCGGGTCCCAGCAGTGAACTGCTGGGCTATTGTCACAGCGTCCCTGCCGGGACGCACAGAGACGCGTCCCGGTCGGGACGCCTGGAGACCGTTCCCTGCCGCCCGCACGGATCGAGATGTGTAGAACAACGAGGTCAGGAGACCCCCGGCGCAGACGTGTGCGAGATGTGTAGAACAACGAGGGCTCCTGACCCGCGAGGCAGGCTGTGGGAACCTCCGCCGACATCGGGTCCGACTCCGCGAGCCCTGCCCCACGCGGGCTTGCCCCGCCTCTTCTCATGTCCTACAGTCCCTGCGGCCGATTCGTGCGATGGCCCCATCGCCGCCCCCTCGGTCCAGGGTTGACCGGGGGGGCGCGGCATGCCAGAATCCGTTCACCGGGGCGGGTCGTCCCGGGGGCACCTCTTACGAAAGGACGCACATGTTCCGTCTGAAGGTCGCGATGATTGTGGGCGGTGGACTCCTTGTGTTCATGGGCGTGCAGGAGCTTCGCCTGCTCGCCAAGTCCTCAGGCACCCCGCAGGAGATCCGCCTCGCCGATCTCGCTGCCCGCGGGTGCGGGGACAACGCCAACATCGTCCTCACCGACTTCATCGCCTGCCCCACGTGCTTCGTCTACGAGAGCGAGCAGGGCAGGGAGCAGGGCCCGTACAAGGTGGTGTACGTTCCGGCGCTGGAGTTGGGGGGCGAGTGGCACCGGGAGGCGATGGCCGTGGCGGAGCAACAGGGCGACAACGCCCCGCTCCCCTCACCCCGGAGCTTTCAGGTCATCCTGAAGCTGCGGGACGTCCCCAGCCAGAAGCGCCTCTGGTCGCTGCTGGACAAAGATACGGTGAGGGGGATGGTCATCAACAGCATCGAGTCGATCGGCAGCGAGGAGCGCAGGCTGCTGAGCGAGGGGTACCGGGGCGTGGACGTGAGCAACTGCTACATCATCGAGATCGACCGTCAGCGCAAGTCGATCGCCCTCGCCGGGGGCATGCTCGCCGGTGGGGGCGCCCTGGTGTTGCTGGGCGTGGGGTGGCTGGTCGTCCCCTGGCGCAAGCAGCGCGCCGCCGCCGCGAAACCCGTCCCCGCCCCCGCGCCCCCGACGACACCAACCGATCTCCCCGCGCCCCCGACGACACCAACCGATCGCCCCGCGTCGCCCGTCCAGGCCTCCACAGTGGAGGACGACAACCCCTACGCCCGCAACTCCTGACGACCGCGAGAGCGCGCTTGGCCCAAAGGGCCAACCTTCATCAGCCCAGGCCGGAGCGAAGCGCAGGCCTGGGTGCGGGCCCGCGTGAAGTGGAGCCCTGTAGGGGCGACATTCGCCCCCCGCCGCGATGGGCAAATGCGCTGGTGTCGGTGAAAAGGACGACCGAAAGGAACCGAACATGCCGCAGTCGCTCGCCAAGATCCTGATCCACGTCGTCTTCAGCACGAAGAATCGCCAGCCCCTCATCGTTCCACCCGTCCGCGACGAGATGCAGGCGTACCTGATCGGGGCTCTCGGTGAATTGCAGTCCCCCTCGCTTCGCCTCAACGCCCAGCCGGATCACGTGCATATCCTGTGCAACCTGTCGCGGCGCCTGTGCTCGGCCGACCTCGTGGAACGAGTCAAGACGAGCACCTCCAGATGGGTGAAGACGAAGGGCGACGCATTCCGCGAGTTCCATTGGCAGAGGGGATACGGGGTATGGTCCGTCAGCGAGTCGATGGCCGACGCGGTCATGAAGTACATCGCCGAGCAGGAGCAGCATCATCGACGGTACACGTTCGAGCACGAGTACCGCAGGCTGCTCGAACTGCACAAGATGGCGTTCGATGAGAAGTACGCCTGGGATTGACGCGGGCGTCCGCGGACGCCGCGGGTCGTGGGGCCTGACGGATTGCGCCCCTACAGGGCTCCCCCTCGTGGGGTCGCTGCCCCAGGCCTGCGCTTCGCTCCGGCCTGGGCTGATGAAGGTTGGCCCTTTGGGCCAAGCATGGCAGGTTCCTTGGGCCAAGCGATGCAGATGGCAGGGTGTACAAGCGGCGCAGTGCAGCGGAGACGCTTGCGCGCGGGATGGGGCGATGCACTTGCGGGAGGCCACATCCCGCGCGCAGGGCCGGCTGCGCTTCGCTTCGCTGGCCCTGCACGCCCTACGGTCTGCGTTCCGTGGGCCGGTCAGTTGAACCGCGTGACCGCCTCGGAGGCCGGGCCGTTGGGTTTGGCGCCGTTGGTGGGGCGGCGGTAGGCGTTTCGGCCGCCGCGGCCGCCGGTGTCGGGCTTGGGGGGCTTGGGACGGAGGACCAGGCGGCTGCCGTCGCCCAGGAACGCCACCAGGTCGTCCAGCAGGGCGCGCGTGGGGGCGACGTACCAGTCGCGGCCCAGGCGGAGGGTGGTCTGCACGTCGGGCTGGCCCAGCGGGGAGAGCGACAGGAACACCGGGCACCCGCCCCGATGGGCCTGCAGCAGGTCCCGCAGTTCCTGCAGTTTGCTCTCCCGCGCGTCAGGCCGCATGTCCTCGGGCGGGAGGCGGAGCAGGACGCTCCCCGTGAGTTCCTCCACCGCGCGGTCGATGGGGATGACCTCGTTGACGACGATGCTCGGGCGCTCCCGCGTGCGGTCCAGGCGGCCGCTGAGGAAGACGAGGTTCTGGTCCACCAGGTGTTCGGCGGCGGCGGCGTAGGTGTCGGAGAAGCAGACGGCGTCGCAGGACCCGGTGAGGTCCTCGACGGTGAGCATGGCCATCTTCTTTCCGGCGGAGCGGCCGTTCTTGGTGACGGTGGGGCGGATGGAGGCGATCATGCATCCGACGGTCACCCCGGTCCCGTCCGCCAGTTGGTCGAGGCGGGCGAGGGCGGCCTGGCGGGGCGGGGAGGAGAGGGAGTCCAGCTCGCGCCCGTACTTGACCAGCGGGTGGGACGAGACGTAGAAGCCCAGGGTTTCCTTCTCGGCGGCGAGGAGTTCGGACTCGCTCCAGGGCTCGACGTCGGGGAAGGTGGGCTTGGGCGGTTCGCCCCCGAGGGAGGCGAAGAGGGACATCTGCCCGCTGGCGCGGTCGGAGGCGGCCGACTGTCCGAGGCGGATGGCGGACTCGACGGCGGCGGTCATGGCCGCCCGGTGGGCTCCGAGGGCGTCGAAGGCCCCGCACTTGATGAGGGCCTCGATGGTGGCCTTGTTGACCGCGCGGAGGTCCACGCACTCGCAGAAGTGGAACAGGTCGCGGAAGCGTCCGTGTTCCTTGCGGGCGGCGACGATGGCGTCGACGGCCTTTTGGCCGACGCCCTTGACGGCGGCGAGCCCGAAGCGGACGCGCTCTCCGTCGACGGCGAAATCGGCCCCGCAGGTGTTGATGTCGGGCGGGGCGATCTTGATGCCCATGCGGTCGGCTTCGGCGATGTACTGGACGACCTTGTCGGTATCGCCGCACTCGAAGGTGAGGGTGGCGGCGATGAACTCGGAGGGGTGGTGGGCCTTGAACCACGCGGTCTGGTAGGCGACGAGGGCGTAGCGGGTGGAGTGGGCTTTGTTGAAGCCGTAGCCGGCGAACTTGAGGATGAGTTCGAAGAGGGCTTCGGCCTCCTCCTTGGCGATCCCGTTCTCGACGGCCCCGGCGAGGAAGTTGGGGCGTTCCTCGGCGATCTGCTTTTCCTTCTTCTTGCTGATCGCCTTGATGAGCGTCAGGGCGCGGTTGAGCGGGAGCTTGCCCAGGCGGTTGAGGACCTGCATCACCTGCTCCTGGTAGCACATGATGCCGTACGTCTCCGCCAGGATGTCATCCACGAGTTCGTGGACGGAGGGGACGGGCTCGCTGCCGCTCTTGCGGGCGCAGTAGGTGGGGATCAGTTCCATGGGCCCGGGGCGGTACATGGCGTTGGCGGCGATGAGGTCCTCGACCCGCGAGGGCTGCATGCCCGCCAGAACGTTCTTCATGCCCCCGGACTCGAACTGGAAGATCCCGTCGGTCTGCCCGCGGCGGAAGAGGTCGAAGACCTTGGGGTCGTCGAGGGGGACGGCCTCGGGGTCGACGTCGGTCCCGGTGCGGGCGGCGACCATCTCGCGGGTGCGCTGCAGGATGGTGAGCGTGCGCAGGCCGAGGAAGTCCATCTTCATCAGGCCGATCTTGTCGCAGGTGGGCCCGTCCCACTGGGTGATGGGGTCCTCGCTGTCGGACTGCTTGCACAGGGGGACGATGTTCTCCAGCGGCTGCTGGGCGACGACGACCCCGGCGGCGTGGACGCCGGCGTGGCGGGTGAGGCCCTCGAGCTGCAGGCCGTAGTCGATCATCTCCTTGACGCGGGGGTCGGACCGGTAGAGGTCCTGGAGATCGGGCTCGGAGTCCAGGGCGGACTGCAGGGTGACCTTGAGGCCCTCGGGGACCTTTTTGGCGATGGCGTCGACCTCCGACAGCGGCACGCCCAGGGCGCGGCCGACGTCGCGCAGGACCGCGCGGGCCTTGAGCGTCCCGTAGGTGATGATCTGCGCGACGTGCCCGTACTTCTCGCGGACGTACTGGATGACCTTGGGGCGGCCCTCCTGGCAGAGGTCGATGTCGATGTCGGGCGCCTCCTCGCGCTGCGGGTCGGTGAAGCGCTCGAAGAGCAGCCCGTACTTGATGGGGTCCACGTCGGCGATCCGGAGGGTGTAGCCCAGCAGCGTCGCCACGCCCGATCCGCGGGGGGCGGCGGGGATGTTGTTCGAACGCGCGTAGCGGACGAAGTCCCACACGATCAGGAAGTACGAGGAGTAGCCCTTGTCGGCGATGACCTTCAGCTCCCAGGCCAGCCGCTCGTGGTAGGCGTCGGGGATGGTGCGGCCCTCGAAGCGCTCCTCGAGGCCCTTGCGGGCGAGTTGGGCGAGGTACGCGTCGTCGGTCAGCCCGTCGGGGACGGGGAAGCCCGGCAGGTGCGACTGCGAGAAGTCCAGCTTGACGTTGCACATCTCGGCGATGGCGAGCGTGGCGTCGGCGGACCCGGGCAGGCCGCTCAGCGCCTCCCGCATCTCCTGGGGGCTCTTGAGGTACAGCTCGGGGGGGTAGTCCAGCGCCCCGCCCTCCCCGAGGGTCTTGCCCGTGGAGATGCAGGTGAGGACCTCGTGGGCGGCCTTGTGGTTGCGGGTGAGGAAGTGGACGTCGTTGGTCCCCACCACGCCCACGCCCAGCTCGCGGGCGATGTCGAGCAGGGCGGGGTTGACCCGGTCCTGATCGGCGATGCCCTGCTTCTGGACCTCGATGAAGAAGCGGTCCTTGCCGAAGATGTCGCGGTACTCGCCCGCGATCCTCCGCGCGAGCTTGTCGTTCCCCGCCAGCAGGGCCGAGGGCACCTCGCCCCCGAGGCAGGCGGTGGTGCAGATCAGCCCCTCGTTGAGTTCCGCCAGCAACTCGCGGTCCACGCGGGGCTTGTAGTAGAAGCCCTCCAGGTACGCCCGCGACGAGAGCTTCATCAGGTTCCGCCAGCCGGTGTCGTTCATGGCCAGCAGGAGCAGATGGAAGGCGGCGGCGGACTGGTTGCCCATCGAGCGGTCGGTGCGATGGGTGGGGGAGATGTACGCCTCGAGGCCCAGGATGGGCTTGATGCCGGCGTCCTTGGCGGCCTTGTAGAACTCGGCCGCCCCGAAGAGGTTGCCGTGATCCGTCAGCGCCAGGGCGGGGCAGCCGGTCTCGACGGCGCGGGCGATGAGCTTCTGGACCGTCGCCCCCCCGTCCAGCAGGGAGTAGTGCGAATGAACGTGCAGGTGAACGAAGGAGTCCATGGTGGCGTCCGTGCTCCGTGGGTTGGGGTCTGGGAGCATGGTATCACCGAAAGGGGGGCCTGTCGAGGGGCCGGGGGGCTCCGGCCTTGACAGACAACACGCTTCGCCCCTGACAAGGCCTTGCCCGAACGGGAATTGCGGATGGCGATCGGGGGCCAGAAGAAATCTCTGCGCGTGCGACAGCCGATAGCTGAAACCGTTCATGGGAGTGCGGGCGATGAGCCCCGCACCGCCTCGAAAATGGGGACAGGCACCTGCGCGGCAAGAAGCATGCCGCTACGGAGCCAGTCCCCTTTTTCGAGGCTCCCTGCGTGCGCCTGCGACAGCCTAAGCGCGGGCAACGCCCCGAGCGCGTGCGTTGGGGGTCTCCTGACCCCCAACGTCCTGGAAGGACAATGAACGCTTCCGCGACAGCGTTATGGCGGCGCTTCGGTCGCGGCGGCCGCCGCCGCGAAAGGGGGTGCTCCAACGACGCTGCCGCGGAGGCGTCCCTCACCCCTCCGGGACGCCGGGGGTCAGGAGACCCCCGGCGCA
>JAWLCQ010000092.1:0-17302 GCA_041687095.1 Phycisphaerae bacterium | reverse complement strand
CTCCAGAGCCTAGCCCGGGGCTAAGCGAAGCGCCGCCCCGGGGAGGATTCCCCCGACGGTTCCCGCCCTGAAAGGGCGCCAGAGCCCCGGGCGCTCTGGTGCCCTTTCAGGGCGGAATGATCCGCTCCGCTGACCCAGGGCGGCGGCCTGCGGCCTTGCCCCGGTACGCTCTTAAAGTTCTTCAGGCTGCAAAATGTGGACAGTTGCGTTGCATGAAGCCGTTGAACGCTCCGCACCGATCCACGAATCTTCGTTGTGGCACCAGTGCCTCTCCCCTAGCCCCTGTCCCTCGCCCATTGCCTATTCCCTAGTCCCCAGTGCCTCTCCCCTCTTGCCTCTCCCCGCCTATTGCCTAGTCGCTATTCCCTAGTGCCTCCCCCCTAGTCCCTTCCCTCCCCGGCGCCTTTCTGCGCCCGCCATGCGTCCCAATAGTCCTCCATGCGTTTGAGGAAGACCTTGGGTTTCTCGGCGAAGAGGCGTCGGCCGAGGGGGCGGGCGGCGGTGCGGAGGTGCTCCTGGCGGCGGTCGAGGAGGGCGAGGAGGGTCTGGATGGCGTTGGGGTCGTCGATCTCGCCGCGTGCGTCCAGGAGGGTCTGGCGGAGGACGGCGAGGTCGTGATCGGCCCCGAGGAGGTTGGACAGGTCGTGGGCGGCGTCGGCGCGGGTCCCCAGGACCTTGGGCCACACGGGCGTAAGGAGGCGGAGGTGGTACCAGTGGTACTTCACGCGCTTCCGCCACTCGTGGAAGTTGTCCGTGGTGGGGTCTTCGTAGGCGACGGAGAGGGCGGTGCGGGCGCGGCGGTAGGTGCGTTTGAGGCCCTTGGCGACGGTGGCGAATCCATCCTTGCGGATCGGCCAGTCGGGCAGGCGGTCGAGGGCCATGCCCAGACGGTCCCGCGCGTCGGTGAGTCCGTGCTCGATGGCCTGCGTATCGGGGCCCGCCCCGCCGCGCCGGGCCAGCGCCTCGCGGACGGCGGTGAAGGCGGAGGGGTCGATCTGGTCGCCAAAGCTGTCGAGGAGGGTGTCGAGCGTGGCAGGGAGGGTGGCGGCGTCGCGGAGGGGGGACAGGGCGCGGGCGGTATCGCGAAACCACGCGTTCTCGAACTCGTAGACCCCGTTGCGCTGCAGCGGGTCGCGGGCGAGGCGCAGGAGGGCGCGGACCTTCTTGCAGTGCTTGCGGACCTGGTGGACAGCCTCGTTGCGGTCGAGCTGCCCCCCGTCGATCTCGGTGAGGCCCCGTTCGATCTGCTCGCGCGCCACGCGGCGGATGGTGTCGGGCACGGTCTCGTCACGCTCCAGTCGGTATGCCATCATGCCTCCAGCATCGACCGAATCAGGCCGCCTGCTTGAAGCGGATCCACTCGGAGGCCCGGTCGTAGTCGGCGGCGTCGAAGTAGCGGATTTCGGCGGTGGTGAAGGGGCGGCAGATCTTGGCCATCATCGCCTCCCATCGCTTATCCCCCACGATGGCGAGGTGGGCGATGTCGCGGAAGTGTTTGACGTCGAACTTGACGTCCTCCCACAACGCCTTGCCGCTCCACCCCGCGAAGTCACGCATGTCGAACAGGATGTCGACCTTCCCATGGCGGGCGATCAACCGCTCGATGACGGGGACGAACATATGGTAGTCGTCGGCGGTCAGGTGGTCCTTGGCGTGTACGTAGAGGGTCTTGCCCGCGTTCTCCTCGCGGATCTCAACGGCCATGGGGGGGCTCCTTTCGAGCGTGGACAGGGGTAAGTGCCGCCGATGGGCGACGGGCGATTGGCGGATCCCCGGGCGCAGGGGGGCGCTGGCGAGGTCCGTAACGGTTTCACGGGCACAGGGGAAGGCGTACCGAGTGGGGCGCAAAAAAAGCACCGAGGCGGAGGAGGGTCGGCAGGCGGCGATTTCGTCGTCCGTCGGCCGAGGAGGTCCTCGGTTGTGATCGTCGGGATCAACCTCAGAAGGTTTCTTTCCCGTCGGTCTTCAGGAGCAGGTGCCTTAACCTCCTGGCTTTCACCTGCTCTACTACATGATATGCGCGCGGGGCCATATTTCCACTCGGTCACGCCGTTTTTCTCCACTCGCGGGTTCGGCGGGTGGGGGAGGAGATGAACTGCCTCGCCCAGGCGTCGAAGGTGGTCAGGGCGTCGGCCTGCGTGGGGGCGTACCCGGGGTCGAGGCGTTCCCGCGAAGCGCCCCACTCGGGGTCCTCGGGGGGCAGGTAGACCACGAAGCAGTCCTCCTCCACCGTGATCCAGGCGTAGATGGGTTCGGCCTCCGTGCCGGGAATGAGCATCCGGGTGGGCAGGTCGGCCTCGGTCCAGAGCGTGTCGAAGAACTCCCAGTGTCCCGCCCGGCGGTCGCCGAGCTGGTAGCGAACGTAGTTTTCGGGGGCTTCCCAGTTGATGCTGTGTGTCATATCAAAGACTCCCCCGCGGGGACGGATCGCTCCCGCGGCCGAGAATTATAGTGGCCCGCACCGGCGAGCCCGCTTCGCCGCCCAGAAACCCCGCATCTCTATAATGACCCGAATCGTCGACCCCGTTACACAGGAGCCGCCTCCCATGCCATCGATCTGGACGCTGACCCTCAACCCGTCGCTCGACGTGAGCATGGACGTGGAGCAGGTGCGGCCGGACCGCAAGCTCCGCTGCAGCGCCCCGAGGCGCGACCCGGGGGGCGGGGGGATCAACGTCGCCCGCGCCATCCATCGCCTCGGGGGCGAGGCGGGGGCGATGTGGCTCTGCGGAGGGCCCACCGGGGCCATGCTCGGCGAACGGCTCGACGGGGAAGGCATTCGGCACGTCCCCATCCAGATCGCCGCCGTCACTCGCGAGTCGGTCGTCGTCAGCGAGACCGCGTCGGACCACCAGTTCCGCTTCGTCCCCCCCGGGGCGGAGGTGACGGGCGAGGAAAGGGACCGCGTCCTCCGCGCCGTTCGCACGCTGGACCCGCGCCCGGACTACCTGGTGCTCAGCGGGTCGCTGCCGGAAGGCGTGGGGGACGACTTCTGGGCGAGGGTGATCGAGGCGGCGCCCGGGGAGGTGCGGATCGTGCTGGACACGTCGGGCAAACCGCTGGGGGAGGCGCTGGCCGCGGGCGTGTACCTGGCCAAGCCCAACTTCCGCGAACTGACCGACCTCGCCGGGCGGGACCTGGAGAACGACGCCGAGATCGCCGACTTCGCCCGCGGGCTCATCGGGGACGGGCGGGCGCAGGTCGTCGTCGTCTCGCTGGGCCGCGGGGGATCCCTGCTCGTCACCGCCGACCGCACCGACCACGTTCGCACGCCCACCGTGCCCATCTGCAGCAAGGTGGGCGCGGGGGACAGCATGGTGGGGGGGATGACGCTGAGCCTCTCACGCGGCCGGACGCCCGGGCAGGCCGTGCGGTTCGGCTCGGCCGCCGGCGCGGCGGCCGTCATGACCCCCGGGACCGAACTCTGCCGCCGCGAGGACGCCGAGCGGCTGTACCGGGAGATGCGCGGGGAGGAACGCGGATGAGCGCAGCGCGGGCTGCGGCCGTACCCCTTCTCGATTCTGGGGAGTGGAAAGGAGACCTCCGTGCCCGAATCCAACGACTACATCCGCTGGTTTGACGATCTGAACAACGAGGACGTGCCCCAGGTGGGCGGGAAGAACGCGTCGCTGGGGGAGATGGTGTCGACGCTGAAGGACAAGGGCGTCCGCGTGCCCGACGGGTTCGCCACCACCGCCCACGCCTACCGCCGCTTCCTCGACGCCAACGACCTCACCGACCGCCTCCGGGATGAACTGGCCAGGCTCGACGAGGGCGCCAAGCTCGCGGACGTGGGCGAGAAGGTCCGGACCATGATCGTCGAAGGCGAGTGGCCCGCGGAGATCGCCGACGCCATCCGCGACGCCTACGGGGAACTCTCGCGGCGGTACGGGACCGACAACGTCGACATCGCCGCCCGCTCCTCCGCGACGGCGGAGGATCTGCCCAGCGCCAGCTTCGCCGGGCAGCAGGAGACGTACCTCAACGTCACCGGCCCTGACGCGGTCCTCGACGCCTGCCGCTGCTGCTACGCCTCGCTGTTCACCGACCGGGCGATCAGCTACCGCCAGGAGAACGATTTCGAGCACATGAAGGTCGCCCTGTCCGTGGGCGTGCAGAAAATGGTCCGCAGCGACCGCGCGTCGGCGGGGGTGATGTTCACCATCGACACCGAGACGGGGTTCCCCGACACGGTCGTCATCGACGGGGCGTGGGGGCTCGGGGAGTCCGTCGTCGCCGGGACCGTCAACCCCGACGAGTTCCGCGTCTTCACCCCGCTGCTGGACAAGGACGACTACCGCCCGATCATCGGGAAGGACCTGGGCGCCAAGAAGCACAAGGTCATCTACGCCTCCGAGGGCGAGGAGACCACGCGGGAGGTCGAGACCAGCGAGGAGGAGCGCAACCGCTTCGTCCTCGACGACGACGAGATCCTCACCCTCGCGCGGTGGGCGGCGGCGATCGAGGACCACTACGAGCGGCCCATGGACATCGAATGGGCCAAGGACGGGGACACCGACGAGGTCTACATCGTCCAGGCCCGCCCCGAGACGGTGCAGTCGCAGAAGTCGGCGGCGACGCTCAAGACGTACTCGCTGAAGGAGAAGGGCGACGTCGTCGTCGAGGGGTTCGCGGTGGGGACGGCCATCGCGGCGGGCAAGGCGTTCGTCCTGCTGGACCTCCAGGACGCCGACCGCTTCGAGGACGGGGGCGTGCTCGTGACCGACATGACCGACCCCGACTGGGTCCCCGTCATGCGCCGCGCCTCCGCCATCGTCACCGACCACGGCGGGCGGACCAGTCACGCGGCCATCGTGTCGCGCGAACTCGGCGTCCCGGCCGTCATCGGGACGGGGACGGCGACGGCGGACATCCACGACGGGCAGGAGATCACCGTCTCCTGCGCCGAGGGCGAGACCGGGAAGGTCTACAACGGGACGCTGGCGTTCGAGGCCACCGAAATCCACCCCGAGGACGTCCCCGAGACCGAGACGCAGGTGGTGATGAACCTCGCGAGCCCCGACGCGGCCTTTCGGTGGTGGAACCTGCCGGTGGACGGGATCGGCCTGGCGCGGATGGAGTTCATCATCAACAACATCATCAAGATCCACCCGCTGGCGCTGACGCGGTTCGACGAGTTGGAGGACGACGACGCCCGCGAGAAGATCGAGAAGCTCACCGTGGGCTACCCGAGCCGGGAGGAGTACTTCGTGGACCGCCTCGGGCGGGGGATCGCGAAGATCGCCGCGTCCCAGTACCCCAAGAAGACCATCGTTCGCCTGAGCGACTTCAAGACCAACGAGTACGCCGACCTCATCGGCGGGCGGCAGTGGGAGCCCAAGGAGGCCAACCCCATGCTCGGGTTCCGCGGGGCCGCCCGCTACTACAGCGACCGCTACCGCGACGGGTTCGCCCTCGAGTGCCGAGCCCTCCGCTTCGCCCGCGAGGCCCTCGGGCTCAAGAACATCGTCGTCATGGTCCCCTTCTGTCGCACCCTCGCCGAGGCCGACCGCGTCCTGGAGGTGATGGCCGACAACGGCCTGGAGCGGGGGAAGGACGGGTTCGAGGTCTACGTGATGGCCGAGATCCCCGCCAACGTCATCCTCGCCTCCCAGTTCGCCGAGCGGTTCGACGGGTTCTCCATCGGGACCAATGACCTGACGCAACTGGTCCTGGGCGTGGGGCGGGACGCGAGCGAACTGGCGGACCTCTTCGACGAGCGCAACGAGGCCGTCACCTCCATGATCCGCGACCTCATCACCCGCGCCCACGACGCGGGCAAGCCCGTCAGCCTCTGCGGGCAGGCCCCGAGCGACCACCCGGACTTCGCCACGTTCCTGGTGGAGGCCGGCATCGACTCGATCAGCGTGAACCCCGACTCCGTCCTCGCCGTCCGCGAAAGAGTCGCGGAGGCGGAGAAGGCGAGGAAGAGGAAGGGGCAGGGGAAGGAAGCCGCGTAGGAGGGGGGACTGCCCTGCCCAGTGGAGGGGACGCATCGCGTCCGTCGCGGTTGTCCCGAGGTGGTGCGCCCCGAGTTCTGCCCGGTGTGCCCGGTGTGCCCGGTGTGCCCGGTGTGCCCGGTGTGCCCGGTGTGTCCGGTGTGCCCGGTGGGGACGGCGGGGGCGCGCGGCATGGTCGCTTCAGCGATCCATGTCCTGGGCCTGGGGATCCCGGGCCCCGGATAGGGCAGCCCATGGGTCGCTGAAGCGACCATGCCAATCTTCGTTCGCGTCTTCGTTCGCGTCTTCGCTCGCGGTCGGTCGCGTCCTACTCGGTCTCGACCTCGACGGATCAGGGCTCGCGCTCGATCTCGACCTCGCGCTCCTCGCCTTCGAGTTCCTGCTCGACCTCCTCCGCGCCTTCCCGGGTGGCCTCGCCGGCCTCCTCCGCGCCGCGCTCGATGGCCTCGCCGGTTTCCTCGGCCCCGCGTTCGATGGCTTCGCCCGTCTCTTCCACGCCGCGCTCCACGGCCCCGCCGATGTCGCGTCCGACTTCCTCGGCGGCCTCGCCGGTCTCGGTGGCGGCCTCGTCCACTTCGCGCTCGGTCTCATCCCGGCAACCGGTCAGCGGTGCGAGGGCTCCCACGAACAGGCCCGTCAGCAGGAGGCACAGCAGTACGTTCCACGATCTCTGCACGGTCGGCTCCTTTCTCTGGGGTGCGGCGGGCCCAACGCCCGGGCACCTTTTCAGGAATTCTATAGGTGCACAATCGAGAATGGCTGGGGGGCGGCAGTTTCTCGGGGCGTGGGGGGCGGTCAGGCGCGGCGGGTCAGTTCCTTGCGAAGTTGCCGGACGGTGAGGGTGTTCAGGACGTCGCCTTTGCGCAGCCACCCGCGGCGGGCGACGTTGATCCCGAAGCGCATGAACGCCAGGTCCTGCACCTTGTGGGCGTCGGTCCCGAGGGTGAACCTCACCCCCGCGTCGCGCCCCTGGCGGCAGAGGGTGTCGGGCAGGTCCAGGCGGTCGGGCTGGCCGTTGACCTCCATGCGGACGCCGGCCTCGGCGCAGGCGGAGAAGACGGCGTCGAGGTCGAAGTCCAGCGGCTCGCGCTGGCCGATGATCCGCCCCAGGGGGTGCCCGATCGTGTGCACCAGCCCGCTTCGCACCGCGCGGACGAGGCGGTCGGTCATGTCTTTCTTGCTCAGGTTGCGGTCGTAGTGGACGCTGGCGACCACCCAGTCGAGCTGCTCGAGCGTCTTGTCCTTCAGGTCCAGCTTGCCCGTCTTGAGGATGTCCACCTCGATCCCCGCCATCAGCCACAGGCCCGGGATCCGCTCGTTCGCCTCGCGGATCGCCTCCGCGTGCCGCCGGCAGCGCTCGTCGTCGAGCCCCCCGGCCATGGTCACGCGCTTGGAGTGATCGGTGATGGCGTAGAACTCGTAGCCCCGCTCCTTCGCCGCCATCGCCATCTCCTCGATGCTCGCCGTCCCGTCGCTCGCGGTGGTGTGCCCCTGGAGGTCCCCGCGGACGTCGGAGAGTTCGATCAGCGAGGGCAGGGCGTCGCTGGCGGCCGCGTCAATCTCGCCGCGGTCCTCGCGAAGCTCCGGGGGGACCCACGCGAGGTTGAGGCGATGGTAGATGCTCTCCTCGTCGTTGCCCGCGAGGCGGTTGTCCCCCTTGAACAGCCCGTACTCGTTGAGTTTCCAGTCGTGCTCCTGGGCGATGCGGCGGAGCGAGATGTTGTGGGCCTTGGAGCCCGTGAAGTACAGCCACGCGGCCCCGAAGGCGTCGGCCTCGACGAAGCGGAAGTCCACCTGCAGCCCGCCCGTGAGGCGGACGGTCACCTTCTCCTGTCCGCGGAGGTCCACCCGGTCGATGTCCTCGAAGCGCAGGATCTGCTCGGCGGCGGCGGCGCGGTCGCGGGGTTCGACGAGAAGGTCCAGGTCGCCCACGGTCTCCTTGCCCCTTCGGAAGCTGCCCGCCACGACCCACCGCTTCACGCTGTCCAGACCGTCGAGGTGGCGGGCGAGGGCGTGGACGTACTCGTCGGCCTGTCGGTAGAGAACGCGTCCGGCGGCGCTCTGGAGGGTCTGGATGCCTTCCAGGACCTTTTGCTCGGTCCTGGCCCCGAAGCCCGCCACGGTGCGGACGCGGTGGGCCTCTGCGGCGCGGCGGAGGTCGTCGATGGAGGTGACCCCGAGCGCCTCGTGGAGCATCATGGCCTTGCGGGGCCCGAGGTTGGGCACGCGCATGAGTTCGGGGAGCCCGGGGGGAACGTCCTTCCGCAGCTCCTCGACCCGCCGACACGTTCCGGTGTCGAGGATCTCGTGGATCTTCCTCGCGGAACTCTCCCCGATGTGGGGCAGTTCGGACAGGTCCCGCCCGTCGGCGGCGAGATCGGCGAGGCGCTCGGGCAGGTCGCGAACGGTGCGGGCGGCGTTGCGGTAGGAGCGGATGCGGAACGCGTCCCCGCCCTGGAGTTCGAGGAGGTCGGCGATCTCGTCGAAGATGTCGGCGATCCGGGAGTTCTCCATGACGGGCTCCTTCCGTGCGGGGGCGGTGAGGCTCCGTGGGGAATGATAGTGCGGCGGCCGGCGTCCTTGCGGACGCGTAACCGTTCACGGAGGTGCGGGTGAGGAGCCCCGCACCGCCTCGTAAAAGGGGACAGGCACCTGCGCGGCAAGAAGCATGCCGCTACGGAGCCAGTCCCCTTTTGCGAGGCTCCCGGCGCCCATCCCGCCTTCGGATCCCGACGGACCCTTTGCTTCACGCCTTCGCTGCTGTTTGCGAAGGCGTGAACGGTTGCGCGGACGCACAGTTTTGTCTTCCCATGGAACGGAGCGCGACATGTTTGTCCCTGTCTTCGGGGGCAGCCCGGGGGGCGGTCCACGCTGCAACTGTTGCTCGTAGGGCCTCTTGCGTGTGTGTGGCCGCGGCGGCACGGGGGTTGCATGGATGGGGCGTTACCCGTCCCCTTGACGGAAGGACCGAATGAACCGGGCATCTTCGGCATCCTACTGCTCGTGCGGGCCGGTCGCGAAAGTGTGCGCGAGCGGTCCATGTCTCGTTGCGCCCACGGGTCGCCTGCGCGGAGCGTTTGCGCGGGCGGGCCGCTGGGCCGCGAAGTCTTCCCCGGCGTGAGTGAAGGGAGCGCGCTTTGAATCTGTTGGCACTGGCGGCGGATGTGGAGATCGACACCGGAACGACCGCGTGGATGCTGGCGAGCACCGCCCTGGTGCTGCTGATGGTCCCCGGGCTGGCGATGTTCTACGGCGGGCTGGTCCGCACGAAGAACGTGCTGGGAACCATGATGCACAGCTTCGCGGCGATGGCGATCGTGGGCGTGCTGTGGGTCGTCGCGGGCTACGCCATGACCTTCGGGCACAGCTTCGGATGGGCCGGGTGGAACTGGGACTACTTCCTGCTGAAGGGCATTGACCAGCGGATCATGGCCGACTACGCCATCCCCGAGTACGTCTTCGCCATGTTCCAGGGCAAGTTCGCGATCATCACCCCGGCCCTCATCGCCGGGGCCTTCGCCGAGCGCGTCCGCTTCCGCGGGTACTGCCTCTTCATCGCCCTGTGGTCGCTGCTGGTCTACAACCCCCTCGCCCACTGGGTGTGGGGCGGTGGGTTCCTCACGGGCAAGGCTATCGACTTCGCCGGGGGCACGGTGATCCACATCTCCGCCGGCGTGGCGGGCCTGGTCTGCGCCCTGTACCTCGGGCGCCGCCGCGGGTATCCGTCGACGGCGATGCAGCCCAGCAACCTCGTCCTCACCCTCATGGGCGCGGGCCTGCTGTGGGTGGGCTGGTTCGGGTTCAACGCCGGGTCCAGCGTCTCCTGCGGACTCAAGACCGCCGCCGCCCTCACCACCACGCAGGTCGCCGCCGCCACCGGGGCCCTCACGTGGCTGCTGATCGAGTCGCTGCACCATGGCAAGGCGACGAGCCTGGGCCTGGCGTCGGGGATCCTCGCGGGGCTGGTGGCCGTCACGCCGGCGGCCGGCGACGTCCTGCCGTGGGGCGCCATCCTCCTGGGCGCGGTGGCGTCGGTGGTGTGCTACGGGGCCATCCTCCTCAAGAGCCGCCTGGGCTATGACGACTCGCTGGACGTGTTCGGCATCCATGGGGTGGCGGGCATCGTGGGGGCGGTGGGGCTCGCGTTCCTGCTGAGGCCCGGGGCGGGGCATGGGCTGCTCACGCAGCTCTGGTACCAGATCGAGGGCGTGGGCGTGAGCGTGCTCTACGCGGGCGGGGTGACGCTGATCCTCGTGATCCTCGTGGACAAGTTCGTCGGGCTCCGCCTGCCCGCCCCGGCCGAGATGGCGGGCATGGACCACAGCCTCCACCGCGAGCACGCCTACGGCATGCTGAACCCGAACTAGTCCCCGGACAGACCCAACGCACGGGCGCCGTGGAGTGCCCCGTCCTCCCAGGACCTCGCCGTCACGCTCCCTGATCGACGTGGCGGCGAGGCAGGCCACGGCGCCCGTGCTTTTCCATGCAGTCATGAAGGAGCCCCCATGAAACTCGTCACCGCCATCATCCAGCCCGACAAGCTCGACGCCGTCCGCGAAGCCCTCATCGCCGCCGAGATCACCCGCATCACCGTCACCCGCTGCACCGGTCACGGCCGGCACCAGCCGCAGACGGAACTCTACCGCGGCCAGGCCTTCGCTCCCAACCTGTTGCCCAAGGTCCGCCTGGACATCGCGTGCAACGACCCCTTCGTCCCCATCGCCGTTGACGCGATCCTCTCCTCCGCTCGGCACGGGGAGGGCGGGGCGATCGGCGACGGGAAGATCTTCATCACCCCCCTGGAGGAGTGCATCCGCATCAGCACCGGGGAGCGGGGGGGCGAGGCGATCTAGGTTCCTGTCCAGAATCATCCGCTGGGTGCCACCCTCAAGCGGCGCTGTTCAGCCGCTTGGGGGTGTCCACCTCAGACACCCCCAAGGCGCGAGAAGCATGCGGCTTGAGGGTGGCCCCAACCCAGCGATTGCTTCCTGGCAGAGCATCAGGTTCTCGAACCCCCAAGCCCCCGATCATCGTTGCCCCGTCACCTCCGCCAGCAGGTCGAAGAACGCCCGCTTGCGGGGGTGTTCGATGCCCCAGTCCGCGGGGACGCACTGGAACCCCGCCGCGAAGGGCTCGTCGCCCAGGCGGTAGTCGAAGAGGCCCCACGAGGCGTGCGCGCGGACGGCGGTGAGGAAGTGGTTGTCAGGCGCGGCGAAGTCGAAGTGGTCGTCCTCATTGAAGACGACCGGCTGGCCGCGATAGGCGCCGAGGGAGCGGACGGTGTCCACCATCTCCGCGAGGCGGGACGCCCCCGAAACCCCGTTGCCGTGCAGCAGCACGAAGTCCGACCCCGCCACGATCGACGCGGGCGGGATCGAATTGCCCGCCATCGACGTGCTCACCAGCAGCCGTCCCGCCGGGCCGGGCACGCGACCGCGGGAGCGGCGGATCACGCGTTCGATCAGTTCGTGCACGCGGGGGGGCTGCAGGATCTCGTGCTCGTAGAGCGGCACGTCGCACTCGTTGTTGACCTCGATGAGCACGTTCGCAAGCCCCAGGTGGCACACCCAGTCCGTCGCCTGGTCGCACGCGCGGACGACGGCCGCCTCGTCGGCGAGCCGCTCATCCTGCCCGAAGTAGAACAACCCGAGGATGACGGCCATGGAGAGGGCATCGGCGCGGCGGACGATGCGCTCCATGCGCGAGGCGTAGTCGGGGCGGAGCGTTCCGTCGGCCTCGAAGGCGGAGTTGTGCCACGGCTGCCCCTGCGAGTACCCCTGCGGGCTGCCGCCCTGGAAGTTGATGGTGAACGCGTCGAGCCCGCACGCCCGCCAGGTGGGCATGGCGGCGAGGAACTCGCGGGTGTTCCGCTCGGGGTCCCAGGGCCCGTCGGGGTAATCCCAGCGGGAGCGGGTGTCGGGGTTGAGGTCGTCGAAGACGCCCTGGACCATGCGGCTGTTGAGGAGCAACCCCTCGACGCGCATGCCCCGGAAGGTCCGGCCCTCGTGCGTGGGGCGGCCGTTGATGAGGAAATCATCGCCCGCGATGCTCACGATCGTCCGCACATCCATCAATGCCGCTCCTTTTATACGCGTTCCATTTGGTTCGCGGGCGGGTGCCGTGGTTTGCGGAGCGAAGCGGCCTGCCGCGGCGTAGCCCTAGCGAAGCCGGGAGCAACCACGTCGCACCGACGCTGCCCGAAAATTCCCTGGGATGCGTCTTACGCTGGGAGGCAGTATACGCGGAAGCGCCCCGGGAGTCCCGTGCCAGGCCGGGGCGATCGGGGCCATCGCACCTTCGCGTTTCCGTGGCATGGGCGTCTCGCCCATGGGTCCCACGGGCATCCTGCCGTGGCCTTCGGCGGAGACACCTCCGTGAATGGGGGGTGGTTGGGCTCTCCCCAAGGCCGTTCTCACCTCTCCGCAGGGGCGAGACGCCCCTGCGACACACGGGCGAGACGCCCGTGCCACGGAGACGCGACGGCCCTGCCGGGGCGATGTGATCGGGCGGTGGGGCGTGGAGGGCACACTCCGCGCGCAAGCGGGACGTGGGGAAACGGCTTGCGTCGTCTCCTCACGTCCCGCGGTCCACCTGAGTCTGTCCCCGCGTTGCGTTCGAGGTTCTACTCCTCGGTCTCGACCTCGACGCCGCCATCGGCCGCGCCGCCGGTCCTCCGGTCCGCCTCCGCGTCAACGTTGGCGGGCAGGTCGGGGTCCTGGAGCCTCACGTCCCCGTCGGCGGGGCCGTCGTCCAGCGCATCGCCTTCGGCCTCCAGGGTGGCGTCGGCGTCGGTGTCGGTGTCCATCCCGGGTCGGATCGCGCCCGTGTCATCCGCGGGCTGCCGAGGCTGTGCCGGCTGGGCCGGCTCGGCGGGCTGGGCGGGCTGGGCCGGCTGAGCGGGCTGTCCCGTACCGGGCTCGCCGGGCTGAGCAGGCTGAGCAGGCTGAGCGGGCTGGGCGGGCTGAGCGGGCGCAGCGCCCTCTCCGGTGTCCCGGCGCGGCTCGGTGAGGCGGAGGGCATCGTCCTCAAAGCCGTCCTCGGCCTCGAAGGTGTCGGTGTCCTCGAACCCCTCATACTCCAGCGTGCCCGTGTCGCGGGGCATCTGCTGGTCGCGGAGGCGGCCCGCCTCCGTGCCGTACTGCTGCGGCGGGCAGGGGACGCCGGTCCGGAGTTCCTCGGTCTCGTAGGTCCCGATGTCCCGGTGCCAGTCCTCGGTGCGGATGGGGGCCGGGCAGGGGGCGGCGGCGTCCTCGGCCTCGAAGGTCTGATCGTCCTCCCAGATGATCTCGTCCTCGTCCTCATAGCCGACCGCCCCGTTGGGGCACTCGCAGCCGGCGAGTCCGATTGCCAGCGCCAACGGCGCCAGCCACATGAGCATGGTGAGCTTTTGCAGCATGGTTACTTCCCCTTCTACTGTACGGTGTCGAAATCATTACCACATTGATCATTGTACATACGACATGGCTTCGGCACGGGGAATTCGGGGCATTTCCCGCTACTCTTCTCCGCCGGGGCCCGTGGGGGCCTCGTCGGGCCTCGCCGGCGGGGGGGCGAACTTCTTCCGCTTTTCCGCCATGGCGCGGAGGCGGGAGGCGATGCGCCCGTTGAAGCTGTCCTCGGGGTAGTGGCCCTGCGCGTCCCGCTCGCCCACGGGCACGCCCGTGAGGACCTCCAGCCCCTCGTCCACCGTCCGCATGGGCCAGACGTGGAACTTGCCCTCGCGGACCGCGTCGATCACGTCCCGCCGCAGCATGAGGTGCTGGACGTTGGACTGCGGGATCAGCACGCCCTGGGGCCCCGTGAGTCCGCGGGCCTGGCAGATGTCGAAGAACCCCTCGATCTTGTCGTTCACGCCCCCGATCGCCTGGATCTGCCCGTGCTGGTTCACCGACCCCGTCACCGCCAGCGTCTGCTTGAGGGGCGTGTCGGCGATGGCGGAGAGCAGGGCGAACAGCTCGGCCGCCGACGCGCTGTCCCCCTCGATCCCGCCGTACGACTGCTCGAAGACGATCGAGGCGCTGAGGGAGAGGGGGACGTCGGCGGCGTAGCGCCCGGTGAGGAAGCCCGTGAGGATCAGCACGCCCTTGGAGTGCAGGGCCCCTCCGAGCTTGACCTCGCGTTCGATGTCGATGACGGCCCCGTGGCCCATGCGGACGCGGGCGGTGACGCGGGTGGGCCTCCCGAACCAGTGGTCCCCGAACCGCATGACGGACAGGGCGTTGATCTGCCCGGGGGCGGCGCCCTCGGTGTCGATGAGGATCGTGCCCCGCTGGATCTCCTCCTGCATCCGCCGGTGGTAGCGGTCGGTGCGGTGGAGCTGGGCGTTGACGGCCCGCTCGACGTCGTCGGCCGTCACCAGCCCATCCCCGTCGCGGCGGGACCAGTAGTCGGCCTCGCGGAGGAGGTCGGCGACGGAGCGCATGTGGACGGAGAGTTTCTGGGCGTCCCCGGCGAGGCGGGCGGAGCGTTCGATGATGCGGGCGACGGCGTCGCGGCGGAAGGGGCGGAGTTTCTCCTTGCGGACGATCGTCGCCAGGAGGCGGGCATAGAGTTCGCAGTTGCCCTCGCGCTGCATCTCCTCCTGGAAATCGGCGGGGACCTTGAAGAGTTCGGGCATGTCGGGGTCCAGCTCGCGGAGCATGAGGAAGAGCTGGGGCGGGCCCAGCAGGACCACCTTGAGGTCCAGCGGGATGGGCTGGGGCTGGACCGTCACCGTGCTGATGAGCCCGTAGGCGTGCCCGATGGACTCGATGCACGCCTCCTGCGCCTGCAGCGACCGCTTGAGCACGTCCCACGCGTAGGGCTGCATGAGCACCTTGAGGATCTCGACGATGAGGTATCCGCCGTTCGCCCGCTGGAGGGCCCCGGGCTTGACGTTGTGGAAGTCGGCGTAGAGGGCGCCCATCTGCGCCTGGTGGTCGATCCGCCCGATGAGGTTCAGGTAGGTGGGGTTGTTCTCCAGGATCACCGGGGCCCCGCTGTCGGGCTCGTGGGCGACGAAGATGTTCACCCGGTACCGCCGCAGCAGCGCCTGCTCCGCCACGGAGGGGGGCACGGGGATGGGGAACCCGTTGGCCGCCTGCTGGGGCTGCTGCCCGTCCTGCTCGGCGCGCATGAGGTTGAGGAGTTCCTCGGTGTTCTCGCGGAGGTCCTTCGTGACGGCGTCGAGGTGCTCCTGGATGCGGGGGAAGTCGGCGTACTTCGCCCGCAGGTCGTTGGCGAGGCTTTCGAGGGTGGTGTCGGCGAACTCCTCGTTGAGTTCCTTGAGCTGCCGCCGCGCCTCGCGGTGCGCGACGGGCGCCTGCTCCACGATCCGCTGCATCTCCGACTCGAGTTCCTGGGCGTTTTCGGCGAGTTGCTTGCGGCGGTCGTCGGGCATCTCCTGGAGCACCTCGGGGTTCATCGGCCGCCCGTTGGAGCCCATCGGCGCCAGGCCGATCCCCTGCGGGGTCCGCATCATCGTCAGGCCCTTCTCCTTCGCCCGCTCCTGCAGTTCATCGAGCTGCTGCTCCTGCTTCTGGCTGAACTCCTCCTGCAGCCCGCGGTGCCGCTCGCGATACTCCTCGCTCTCGAACGCGTTGGACAGCGCCGCCCGCGCGTCGTCGATGAAGTGGTCCATGTCGTCGCGGAACTCCTTCGCCCTCCCGCAGGGCAGCGCGATCGCCACGGGGCGGTGGCTCTCCTCGAAGTTGTTCACGTACACCCAGTCGTCGGGGGTGGCTTCGGAGGGCGCGCGGCGGCGGAGGAACTGCTCCACCAGCGTCCGCTTGCCCGTCCCGGGCTCGCCCAGGGCGAAGATGTTGTACCCCTCGCGGCGGATCTCCACCCCGAACCGCACGGCCTCCACCGCACGCGGCTGCCCGACGATCTCATCCACCGGCTCCAGGTCGTCGGTGGTCTCGAACGTCAACTGCGCGGGGTCACACTCCTGGTACAACCGGTCCGGGTTCAGTGCGTCGACGGGCATGGCAGGGTCCTTTCGCGGAGGTAACGGCGACTCTACCCGGGGCGTACCGCTCGCCCCGGGTGCTGAATTCTAGAACCCGCACACCTGGCGGCGCAGATCGAGCGCGTTGGCCACCGCGTACCCGTGCAGGTCGACGGTCACAGCAGGCCCCGCAGGACGTCCAGGTCGCGGCGGAGGTCCTGGCGGCGGTCGTCGGCCCGCAGCCCGGCGGCCGGGTGGAAGGTGGCCACCCACACCCGCCCGTCCTGCTCGAACGGTTCTCCGTGGATGTCCGTGAGCCGCTCGGTGCGTCCGGCGGCGGTGCGGAGGGCGACGGCGCCCAGGAGCAGGACGATCCGCGGGTTCACCGTCGCCAGTTGCGGGGCGAGCCAGTTGACCCGGCAGGCGGCGAGTTCGCCGGTGTGCGGCGTGCGGTTCTGGGGGGGGCGGCACTTCACGCAGGAGGTGATGTAGAGGGCCTCCCGCTCGATGGACGCCTCGCCCAGGAGCGTGTTGAGCAGTACGCCCGAAGCCCCCACGAACGGCCGCCCCAAGCGGTCCTCCCGGGCCCCCGGGGCCTCGCCGATCACGAACACGGGCGCGTCCACGGGCCCCTCCCCGGGGACGGCGTGGGTGCGGGAGGCGTGCAGCGGGCAGCGCACGCACACGCGGATGCCGTCGTCCATCCGCCGCATCTCGCACTGGCGTTGTGAGAGGTCCATCCTCGCCCCCGTCGGCTGGCGTCGGCCCATTATAGACGCCCTCGCGGTCCCAGCGGCGCACGGGAACATGGTCGCGGAGCGTCCGCGACTCTCCCGCGTCCCTCTTGCGTCCCTCTTGCGTCTCGTCTCTCCTGCGTGCAGGTTTTGCTGGCGTTCCGTTCCGGCAGAACCTGCACGCCCTGCGCGGCGGCACGCCCCAAGCGCGTGCGACGCCTCCATCGCGTGCGTTGGGGGTCTCCTGACCTCGTTGTTCCACACATCTCGGTGGGCGGATCGCCGCCGGATGCCCCTGTGGCCCGGGCCGCGTCGCCGCCCCCGCCGGGCCGCCCCCGTCGGGCCGCCCCCGCCGGGCCGCCCCCGCCGGGCTTGCCCCGGCGGAGCGAAGGTTTCTAAGCTAGCCGGCGGCGCTCCACTTTCACTTCTTCTTCTTTTCGCCCCCGCCCGGCTTGTCCGGGTGGAGCGAAGGTTTCTAAGCTCGGGCGGGCTCCGAGGGCGTGAAAGCTTCGCTCCACCGGCGTAAAGCCGGGTGGGCGCGGAAAGAAGAAGAAACAGCAGGAAAGAGGGGGCAGGGTGCCGGCTAGAGCGCTTTGCACTTGGGTCTAGCGCCACCACAACATGTTGTGTAGGCTTGCTGCCGGCGAAAGGAGAACGGCATGGAAGCCTACTCGATGGAC
>JAWLCQ010000091.1:0-17534 GCA_041687095.1 Phycisphaerae bacterium | reverse complement strand
AAGCGCGTGCGCCGCCCCAAGCGCGTGCGACGCCTCACGCGCGTGCGTTGGGGGTCTCCTGACCCCCAACGTCCGGGAACGCCAACGAGCGCTTCCGCGACAGCGTTATGGCGGCGCTTCGGTCGCGGCGGGGACCGCCGCGAAGGGATCGCTCCAACGACGCTGCCGCGGACGCGTTCCTCACCCTTCCGGGACGCCGGGGGTCAGGAGACCCCCGTCGCAGGAGGTGAGGGTCAGGAGAACCCCGTCGCAGGAGGCGGGGATCAGGCGACCCCCGGCGCAGGCCGTCGGGGCCTTGCTGTGGCGGTTGGGGGACACGGCCTACCACTCCCGCCCGAACGACGGAAGGCGGAGATCGCCGGACGCGTTGGGGTCCCTCGCGGGTCCGTTGGCGTCGGAGGGGGCGAGGGGCGCGAGCCCCGTCGGGGGGCGGAGGGGCGTGACGGCGGGCGGGCCGGGCGCGATGGCGGCGGAGGCGGGCTGGCTGGTGGGCCCGAAGCGGGCCTCCTCGATCCGCGCCACCCACTGGCGGACCTCCGGGCTGTCCCCGAGCGCCTCGGCGGCGGCGTCGGCGTGGCGCATGGCCTGGGCGTACTGGCCGGCGAAGTAATGGCACTTGGCGGCGTCGAGGGAGAACCGCGCCCCCCCGGGGGCGAGGGCGGCGGCGGCGTAGGCGTCGGCGGCTTCGGCCCAGCGGTTCTGCTGCGTGCGGATGCGGCCGAGCTGGACGAGGAACGCCGCGCGGAGGTGCGCCGGGGCGGTGTCCAGGGCGGTGCGGACGAGTTGGGCGGCCTCGTCGGACTTGCCCAGGTTGAGCTTCACCTCCGCGAGCATCTGGAGGACTTCGAGGGGAACGCGCGGGCCCTGGGCGAGTTCCTGGAGGTAGCGTTCGGCGTCGGCGTAGCGGGACTGGCGGACGGCGAGGTGGGCGAGGGCGAGGTTGATCTGCGGCTCGCGGGCCCCGCCCTGGTGGGCGCGCTGGAGGTAGGCGGCCCCGGCGGCGAGGTCCCGGCCGATCGAGGCCAGCCACAGCCCGTAGCGCGCCTGCATCTGCGGGGTGGCGGCGGGGCTGTCGGCGGCGCGGCGGAGGTAGTCGGGGCCCTGGGCGTCCCCGCGGGTGTGCAGCAGCATCCCCTTGATCCACAGCGCCTCGGACGACAGCGGGGCGACCTGCAGGACCTCGTCGATGACGGCCTCGGCGTCCTGGGAGCGGCCGATGCGGTGGTAGGCTTCGGCGAGGACGCAGCGGGGCTCAGGGTCCTGCGGGGCCACGCGGATCGCCGTCTGCAGCAGTTCGACCGCCTGTTGGTAGGCACGCTGGGCGAGCGGGGTCTGTTCGAGGGGCGGGGGGCTCGGATCGAAGCGTGCGCCCTGCGCCCGCTGCCGCTCGGCCGTCACCAGCAGTTGCTTGGCCCGGGCGACGAGTTCCCGGACGCTCGACGCCCGCGCGTCGGGGGCGAGGGGCGCGCGCGGGGGCTCCTTGCCCCCGAGCACGAGCAGCAGCGTCACGCCCGCCACGCCCACGACCCCGACGGCGAGCAGCAGGAGGGTGAGGCGGGAGCGGCGGGGTTGCGGGGTGGACGGGGCGGTTGGTGGGGCTTTGGCCATGGGCGCATCCTGGTAGGGCCGTCACTCGCGGACGGCGAGGAGTTCGTGGATCGTACCGGCGATGTCTCCGCTCCGCATGAGCGTCTCGCCCACGAGCAGCCCGCGCACCCCCCCCGCGTGGAGGCGCTCGACGTCCTCGCGGGTGCGGATGCCCGACTCGCTGATGACGGTGAGGCCCTCGGGGACGAGGCCCATGAGGCGGAGCGTGGTGGCGACGTCGACGCGGAACGTCGTGAGGTCGCGGTTGTTGATGCCCAGCAGCGAGTACGACATGTGCGGGAAGCCGATCATCGAGCGGACCTGCATGAGTTCGTCGGCCCCGTGGACTTCGAGCAGGACGGTCATGCGGAGTTCGGCCGCGAGGATCATGAGGTCCGCCAGCGCCCCCGCGGGCAGGGCGGCGGCGATGAGGAGGATCGCATCCGCCCCCCCCGCCCGGGCCTCATAGACCTGCAGCGGGTCGATGAGGAAGTCCTTGCGGAGGACGGGCAGGTTCACGGCGGCGCGGACGGCGATGAGGTCGTCCATCGAGCCGTGGAAGTACTCGCCATCGGTCAGGACGCTGATGGCGTCGGCGCCGGCGGCTTCGTACTGCCGGGCGATGTCCACCGGGTCCACGTCCTGGCGGATCGTACCCGCCGACGGGCTGGCGCGTTTGACCTCGGCGATGAGGTTCATGAGCCGCCCCGGGGCGGGGCGGGTCAGGGCGCGGAAGAAATTTCGCGGCGGAGGCGCTTCGCGGGCGGCGGCGATGAGGGACGCCTCCCCGCGGCGGCGAAGGGTTTCCACCTCTTTGCGCTTGGTTGCCAGGATCGTGTCTAATATATTCTGCGCCATTGTGTTGTGGACGTTTCGTCGTAAAGGGTGATGCCTTTCACGGTAGCAGGATCGATTCGACTGTGTCAAACGCTTTGTGGATGCTCGGAGGGACGGGGGGGCGGCTGCTGTCGCAGGCCACCACCGCTACGGCCGGTCGGCTGTCCGACCCGGCGGTGCAGGAGCGCATCGCCCCCATCATGAACGCCCTGCTCGCCGTCGGGGCGATCGTCTTCGTGGTCTGGGCCATCCTGCGCTTCGTCTACCCGCGGAAGTTCGGCCTGGCGGCGACGCCCGGACGCCCCAACGCCCTCAACCCCTTCCACCTGCTCGCCATCCTCCTCCTCTGGTTCGCCGTCATGCAGGCCGTCGCCCTCGGGCAGGGCCTGCCCTACGCGCCCGCATCCGATCCCCGACTGCTCCTCGCCGGGCTCGCCGCCGGACTGATCCTGCTCGGGAGTTCCCTCCTCGCCGGGCACCTCACCTTCCGCGGGGGGCTGTGGCGGGGACTGGGCCTGAGCTTCCGCCACTGGCCCTGGGACCTCGTGCGAGGGGTCCTGGGATACCTGGCGGCCGTGCCGTTGAGCTACGGCATCCACGGGCTCGTCGTCTACCTCATCCAGCAGTTCGCCCACGACAAGACCATCCAGGAACACCAGTTGCTGGAGTTCCTCGCCCCCGAGTACGGGCCGCTCCTGCGGGTGATCGCCGTCTTCACCGCCGTCCTCCTCGCCCCCCTCGCCGAGGAGATCTTCTTCCGCGGCCTGCTGCAGTCGATGCTCCGCAAGTACTTCGGGAGGCCCTGGGGCGCCATCCTCGTCACCTCCCTCATCTTCGCCCTGCTGCACATGCAGAACTGGCAGCACCTGCCCGCCCTGTTCCTGCTGGCGATCGTGATCGGCTACAACTACGAGCGTTGCGGCCGCCTGCTGCCCGCCATCGTCGTCCACGCCCTGTTCAACGGGGTGACGGTGGCCCTGGCGATCTACGCGTACTCCTGACGGGCAGCGAGACGTTCGCGGCTGACGGCGTCGAAAACGGGGACTGGCTCCGCAGGGGCATGCTGTTCGCCCCGGAGGTGCCTGTCCCCGTTTCCGACGCCCTGTCGGCGAACCGACGCGGCAGAAGGGCGACACGGGAAAAGGGGACAGGCACCGCCAAACAGCGGCGGAGCCCGTCCCCTTTTCCCGGAGCCCGTCCCCTTGTGCCGACGGGCTGGCGCCCTTCGCCGGCGCGGGGGGATGGCCGCCCCGGGGGGCCGCTACTCCTCGGAGCGCGGGCGGCGGGAGCGGAGGCGTTTGGTCTCGCCCCGTTGCTTTTTGGTCTGGAGGCGGCGTTCCTGCGAGGCGCGGGTGGGGCGGGTCTTCCGCCGCTTCTTGGGCGGGCGGGCCGCCTGGCGAATCAGCTCCACCAGCCGCCGCAACGCCTCCGCCCGGTTCTGCTCCTGCGAGCGGTGCTCGCGGGCGTCGATGAGGATCTCCCCCTCCCCCGTCATCCGGGCGCCCGCGATGGCGCGGAGGCGGCGCTTGACGTCGTCGGGCAGCGAGGGCGAGTGCGCCGCGTCGAACCGCAGCTGCACCGCCGTCGCCACCTTGTTCACGTTCTGCCCCCCCGGGCCCGAGGCGCGAACGAACCGCTCGTGGATCTCGCTCTCGTCAATCGCCAGCGTTGGAGTGATCGAAATCATCGGCCCGTCTCCTGCCCGTTGCACGCTCCGCGTCATCCGCTAGAATAGCCCGGAAGTCGCAGCGAGGAAAGGACCGCTCCGTAATGTCCCTCGTACCCCATAAGACCAGCGTCCCCCGTTCCGCCCGCCACGCCGAGCCCCTGCTCTTCGAGATCGCCTGGGAGGTCTGCCGGCAGGTCGGGGGGATCTACACCGTCATCCGCTCCAAGGCCCCCACCATGGTGGAGCAGTGGGCGAAGAACTACTGCCTCGTCGGGCCCTGGGACCCCGAGGCCAGCCCGCTGGAATTCGAGCCCGCCACGCCTCCCCCCCGCCTCCGCGACGCGCTCCACGCCCTGCAGGCCGAGGGCATCGAGGCACACTTCGGGCACTGGATCATCACCGGTACGCCCCAGGTCCTGCTGCTCAACCCCCGCAGCGCCTACTACCGCCTGGGCGAGATCAAGTACCTCCTCTGGGACCACCACGACATCTCCCTGCCCGCCCACGACCCGCTGATGGACGAGGTCGTCGCCTTCGGGCACTGCGTCGAACGCCTCTTCCACGCCCTCGCCGCCTCCAAGGTCCGCCGGCCCGTCATCGCGCACTTCCACGAGTGGCTCGCGGGGTCGGCGATCCCCGAACTCCGCCGCGCCCAACTGCCCCTGGCGACCGTGTTCACCACGCACGCCACGCAGCTCGGACGCGTCCTGGCGATGAACGACCCGTGGTTCTACGACCGCCTGGGGCACATGGACTGGCTCGCCGAGGCCCGACGCTACAACATCGAGGCCCCCGTCCGCCTCGAACGCGCCTGCGCCCACGGCGCGCACGTCCTGACCACCGTGAGCGACGTGACCGGCGACGAGTGCCGCCACCTCCTCGGCCGCCCGCCCGACCTGCTCACCCCCAACGGGCTCAACATCGAGCGGTTCGTCGCCATGCACGAGTTCCAGAACCTCCACCGCGTCTACAAGGAGCAGATCCATCGCCTGGTGATGTCGATGTTCTTCCCGAGCTACACGTTCGACCTGGACCGGACGCTGTACTTCTTCAGCTCGGGGCGGTACGAGTACCGCAACAAGGGGTTCGACCTGGCGCTGGAGGCCCTCGCCCGCCTCAACGCCATGCTCCGCTCCTCGGGCTCCGACCGCACGGTGGTGTTCTTCCTGATCTCCAAGCGCCCCTTCCGCGGGATCAACTCCGAGGTCCTCCGCCGCAACGCCATGCTCGAGGAGATCGCCCGCAACACCGACTCCATCAAGGAGCAGTTCGCCGAACGCCTCTTCGGGGAGACCGCCCGCGGGCGGGTGCCCGACTACAACCACCTCATCGACGACTACTGGAAGCTCCGCCTGCGGCGGCTGATGCACACCTGGAAGTCCCCCATCCTGCCCTCCGTCGTCACCCACGACCTGCTCGACGACGCCCACGACGAGGTCCTCGGGCAGATCCGCTACCTCAACCTCATCAACCTCGCCGAGGACCGCGTCAAGGTGGTCTACCACCCCGACTTCGTCACCTCCAGCAGCCCGCTGTTCGGCATGGACTACGACCACTTCGTCCGCGGGTGCCATCTGGGCGTGTTCCCCAGCTTCTACGAGCCCTGGGGCTACACGCCCCTGGAGTGCGTCGCCCGCGGCGTCCCGGCCGTCACGAGCGACCTGTCGGGCTTCGGGACGCACGTGCTGCAGAACATGCCCGACCACTGGGAGCGGGGGATCTTCGTGGCGGAGCGCCGGGGGCGGAGCGGGGACGCGGCCGCCCACCAGTTGGCGGAGTGGATGCTCCGCTTCTGCCAGATGGAGCGCCGCGACCGCATCGCCCTGCGCAACCGCACCGAGAGTTCCGCCGACCGCTTCGACTGGTCCCGCGTGGGCCTGGCGTACATCGACGCCCACGCCAAGGCCCTCCAGATCGCCGGCGCCTGAGCGCCGGCATTTTCGATTTTCGGTTTTGGATTTGCGATTTGCGATTTGCGTTCACGCCTTCGCAAACAGCAGCGAAGGCGTGAAGAAAAGGGTTCGTCGGGAGCCGAAGGCGGGGTAGGCGCAGGGAGCCTCGAAAACGGGGACTGGCTCCGCAGCGGCATGCTTCTCGCCGCGCAGGTGCCTGTCCCCCTTTTCGACCCGCGGCGCCGTGTGTTTCAGAACAACGCCCGCCGTCCGCCCCCCCACCGACCCGCCTCTCTTCCCTCTGCTCCCCACCGACCCCGCGTCGGTGGAAGGCGGCTATCGACTACTCGCAGGCCCCCGGGGTCTCATGCTTCTTCTTCCTCTTCTTCTTTTCCCCACCGACCCCGCGTCGGTGGTTCAAACGGCTCCCGGCTACCGCCAGCGCGGACCGGGTCCGCGCATCGTCCGCGCCCGTGGGTGATCCCGTAGTCAGGAAGCCGGCTTACCACCGACGCGGGGTCGGTGGGGAGAAGAAGAGGCCATTCGGCACGGGGCCGCTGGGGAGAGGGGGTAGGCGCAGGGAGCCTCGAAAACGGGGACTGGCTCCGCAGCGGCATGCTTCTTGCCGCGCAGGTGCCTGTCCCCTTTTTCGAGGCGGTGCGGGGCTCCTCGCCCGCACTCCCGTGAACGGTTACACGAATCCAAAAGACGGGGGCGCCGCATCGCTGTTCACAGCCGTGCTGTCAGGAAGGACACGGCTGCGAACAGCGCAGCCGTGGCACCCGGCGTCAGCGCAAATCGAAAATCGGAAATCGCCAATCGAAAATGCCCTACCGCCCTCTTCGCCGCGCCCGCTTGTCCATGCGGGCCCAGCGGTTGGCGCGCTGGCGGCGTTGGGCGTCGGGGTCGCGGTTGGGCATGGTGGTGCAGAAGGGGTGGTCGGCGATGGCTTGGATCTGCCGCTCCAGCATCGACTCCACGCCCGCCAGTTGCCGCCGCTCCTCCACGTCGCAGAACGACAGCGCCAGGCCGCTCTGCCCCGCCCGCCCCGTTCGCCCGATGCGGTGGACGTACGTCTCGGCGTCCTGGGGCATGTCGAAGTTGATCACGTGCGTGATGTCGTCCACGTCGATCCCGCGGGCGGCGATGTCGGAGGCGACGAGGACGCGGGTGCGCCCGTTCTTGAAGTCGTCCAGCGCCTTCTCGCGGGCCTTCTGGGGCTTGTCGGCGTGGATGGAGTCGGCGTTGATGTCGGCCGTGCTGAGCGTGTGCGCCAGCCGCTCCGCCCCGTGCTTGGTCCGCGTGAAGACCAGCGCCCGCCCGATCGCGTCGTCCTGCAGCAGGTGCTGCAGCAGCGGGGCCTTGTGCCGCTGGGCGACGAAGTACACGATGTGCTCGACGGTCTCGGCCGCCGAGACATCGGGCGTCACGCGGATGTCGACCGGGTCCCGCTGGAGCCAGTTCGCCAGGCACATGACGGTCTGGGGCATGGTGGCGGAGAACAGCAGCGTCTGCCGCTCGGTGGGGATGCGGGAGACGATGCGGCGGACGTCGGGGATGAAGCCCATGTCGAGCATGCGGTCGGCCTCGTCGAGGACGAAGACCTCGACCTGCGAGAGGTCGACGACCCGCATCTCCATGAGGTCCAGCAGCCGCCCGGGGGTGGCGATGAGGACGTCGACGCCCTTCTTCACCGCGCGGATCTGGGGGGGCTTGTTGACCCCGCCGTACGCGACGGTCTGGCGGACGGACGTGTGCTTGCCGTACGCCACGAAGCTGTCGTGGATCTGGGCGGCGAGTTCGCGGGTGGGCGAGAGGATCAGGCACCGGATCGGGCGCGTGTTCTTGCCCTCGTAGGGGTGCTCGTGGAAGCGCTGGAGGATGGGCAGCGAAAACGCCGCCGTCTTGCCCGTGCCCGTCTGCGCGCAGCCGAGCACGTCTTTTCCATCGAGCACGTGGGGGATCGCGCGTTGCT
This sequence comes from Phycisphaerae bacterium, assembly GCA_041687095.1. Classification (GTDB taxonomy): domain Bacteria; phylum Planctomycetota; class Phycisphaerae; order SM23-33; family SM23-33; genus JAWLCQ01. Next base: position 9,574 of record JAWLCQ010000091.1, on the reverse strand, counting down.
GGATCGGAGTGGGAGTCGTGTAGCCTTCGAAACGGACAGCCTTCAGGAGGGGCTCGATGAGCCCGAAATCTTCAAATTGCATGCAGTCTATCGAAACCTCATTCGGGATGCGGAACGGCCCGGCCCGCTGCCGGACATGTCACCATTTTATCGAACGATTCGGAATCTTGTCAATAAATAAAACACGGGCGCAAAGGCGCAGGCGGCGCGGCCCTTCCCGGCCTACTTCGGTCCCCGCAGGTCCTGCAGCGTCCGCACGATGAGGTCGGCGGCGTTGTCGGCGGCCCGTCCGGGCGGGGGGACAACGAGCGGGCGGACCAGCTCGATCATGTTCCTTCGCGCCTCCGCCAGGTAGCCCAGGTCCCCCAGCAGGTCCTCGACCGTGTCCACCAGCACCCGCGTGTCGCCCCGCCAGGGCATGAACTCCGGGACGACGAATCGGCCCGCGAGGATGTTGACGAGCGAGTAGTGCTGCGTGGAGACGAAGGAGCGGAAGCGGCCCAGCGTGTGGTGCAGGAGCGTGGTGAGCAGCCCCGTGCGGTAGAACACCACCATGGGCACCCCGAAGTAGGCCGCCTGCAGCGTGACCGTGCCCGACCCCGCGATGGCGAGGTGGGAGTGGGCGAGGACGTCGGACGCCGACGTGCGCCCGACGCGGAGGTCGGTGGTGGTATTGCCTTCCTGCTCGACGATGCGGCGGATGGCGTCCCCGGTGGACTCGCGGACGGCCGCGAAGGTGCAGCGGGCCTTCGGGAAGCTCAGGCGGAGGGCGTCGGCGACGCGGAGGAGGGCGTGGGTGTGGTGCTCGATCTCGCTGGGGCGGGACCCGGGCAGCAGCGCGATCCGCCACGTCCCGTGGTACCAGGCGTCCAGCAGGTCGGGCATGGGGTCGGGCAGCGGGGGGCGGGTGTCGAAGATCGGGTGCCCGACGTAGTGCGCGTTGACTCCGCGGGCGCGGAGGTACTCCTGCTCGAAGGGGAGGATGCAGGCGACGGCGTCGGTGAGGCGGGCGAGCTTGCGGACCCGCCACGGCGCCCACGCCCACACCTGCGGGGCCACGTAGTACACCACCGGGGTCCCGATCGCCCTCGCCGTCTTCGCCAGGTGCCAGTTCATCGCCGGGCTGTCCACCGGCACGTGCAGGTCGGGGCGGATCTCCGCCATCTGCCGCTGCAGGCGGCGGATCGTCCGCACGTAGTAGCCCAGGCGCAGCAGCGGCCCGCCCAGCATGCTGGCGCGTTCGGTGAGGTCGGCGAGGACCTGGCAGCCCGCGGCCGCCATGTGCGAACCGGCCACCCCGACGAACTTCACGTTGGAGATCCGCGCGCGCAGCGCATCCATGAGGTTGGCCGCGTGTTCGTCCCCGCTGGGGTCGGCCACCGACAGGAATACCGTCATCGGTCGATCAATCCGCTCCGTCATGCGCCAGATCATACCGGAGACGGGGCGGACAGGGAACGGTGGGAGGGCCGGGGGGGCCTTGATTTTTAGATTTCGGCAACCGTTCACGCCTTCGCGAACAGCAGCGAAGGCGTGAAGAAAATGGTCCGTCGGGAGCCGAAGACGGGATGGCGCACGGAGCCTCGGAAAAGGGGACTGGCTCCGCAGCGGCATGCTTCTTGCCGCGCAGGTGCCTGTCCCCTTTTTCGAGGCGGTGCGGTGCTCCTCACCCGCACTCCCGTGAACGGTTACCGGTTTTCGATTGGCGTGACGCGGGGCGGCGGCCGTGGGGGGACTCAGGGCCACTGCATCTCCGTGGCACGGGCGTCTCGCCCGTGTGTCGCAAGGGCGTCTCGCCCCTGCCGAGAGGCGAGAGCGGCCTCCCTGTGAGCCCAACCACCCCCAAGTCACGGAGGCCTCTCCGCCGAAGCCCACGAGCAAGATGCCCGTGGGACCCATGGGCGAGACGCCCATGCCACGGAAGCGCGGAGATGCGAGGGCCCTGCCGGGGACCTCCGCTTCCTGTCCCCCCTCGGGCCCCCGTGGTATACTCTCCGCGGTTCGCCGGAATGGGACGCAGGACCACGAACAAGGAGACGAAGAATGTCACGGATGCTGATGAGTATGGCGGCGTTGATGATCGGGGCGGGCGTTCTGTGCGCGCAGGAGGCGAAGAAGACCCCTGCCCCCCCGCCCGACGCGGTGGAAACCCTGATCCAGAAGGCCCTGCAGGACTACAAGGCCGGGCAGACCCGCGACGCCATCGCCGCGCTGCAGAAGGCCATCAACCAGATGCAGGCGTCGGTGCAGAAGGGCTTGGCGTCGTTCTTCCCCGCCCCCCCCGCCGGCTGGGAGGCCGATGAGATCGACGCGCAGTCGGGCAACTGGGGCGGGGAGGGCCAGACCGTCTCCTGGACCCTCGCTTCGCGGGAGTACCGCAGGAAGGACTCCAGCACCACCGTCAGCGTGCAGTTCACCGACTCGCCCGAGCTGGTGCAGCCGCAGAAGGAAATGGCGGAGATGTACGCCAACCCCGAGATGCTCAAGGCCATGAACTCCAACCCGAACATGAAGTTCGAGCCCGTCAAGCGCGACGGGTGGGTCGGGTGGACCCTCACCGACAAGGAGGCCAAGACCGTGCAGACGACGGCGATGCAGGGCGGGATCCTGCTGATGGCCCAGGTCACCGACGGGGATGCGGGCGTGATGAAGGCCTTCCTCGACGCCATCGACCTCAAGGGCCTCGCGGAGCAGGCGAAGCAGTCCAAGCGGCCGTAGGCCCCATTTTCGATTTCCGAGTTTCGATTTCCGGTAACCGTTCACGCCTGTGCATGCGGCGACGGAAATCTGAAGAAACAGCCGGAGAGAAGGGGATTACACAGATTTCTGGATGGCACAGATGGGAGAACAGGGAGGTGTTCTTCTCCTCAATCTGTGCCATCTCAAAATCTGCGTAATCCCTTTCTTCGGGCTGTTTCTTCTCGTCACGCCTTCGCCGCTGTCTGTGAAGACGTGAACCGTTACGATTTCCGATCTGGGCCGGCACTCGTACCGCGTGGAGTCTCGGTCCGGGAGCAAATCCAAAATCGAAAATTGAAAATCCAAAATGCGGCGGGCCGCGCCCGCCGCTCAGTCCCCGATGCCCAGCGCCCCTCCGGACGCCTCGGCGAGGCCGATGGCGGAGGCGATGGCGTGGGTTTCGACGTGGCTGATGGAGATCAGGACCCCGGCGATGCGCATCTGGTCGGCGAGGCGGCGGCACTCGCCGTACAGCAGCACCCGCGGGGCGCCGGAGGGCTCGTTGCGGACCTCGACGTCCGTCCACGCGATCCCGCTCCGCCACCCGGTCCCGAGGACCTTCAGCACGGCCTCCTTGGCGGCGAAGCGCCCGGCGAGGTGCTCGATGCGGCGTTTGCGGTCGCGGCAGTACTCCTGCTCGACGGGGGTGAAGACGCGGTCGAGAAACTTCTGTCCATGCCGCTCCAGGACCGCCTCCAGGCGGCTGCAGGACACCATGTCGATTCCGTGGGCGATGATGCGCATGGAGGGATGGTAGCGAACGGAGAGGCGACAGGGAAGAGGCACTCGGGAATAGACACTGGGGGATGAGGTGAGAGGTGAGAGGTGAGAGTGCTCGTGGGAGGCGTCCCTCTGGGCTCTAACCTCTAACCTCTAACCTCTAACCTTTACTGCCTACTCCCCGCTGCCGTCCTCCAGGAGTTCCCGCACTTCGGGGGGCAGGAACATCTCCTCGATCTCCCTGCGGGTGCGGAGGCAGTCGGCGAGGAGGGCGATCTGGTCGGGGACGGGGGCGTCGGGGTTGAGGAAGACCGTCGGGGTCCCGCGCAGGACCACGAGGGCCCCGCCCGGGTGCTCGCCCGCATCAACGGAACGGGGCACGCGGCGGATGGCGATGCCCAGCGTTTCAGCCAGATCGGTCAGCGCGGCGAGCTGTCGGTGCGGGTCCATGGGCAAGCTACCTTCAAGTTCTCACGTCGCCCCGCCGATTATAAGAGCAACGCGCCTCTCTGCACAGTGGGCGCGTGGCAGGAAGGACGGCGGCGTGTGACGGCCCCGACGACAGCGGATCTGACGCAGAACGTTTCCCACGAGGAGCAGCTCGCCAAGCTGCACTCGGAGGTGGAGGCCCTGCGCACGCAGTTGCGCCACGCCCAGCGGCTCGCCTCGTTGGGGACGCTGACGGCGATGGTGGCCCACGAGTTCAACAACATCCTCACCCCCGTCGTCAACTACGCCCAGATGGCCCAGAAGAACCCCTCCCTGCAGACCAAGGCCATCCTCCGCGCCGCCGACGGGGGACGCAGGGCGACGGAGATCTGCAACGCCATCCTCCGCATCTCGCGCGGGGAGTCCGCCGAGCCCGAGACCGTGCCCGTGGCGGGCGTGGTCCGGGCGGCGTTGGACGTGCTGGCCCGCGACCTGGGCAAGGACGGGATCGAGTTGAGGCTCGACATCGCCGAGGGCCTCTGCGTCCGCACGCATCCCATCGAACTGGAGCAGGTGCTCGTGAACCTGCTGTCCAACGCCCGCTCGGCCGTGCTGAAGACGCGCGGCATGCGGCGGATCGAGGTCACCGCCTCGCCCGACCGGGACGGGGGCGTGCTCCTGTGCGTCCGCGACAACGGGACGGGCATCGCCCCGGAGCACCTCCCCCGCATCTTCGAGCCCTTTTTCACCACCGCCGATCCCGCCGCCGGGCCGGGACACGAGGGCGGCAGCGGCCTGGGCCTGCCGGTCTGCCAGGAGATCATCCAGCACCTGGGGGGGCGGATCGACGTATCCAGCACGCCCGGAGAGGGGGCGGAATTCCGCCTCGCGCTGCCCCCGCTCTAACGAACCTCCGCGACCGAAGCGCCGCCATCACGCTATCGCGGAACCGCTCCGCTCGTTCCGGGACGTTGGGGGTCAGGAGACCCCCAACGCACGCGCTGGAGACGTTGCACGCGCTGGACGCGTCCCACGCGCTTGGGGCGTCGCAGGCGTTTGGGGGCGACGTAGCGATGGCCCTGGTGAGCGAACGGCTGCTGAGCGAATGGCTTCTGTTGACTCGCGTGCCTCCAGGGAATATGGTGGAAGGGTTCAGATCCCAAGTATCAAAGCTCACACGGTAGGACCGGAAGGAGCCCAGCATGAAGCGTTTGGCTACGGCGGTGATGCTCACAGCGCTGTTGGCCGCGACGGCGGCGGCACAGCAGGCGACGGCGCCTCAGATCAAGCCCCTCTTTACCGGAACGGTCAGCGGCGACCGCGTGTACGTCCGCTCCGGGCCGGGGCAGACGGCCTATCCCTGTACCGTCGTCACCCGCGGCACACAGGTGCAGGTGGTCGAGGTCTCGGGGGGCTGGCTCAAGATCCTGCCCGTCGCCGGCTGCTACTCCGTCGTCAGCAAGACGGACGTGGTCCTGGACCCCGAGCGCGGGATTGCGGTCGTGACGGCCGACCACGCATGGATCCGCCCTGGGGGGGACCTGGTGCAGGAGGAGTTCCCCGGCGTGCAGGGCCGCGTCGGGCGCAACACGCGCCTGCAGGTCATCGGGCAGACGACCAACTTCTACAAGATCCGCCCGCCCCTGGGGGCGTACTTCTGGATCACCGCCGACCTGGTGGCCCGGCCGTCCGGCACGACGGGGACCCCGGGCGAGACGCCCCCCGTGACGCTCACGCCCCCGCGTGCGGAGACGACGGCGCCTCCGCGTGAGACGACCCCGCGGACCCCCGCGCCCCTCGACGCGAACGCGCCCGCCGCGCAGCCCCCCATCGCCCCCGAGTCGCCCGCGCCCACCACGCGCCCCGCCCCCGCCCCGGTGGACCCGGCCGCCCAGAAGCTCCAGGAGGCGGAGGCCGCCCTCCAGGCCGAGTACGCCAAGCCCCCCGAGCAGCGGAACCTCCAGGGCCTCCTCGACACCTACCAGGCCATCACGCTGCCCCCGGACAGCCCCCTGGCGCCCTACGTCCAGCACCGCGTCGATTTCCTCCAGGCCGCCCTCGCCCAGCGCAAGGAGAGCCAGGAGGTCGAGAAGCTCCTCGAAGCCACCCGCGCCAAGCAGCGCGAACTGGAACTCGCCCGCACCCGCATCGAGGTCCGCACCGCCACCGTCGAGCCCACGCCCCAGCACGAGGCGAAGGGCATCGTGATGACGTCGCGGCTGTACCGGGACTACCACGCCCTGTACAACCCCGACACGCGGACCATCATCGCCTACCTCCGCCCGGCCGACCCGGCGATCGACCTGGCCCGGCACGTCGACCAGCGCGTCGGGGTCTTCGGGCAGAAGCGGTACAGCGAGCGGCTGAAGGACGATGTCATCACCGTCGAGCGCGTCGAGGTGCTGGACGAGACCCCGCGCGTTCCGGCGACCCCGGGCCCGCGGGTGATCATCCGGCCCCCGCTGCCGCCGGCCCCGCGGGATGAGGCCCCCGCCCCGCGCGGCCAGGCCCCGGCGAGCCCGCAGTCCAGCGCTCCCGCGGCGGAGTCGGACCCGGCCCCGCCGCCCGCGGTGGCGGGAGACGAGGAGTCCGCCTTCGAGCCGCCCGACAACCCGCTGCCTCGCACTGCCCCTGCGGCCGTCCCGGCCCCGCGCGAGGTCGAGCCCGTCGGGCCCACCGAGCCGATCGAGCTTCAGGAACCCGCCGAGATCGAGGAGCCTGCCCCGCCCGCCTCGACAACCTCCGTGGAAATCACCCCGCCCCCCGGTGAGAACGCCACGGATCTCGAACCGGTAATCGAGGTCGCCCCCGCAGCGCCCCGGACGCCCGAGCCCGTAGAGGCGCCCACTACCGCCCCCGCCGACGAATCCCAGTCCGCCGCCCCGGATGCCTCGGAGCGCGTCCAGGTGACCGTCGTCTCGCCCGACTCCTCCGGCAAGCTCACGCTCCGCGAGGGCGGATGGGGACCTCCCCCCGAGTGGACGCAGGTGAATGGGGGCGACGTGCCGCTCCCCGAGCCCGCCCCCCTGGTCGTCGGGCCCGATCCGGCCCCGGTGGCCCCGGCCCCCCGCCCGGTCGTCGCCGCCGTGGACTCGCAGCCCCTGCCGGAACCGGCCGCGGCGCCGGCGGTTCCGGCCCCGGCGGTTCTGCCCGCCCCGGCCGTCGTCGTCGAGCCCGCCCCCGCCACGCAGCCCGCGCAGGAGACGACGAATCCCACCTCGCCGATGAAGCTCCTGGAACTGCTGCCCGGAACGGGCCTGCCCGTCGCCCCCGACACCAGCCCGGCCGTCGACCCCGTCAACGAGACCGAGTACCGCTAGGCCTGCCCCACCTCCATCGCCGCCGCCCCCGCCCGCGTGGCGAAGAACTCCGAACGCCTGGCAGGGGCCGGGAACGCCCTCGCGTAGTCCGCCCGCCACGCGTCCCGCATCGCCTCCCACCGCTCCTCCCCCACCAGGGCCCACACCGAACCCCCGAACCCCCCCCCCCACGCCGACGCCGCCCCCCCCCCCCGCCCCCGCGCCCCGCGGGCGAGGTGGATCGTCTCGGGCACCTGGTTGCCCAGCAGCGACTCGGCCGCCGCCTGTGACTGCGCGACGGCCGCGGCGAACTCCGCCAGGTCCCCCCCCGCCAGGGCATCCCCCGCCGCCGGGATGATCTGCGTACTCTCCTGGACGAAGTGCTCCACGCGGTCGAGCAGTTCCGCCCCCGTCGCCTCGTCCGTCCCCCCCGCCAGCAGCGCACGGAGGCGCGGCAGGTTGGCGGGATCAGCGGCGATGGCGCCGAGGTGCGGCTCGCTCCGGCCCGTCCGCTCCCGCCACGCCCTCGCCGCCTCCCCCGCCAGACGGGACGCCCGGTTGTACCTCTCCCTCGCCGCCCCCGTCTTCTCCGCCAGCACCCCGCTGGAGGCGACGACGAACACCAGCCCCGCGGGCAGGGCAATGTCGCGGAGGAAACGCACCGGGCAGTACGAGTACTCGCTGAGCCTCCCGGGCCTGCCGCAGAGGATCGCCACGTGGTCCTCGCTGCCCCCGAACGTCCCCACGCCCCGGTCCCCGGACAGGTCGCGGAACGACTGGCCGTTCTCCACCGTCCCGAGGTACTCGGCGAGCGAGAGGATGTCGGGGAGGTTGCGGCGGTAGCGGTCGCGGGCGGGCAGGGTGTTGGCGCGGAACAACGCCAGGAACGCCGCCACGATCAGCGCACTGGAGCTGCTCATCCCCGACGCCGGCGGCAGATCGGACGCCAAGGCGATGTCCGCGCCCCGCAGGGGCGCATCATCGAAGTTCCGTGCAATCCGCCGCGCGACGGTCATGGGGTAGTTGGCCCAGTCGCCCTCCGTGGGGGCGAGGTCGGGATCCAGAGCGAACTCGCGCGCCGGGCCCATCCCGTCGCTCGTCAGGCGGACGGTCGCGTCGTCGCGCGGGACGACGAGCATCGCCAGGCCGCGGTCAGCGGCCGTCACCACCGTGCGCCCGCCCGCGTAGTCGGTGTGCTTACCCAGCACCTCGATGCGCCCCGGGACGTGGAAGGCGAGGACGGGCGTGTCGTCCCCGTGCCCCCCCTCCGTCAGGGCCTTGGCGGCGAGGGCGAAACGCTCGCACTTGCGCTCGATGACCTGGGAGGCGAATCCATGGGAGCGGAGTGCCGCCCGCACAGCGGCCCCGTCCCGCACGGCCGCGATCGTGAGCCGCCCGCTCACAGCCGCACCTCCACGTCGCGCAGGTGCGCGGCGACGGCGGGGACGTCCTCGCGGGAGGACAGGTCCAGGACGGGGCGTTCGCAGGGCACGACCTCGAAGGGCGTATCGAGGGCGGTCAGGGCGTGCTGAACGGCGGAGGTGATTTCGTACTCCCCGCGGGGGGACAGCGGGATGGCGCGGGCGGCGGGGAAGATCGCGGGCGTGAACCGCCAGCAGTTCATGGACACGTGGTGCGGTTCGGGGAGGGCGGCGAGTTGCTGGGGGGTGGGCTTTTCGACGATCCGCTGCAGGCGATGCGCGGAGTCGAACTCGATGACGGCGAATTTCTCGATCCGCTCGGGGGGGATGTTGGACCCCTGGAGCATGGCATCCTTGCGGAACCCGATGAGGCCCGCCCCCTCGCACCGGCGGAGACGGGCGAAGGCTTCGGGCGGGTAGTAGTTGTCGGAGTTGATGCACAGGAACGGATCCCCGGCGGCGAAGGGTTCGGCGGCGAGGACGGCGTTGGCGGTTCCGAGGGGGCGCTCCTGGATGGCGAACTCGACGCGGACGCGCTCGCACCGCCCGGAGGCGGTGTAGTACTCGCGGACGGCGGTGTGCTCGGGCCCGATCACCAGGCACACGTGCGACCAGCCGGTGTCGGCGAGGGCGGACAGGACGTAGTCGAGGAACGGCCGCCCGATGGGGATCATCGCCTTCACGCCCGCGTCGGCGGCGGCGGACTGCTCGGGCGACAGGGCGGCGGCCGCGTCCGCCTTGCGCATCCGCGTGCCCAGCCCGCGGGCAAGGATGACGGCCTTGGCGGGGGCGGGAGAGTTCACCGCAGAGGACGCGGAGAACGCAGAGGGTGTGGAATTGGCTTGCCTGTCCATGTCTCCCTTCCGCTTCTCAACCATCCAATGCACCGGACGCAATGCACTGGACTCCGGGCGCCGGGTGCCACGCGCCGGGGGGCCCGGCGGCGGGGGGGGGGCGGGGGGCGCG
>JAWLCQ010000090.1:0-18416 GCA_041687095.1 Phycisphaerae bacterium | reverse complement strand
TTCCCTCTCTTCTGTGTAATCCTGAAATCTGCGTAATCCCCTTCTCTCCCGCTGTTTCTTCAGACTCCTGTCGTCGCATGGGCAGGCGTGAACGGTTACGGGTTTTCGATTGCCCCGGCCTCTCTGGCGAAGGAAGCCGGTGTGATAGCATGACAGGCATGAGACGAAACGTTTGCCTTCAGTTGACATTCTGTGAAGGCCGGTTGTTCGCGGCCCATGTCAGCCTGGCGCACGGCGCAGGCACACGCGCGGTGCGCACGCAACGGTATCCCGGGGGGCTGATCGTGGACTTTGCCGAGGACGGGCGGCCGTTGGGAATCGAACTGCTCGATCCTGCCAACGAGCCTGTGCAACGCATCAACGACCTGCTGGAAGAACTCGGTGCCGAACGGGTCCCCGATGAGGCACTCGCTCCCCTGGCAAGGCAGAGTGTGCGCCGGGAAAGCGGACGTGCCGGCTGAGGCGCGGTTATGAACGTCCCCCCCGTTCCCCCTCCTATTGCCTGGTCCCTAGTCCCTAGTGCCTTCTCCTCCGCTCCCCTTGATTCCCCCGCCCGCCCCCGCGATGATGGACGCATCATGGACGAATATCGCGTAGCGCTCGACATCTATAACGGACCGCTGGACCTGCTGCTCTACCTCATCCGCCGCGACGAGGTGGACATCTACGACATCCCCATCTCGCGGATCCTGGAGCAGTACCTCCACTACGTCGAGGTCATCCACTCGCTTGACCCCAACGTGGCGGGGGAGTTCCTTGTCCTCGCCGCCACCCTCATGGAGGTCAAGACCCGCATGCTCCTGCCCGTGCAGGCGAGCGAGGAGGGCGAGGAGGTCCCCGCCGACGACCTCGACCCCCGCAGCGAACTCGTCCGCCAACTGCTGCAGTACAAGGCCTTCAAGGACGCCGCCCACGAACTCGGCTCGGCCGCGGAGATCCACGCCCTCCGCTTCCCCCGCCGCCCCGACACCCCCGACCTCTCCGAGCCCGCCCTGGAACTCGAGGACGTGCAGATCTGGGACCTCGTGGACGCGTTCCAGAACGTGCTCAACTCCATCGGCCAGCAGGTCCGCAACCACGAGGTCATCTACGACGACACGCCCATCGAACTGCACCAGACGGACATCCTCGACCGCCTCGATCGGGAGGGCCCGCTGACGTTCCGCCGCATCTTCGAGGGCCGCACCGGCCGCTCGGAGGTCATCGGCCTGTTCCTGGCCATGCTCGAACTCGTCCGCCAGAAGCGCATCCTCGCCACGCAGGACCAGTCGTTCGGCGAGATCCACATCCACGTGAACCCCAACCCGCCCGACTTCCTCCACGAGGAGGAGGAGCCGGAAACCGCTGAAGGCGAAGCGATTGAAGGCGAGGCCGCTGAAAACGAGGCGACGGAAAACGAGGCGGCGGAAAACGAGGCCGCTGAAGACGAGGCGGCTGGAAACGAGACGGCGAAACCCCTCTCCCCTGGGGGAGAGGTGCCCGAGCGCAGCGAGGGCGGTGAGGGGGCCCTTCCAGAGCGGAAAAGCCCGGATCGCCCCACGGGGCAGACTGCGCCCCGTGGGCATGGTCCTCTTTGAGTTCCTGGCCCTGCTGGTCTGGAAGGCCCCCCTCATCTGTCGCTGCGCGACATCTTCTCCCCCAGGGGAGAAGGGTGGAAGCCCGCGGGCCCAGGCGGAGGTTTGGCCCCGGCCGTGTCGGCGCGTAGTATTGCAGAGGCACGAGTTTCGTATCGCCACAGAGCCAGACGAACGCAGGAGACCGACCATGAGCCGCATCCGCGACGCGTTGCACCAGGCGGGGCTTGAGGTGCCCCCGCCGCCCAAGCCCGTGGGCCTCTACGTCCCGGCCCTGCGGACGGGGAACCTCGTCTTCACGTCCGGGCAACTCCCCGTCGCCGCAGGGACGCTCCTCGCCACCGGGAAGGTGCCCGCGGACGTGCCCCTGGAGCGGGCCCAGCAGTGCGCCCGACAGGCCGTCCTCAACGCCCTCGCCGCCGTCGAGGCGGCGGTGGGATCCCTCGACGCCGTCCGCCGCGTCGTCCGCCTGAACGTCTTCGTCAACTCCGCCCCGGGCTTCCACGACCAGGCCAAAGTCGCCAACGCCGCCAGCGAGATCCTCGTGAGGGCCTTCGGCGAGTCCGGCGCGCACACCCGCTGCGCCATCGGAGCGGCGGAACTGCCCCTCAACGCCCCCGTCGAACTCGACCTCGTCGTCGAGGTCGCGTAGCGGGGGCACAGGGGATCCCGGTGAAGCGGGGATGAGCGCCGGTGAACGGACATGGGGGAGGGCGAAAACGCCCCAACGACACGCCCCGCTCGGGCCTTGCTGACGGTCCGAGCGGGGCTTGCCATTTGGCGTCGGTTTCGCGCGTCGCAGGACGCGGGTGCTACTTCGCCTCCTGCGCCCGCACCTCGAGCATGGCCTTCTGGATCGTCTCCATCCGCTCGCGGATGGGCAGGTGCTGGGTGCAGCGGTCCTCGCAGACCCCGCACATCGAGCACGCCAGCGGGTGATCCAGCGCGATGCCCCAGTGCCACTTGAAACGCTCGGCGAAGACCTTGGGGTCCTGGCGGCCCGTGAGGATCCGCTGGTTGTACGTGTCCATCATCTTGGGGATGTCGACCCCGTTGGGGCACGGGGCGCAGTACCCGCAGCCGGTGCAGAACCCATCGAACGACTCCAGCACATGCTCCCGCATCGCCTCGTAGTGCTCGGCGGGGTAGGGCTGGAAGTCCTCGACGGCGGCGACGGCCTCGTCGACCTGCTCGGTGTTGCTGAAGCCCACCAGGGCGGTGGTGATGTGCGGGTGGGACACATTGAAGCGGATCGCCGCCTCGACGACGGAGCGGTCCTGCGGCCCGCGGAGGAAGTGGAACCGCTCGGCGTTGCGGGGGATGAGGCCCCCGCCAAGGGGGTTCATGGTGACCACGCCCATCCCCGCGTCGCCGGCGGCCTGGACGGCTGCTTCGCGGTACGGGAAGTTCACCGCCCCATACCCCAGCAGCACGCCCTCGAAGGGGCCCTCGGCGAGCACGGTCGAGAGGTCCTCGCCCCCCAGGTGCGAGGAGACGACGAGGTGCTCGATGAGCCCCTCCTCCTTGGCCTTCTGGGCGGCGGCGACCGCCCCCCCGTCCTGCCGCTCCTTCCACGCCTCCAGGGACGTCAGGCACCAGATGTGGAAGAAGTCGATCCGCTCGACGTTCAGCCGCTGCAGCGACCGCTCAAGGCTCTTGCGCAGCTCCTCCCCGTCGGCCGCCATGCACTTCGTCGAGACGTAGAACGTCCCGGGCTTCATCTGCCGCACGGCCGCCCCGGTGATCTCCTCGCTCTTGTCCGCGCAGTACCCCGGGGCGGTGTCGAAGTAGTTCACGCCCTTGTTGTACGCATGCAGCACGACGGCCGCACTGGCGTCAATGTCCTGCGGGTTCGCAAACCGCATCCCGCCGAATGACACCGCCGATACCTGCTTGCCCGTCTTCCCGTATGGTTTGGTCCACATACCGCTGTTGTCTCCAAAGGATGTCCTGTTATGGATAGGTTTCTTGACAACCGATTTCCAATTGCCAATTTCCAATTGTCAATTGGGCGATCTGCATCCGGACCTCCCATGTCATTCCAGGTCCGGGCGCGTTTCTTGAATTGGAGATTGCCAATTGGAAATTGAAAATCACTTGAGCGCCTCGTGGGCTTCCTTGAGCTGCCGGCGGATCTCGATCTTCTGCGGGCACTTGTCCTCGCACACACCGCACTCCACGCACGCCTCGGACGTCTGGTTGCGGTCCTCCTGCTTGGCGTTGCGGATACCGCTGTACGACTGCTTCGCCAGGTCCCACAGGCCGTACACGCGCCCGTGATTGTAGCTGCGGAAGACGGCGGCGATGTTGACGTTCTTGGGGCAGGGCATGCAGTACTCGCAGCCGGTGCAGTAGAGCTTGGCCATCTCGCCCAGGCGGGCGAGGTGGGCGTCGATGGCGGCGCGGTCGGAGGGGCTGAGGGCGACGGCGTCGGAGCAGGTGGCGAGGTTCTCCTCGACGTGCTTCATCTCGCTCATGCCCGACAGGGCGACGGTGACGTTCGGATTCGCCAGGACGAACCGCAGGGCGAGTTCCGGCACGCGATCGATCCCGGGCACGAGGGACTCGAGCACCTCGCTCTGCGCCCCCAGCCGCCCCCCGCCCACCGGACCCATCCCCACGATCCCGATGCCCTTCTCGTGGGCAAGGGCAATGCCCTCCTCCAGCGAGCGGTCCAGGATGTTGTACTGCAGCGTGATGACCGCGGGGTATCCGGTCTCGACGATCTTCTTCAGCGACTCATTGCTGTCGTGGAACGAGCAGCAGACGTGCTTGATCAGGCCCTGGTCCTTCGCCTTGGCCATCCACTTGCCGACGCGCGGCTCGACGTCCTGAGTGTAGCGCGACCAGCCCAGCCCGTGGTGGTTGTAGATGTCGATGTACTCGACCCCCAGCCGCTCCAGCGACTGCTCCAGGAGCGTCCACCACTTCTTCTCGTCCTGCCCGTAGTCGTGGTTCTTCGTCGAGACCACCACCTTGTCCCGCCAGCCCTTGAGGGCGTCGCCGACGGCGCGCTGGGAGTCGGCGTTGCAGTACCCGACGGCGGTGTCGATGTAGTTCACCCCGCCCTCGAAGGCGCGGTGGATCATGGGGATGGCCAGCTCGCGGTCCACGCGCTGCTCTCCGCCGGTGTCCTTCATGGGCAGGCGCATCGCTCCGAAGCCCAGTTGCGAGACCTTCAGTCCCGTCCGTCCCAGTTCGCGATAGATCATCGTTTGCTTCTCCGTTGTGCTCTATGGGTGTTCGTCGGGTTGTGCTGTGAATGCGGCGGGGTGCACCGCGGAGGGAAAGGGAAACGCGCGAAGCGTCGTGCTGTCGTCGCAGGTCCGCATCACGCGCTCTCCATGACTCTCTGTCCCAGCGTCCGCCCGAGCTGCCGCGCCTGCTCGGCGGCGTCCTCGTCCGGGGCGCCCTTGCACGACAGCAGGGGGCCGACCGGGTGCAGCCGCACCGAGGCCGCCAGGGCCTCAAAGGGCTTGGCGGCCGCCCCCCCGCCCCCGTGCGTCAGGAACAGGGCGCAGGGCTTGTTTTGCACCGGGCGGTCCTGGTAGTGGGCGATGTACAGGTCGTCGAAGAACTGCTTCACCGTCCCCGCCGGGTAGCTGAAGTAGTCCGGGGAGCCGATCGCATAGGCGTCGGCGGCTTCGGCGAGGTCCATGGGGATCCGCCCGTCGTTGCCGTTGACGCAGCGGACGGTGATGCCCGCGATCTCGCCCGCCCCGGCCGCGAGGGACTCCGCCAGCGCCTGGGTGTTGCCTTGCTGCTGCGAGTGGTAGACGACGAGCACGGTCTTCATGCGCGGGCCTCCTGTGCGGCGCGGCGGGGGGGGGCGTCCGGGGCGGCGGCGGCGAAGGCGTCCAGGAGGTGGCGGACCTGGTCGAAGACCTCCGGGACCCGCCAGTAGTAGACGCTGGAGCAGGCCTTGCGGCAGCGGACGAGCCCGGCCTCCTTGAGGATGTGGAGGTGGCGGGACATGTTGGGCTGCGAGCCGCCGATCTCCGCGACGAGTTCGGAGACGTTGTACATCTGCTCGCAGATCGGCTCGGCGGGGAGGCGCTCGAGGATCCGCAAGCGCGTGGTGTCGCCGATGGCCTTGAAGATCTTGGCCTGCTGGTCCAGATCCATTGCGATAGGCTCCTTTCGAGAAGTCGAATATTTGCATATCCCGATGGAGGAGGCAAGCGGAATTTCGTATCCGTTCACGGGAGTGCGGCCGATGCGCCCCGCACCGCCTCGACGCACCGCCTCGAAAAAGGGGACAGGCACCTGCGCGGCAAGAAGCATGCCGCTACGGAGCCAGTCCCCTTTTACGAGGCTCCCTGCGCCTACCCCGCCTTCGGCTCCCGACGGACCCTTTTCTTCACGCCTTCGCTGCTGTTTGCGAAGGCGTGAACGGTTACGCAATTTCTAGGCCGCAAACTTTGCTTTTCTTGTTGACCAATCCTACGTAGTTGATAGAATTAGGTACATCGAGAATCAGGGCTACGGAGGCACAGAAGATGAAAAGCCTGCGATACAGATTGGGTGGGGCGCCGAAAGCCTTCGACGACTTCCTCGATTTCGCGCGTACCACCCCGCTCCAGTCCGTCACCCTCGAACTCCTTCGTCGGCGGATCGTGGTGGAGTCCGGTGTGTTCATCGAACTCATCGCCCGCTTCACGTGGCAGTTCTCCGGCTTCCAGCGCTCCAGCGAGGAGCTGTGCGGAACCTATCGCGTCCGCGGGACCAGCGGGTGGGTCCGCCCGGACGACTATGGCCGGGCGGATGAACTGCTCCGCCGCCGCATCGCGCAGGTGGAAGCCCTGGGTGTGCCGCTGCACGCCTGCGAGGGGTCGTTCGAGGCCTTGGCGGCCGTCGCGTAGCCTCGCCGGGCGCCCCCGGTGCCGGGGCCGTCTGCGGAAGGAGTCGGGGGGCGCCGCTGGATCCGGGGAGATGACGTCATGCTGTTCCCGCCGATTGAACTTGCCCTTCTCGTTCTCGTCATCGCCTTCGCCGCCGAATACATGGACTCCACGCTGGGCATGGGGTACGGAACCACCCTGACGCCCGTGCTGCTGCTGCTGGGGTTCGCCCCCCTGGAGATCGTCCCGGCCGTGCTGCTGTCGCAACTCGTCTGCGGGCTCTTTGCGGGCGTAGTGCACCACCGGGCGGGGAATGTGGACTTCCGGCCGCGGGGCGGCAGCCCGCGCGGAGCGGTGCGGGCCCTGCGCGAGCGGCGGCTGATCTGCGCGTTGCGGCGTGGGCTGCCGCGGCACCTGAAGGTGGCGCTGCTGCTGGCGGGGTGCGGGGTGTTGGGCACGGCGGCGGCGGTGACGGTTGCCGTGCGGATGAGCCCGCTGGGCGTCAAGCTCTACATCGGGATCATGACCATCGCGGTGGGTCTGTACGTCTTTGTGCAGCGGCGGAAGCGGGGGGCGTTCTCGTGGAAGCGGATGACCGCGTGGGGGCTCGTCGCCTCGTTCAACAAGGGCATCAGCGGGGGGGGATACGGTCCGATCGTGACGGCCGGCCAGATCCTGTCGGGCGTCGAGGGCCGCTCGGCCGTCGCCGTCACCTCTCTCGCCGAGGGCATCACGTGCATCGCAGGGTTTGGGGCGTACCTGCTGACGACGGGCGTCTCCAACTGGGGCCTGCTGCCGCTGCTGCTGTTCGGGTCGCTGCTGTCGGTCCCGCTGTCGGCGGGGACCGTGAAGCGAATACGGACCGAGCGCCTGACCTTCGCCATCGGCTGCCTGACCGTGGGCCTGGGCTGCTGGACGCTGTTCAGGGCGCTGGCGTGAGAAGAGGTTAGGGGTGAGTCGAACTCCAGCCCGTTGCTCCGCGGCAGCCTGCGGTACTCGTCCGGGGGGCGCGCGGCGTGCGGGGAGGGTCAGCGACGATTGGCGTCGATGCGGCGGCGCAGTTCGTTCAGGCGACGGTGGTAGACGTCGCGGGGCGTGCAGTCGTGCTCGGCGCAGACGGCGGCGGCGGATCCGACGACTTCCCCCATCATCCCGCAGGTCCGCATGACCCGCACCGCGCCCAGTGCCCAGTACGTGGTGCTGATGTTGCGCCCGGCCATGAGCAGGTTCTCGACGTTGCGGCTGTACAGGCAGCGGTACGGGATGCCCCACCAGGGCTGGGCGTGACGGGGGCGGGCGTCGACGGAGGTGCCGGGCTTGTGGCGGCCCTTGCCGAGGAACGGATCGTCGGGATAGTTCCGCAGGCACTCGGGGATCGGGAAGTGGCGGTCGAGATACCAACTGACGGGCACGAATCCGTCGGGGAAGGCGGAGCGGTTGAGCATGTCGTCCTCGTGCAGGACGTGGTCGCCCGTCAGGCGCCGCGACTCGCGCGGGCCGGCGATGGCGGCGAGGTGCGTGATGCGGGCGTTGAGGTGGGGGGCGTGGGGGGCGTTCTTCATCGCGCTCCAGACGCCGAACAGCGCCCGCAGATTCCAGTCGCGGATGTACTCCAGGTCGTCGATGGGGTGGCGGTAGAACCCGCTCTCCCAGCTCCACGGCCAGGCGAGGTGCTGGGCGGGGATGTCGCCCAGGGACAGGTCCAGGGCCCAGGGGGCGGGGGCGAAGGGTTCGGGCGCGTCACCGGGTTCCCACAGCCACATGTTGGTCATGCCCATCAGGGGCGTATCGCGGGCGGGGGTGAAGGGCGGGTCGTCGGGCGCTCCGATCCTGAAGTCCGCCCCGGCCAGCGCCCCGAGCGTGCCGTGCCCGGTGCAGTCGGCGAAGAGGCGTCCCGCGAGGGTCTTGCGGGCGCCGCTGCGGGCGTCGAGGGCGGTGATGCGGCGGATGCGCCCACCGGCGGCGTCGGCGGAGATGAGGCAATGATGCAGGAGGACGGTCAGGTTCGGCTCGGCGGTGAGGATTCGCTCGTAGCGTGCGTCGTCGCCGGTCTGGGGCAGGCGGGCGTCGACGGCGGGGTCGTACTGCAACTCCTCCACCAGCGCGCCGATGCCCCCGCAGGGCCCGTCCTTGGGGATCAGCCCGCGAAGCGGAACGCGGATCTCGCTGGAGGCGTTGCCCCCGAGCACCGGGCGGTCCTGCACCAGGGCGACCCGCAGGCCCCCGCGGGCGCCCGCCAACGCGGCGCACATCCCCGCGAACCCGCCTCCGACCACCACCAGGTCGAACGAGGCGGGCGTCTCGTCCGCCCGCCCGTGCGCCTCCCCCCGCCCGTGCGCCCCGTCCCGCCACGGGGCCAGCACGCCGCTGTCGTTGGGCGGCGGGGGGGCGTCAAGGTCCTGGGTGAGGAACACCGCATCGCAGCGGCCGTTGAAGCCCGTCAGATCGTGCAGCGCCAGCGTGATCAGCGGCCGCTCGATGGCGACGACCCCACCGTCCTGCCAGTGCCAGTCGGGGCCCTGGGTGCCGAACTCCGTCGCGCAGGGGCGTCCGTCGACGTGGAGTTGGAACCGCCCCGGCACGCCGGGCGCCTGCCACCGCGCCACCCAGTCCAGCGTCCGCACCCAGAGGCGCCATGGGCCGGTGGCCGGAAAGCGAACGGTCGTGACCGCGTCGGCCACCGGGCGGCCCAGCCCGTGGGCCATCAGGTAGGGCGATCCCATGGTATGGACGAACTCGGTGTCCAGCGTCCATCCGCCGAGTTCGTCGAAGTGCTCGGCCTCCAGAAGTACATCTCGTGCAGGATTCACGGTTGCCTCTTGCGTCTTCGCCGGCGGCCGGCGTGGGTTCGTCGTGGCCTGGGGGGCTTGGAAAACTTCCGGATCACGTACCGGGGGGATCGCAGGGAGCCCGGCCAGTGGGACCGTGCCCGTATCGTGATCGTCTTCTCTGCTCCCTCCGCGTTCTCTGCGGCCTCTGCGGTGAACCAGGTTCTATAGACCGTCTCTCCTAGCGGTAGATCTCCCGACACCACGCCACCTCCCGCGCGACCCCGTCGGGGAAGGGGGTCTGGGGGGCGTAGTGGAGGAGGCGGGCGGCCTTGGTGACGTCGGCGAAGGTGCGGTCGACGTCGCCGGCCTGCAGGGGCAGCCGCTCGATCTTCGCCGCCATGCCCACCTGGGCTTCGATCGTCGCGATCATCTCGTCCAGGCGGATCGGGTTCTTTGAACCGAGGTTGATGATCTCGTACCCTTCCCGCCGTTCCATCGCGGCGACCACTCCGTCGAGGATGTCGTCGATGAACGTGTAGTCGCGGGACATCGACCCGTCCCCGAACATCGGGATCGGCTCCCCGCGGAGGATGCGGGCGATGAACTTGTGGATCGCCAGGTCCGGCCGCTGGCGCGGGCCGTACACCGTGAAGAACCGCAGGGCGGTCATCGGCATCCCGTACAGGTGGTGATAGGTGTAGCAGAGGAGTTCGCCGGCCTTCTTGGTGGCCGCGTAGGGGCTGATGGGGTGATCGACGGGGTCGTCCTCGCTGAAGGGCACCTGGGGGTTGTTCCCGTACACGCTGGACGACGACGCGAAGACGAATCGCGGGACGGGGTTCTGCCTGGCGGCGAGTTCGAGCAGGCTGAGGGTGGCCTGGATGTTGGCGCGTTCGCAGGCGAGAGGCTGCTGGATGCTGGGGCGCACCCCGGCGCGGGCGGCGAGGTGGACGACGACATCCACCGGCCCGATCCCCGCCCACCATGCGCGCAGGGCCTCATCATCCACCAGGTCGAGCGGCGCGAACGTCACGCGCGGGTTGTCCACGAACCCCCGCAGGTTCCGCTGCTTGATGGCGGGGTCGTAGAACGGGTCGAAGTTGTCCACCCCGAAGATCGTCCATCCGTCCGCGAGCAGCCGCTCGCAGAGATGGGACCCGATGAACCCGGCACAGCCGGTGACTAAGGCTCGCATGGAGGAGTCTCCCGAACGCTAGGGGTCAATGACGACAGCGAACGCCTGTTGGACAGGCAAAATCCGAAATCCGAACCTCGAAATCCGAAACAAATCCAAAACCCAAAGGACCGAAATCCAAAACGCCTGCCCCTGCAATGGGCCAGAGAGAGCCGGAGGCGCAGAGAGGGAAGTGTTCTGATCTCCTACTCTCTGCGTTTCCGCGTCTCTGTGGCCCATTCTGCCGACGTTCCCGGTGCATCCGCCCCGGAATCCGAAGCAGGCGCTCAGAGTCCGTTTCGTATTTCGTGCTTCGAATTTCGAACTTCCCTTCGCCGCCCTAGCGGCGAAGGGCGTCGGGTCGTCCGACGCAGAGGTAGTCCATGCCCGCCTCGTTGACGTACTCGGGGTCGTAGAGGTTTCGCCCGTCGAAGATGACGGGGGTGCGGAGGAGTTCGGCGACGCGGGCGAAATCGGGGGTGCGGAACTCCATCCACTCGGTGCAGATGATGAGCCCGTCGGCGTTGTGGAGGGGCTCGTAGACCTGTTCGTGGAGGGTGACGGCGGGGTCGAGGAGCTTGCGGGCGGTCCCGTGGGCGACGGGGTCGTGGGCGGCGACGCTGGCCCCGTTGTCCCGCAGGCGGGCGATGAGCTTCAGCGAGGGCGCCTCGCGCATGTCATCGGTGCGGGGCTTGAAGGCGAGGCCCCAGACGGCGAATTTGCGGCCCTGGAGTTCCCCGTTGAAGTAGCGCTCGATCTTGCTGAACAGGTAGTCCACCTGGGTTTCGTTGGCGGCGTGGACGGCCTCGACGATGCCCAGGGGCGTCCCGTGGGCCTGGCCCATGTGCATGAGGGCCTTGACGTCCTTGGGGAAGCACGACCCGCCGTACCCGAGGCCCGGGAAGAGGAACGCGCGGCCGATGCGGCTGTCGGAGCCCATTCCGGCGCGGATGCGTTCGATGTCGGCCCCGACGGTGTTGGCGAGGCGGGCGAGTTCGTTCATGAAGCTGATCCGCGTGGCGAGCATGGCGTTGCAGGCGTACTTGGTCAGTTCGGCGGAGGTGGGGTCCATGTTCAGCACGCGGTTGCCCTTTCGCATGAAGGGCTCGTAGAGGTGCTGCATGGCCTTCTGCGCCCGCGGGCTGTCCGTGCCGACAACCACGCGGTCGGGTGTGAGGAAGTCATCGACGGCCGACCCCTCCTTGAGGAACTCGGGGTTGCTCACGTAGTCGAAGGGCACGTCGGTGAGGGAGCGGATGATGTCGCTGACGCGCTGGTGCGTCCCGACGGGCACGGTGGATTTGGTGACGACGAGGGCGTACTGCTTGAGGTGCTGCCCGATGAGGCGGGCGGCGGAGTCGATGTACTGCATGTCCACGGAGTGGTCGGGGGCGGAGGGGGTGCCCACGGCAATGCCGATCACCTCCGCCGTCGCCAGGGCCCCCGGGGCGTCGGTGGTGTAGCGGATGCGGTCGGCCTTCACGCCCTGGGCGAGCAGCGCGTCGAGCCCGGGCTCGTAGATGGGGACGTCCCCGCGGCGGAGCAGGTCGATCTTGGCCGCGTCGGTGTCGAGGAACGTGACCGTGTTGCCGGTGCTGGCGTAGCACGCCCCGCTGACGAGTCCGACGTACCCGGCCCCGATGATGGTGATTCGCATTCTGCTAGGCTCCCGACGTTCGAAGAGTTGTCGCCGCGGCGGCCGACGGGCGCCCCGATGTCCGTCGGGGCCGCGCCCGGGCGGTGGGCGGCCATCCTGACCGCCGCTCGCCGCGCGAGGGAACGGCGCCCCCGTCGGGGCCACGATGCGGCGGGGCGGCCGAGACGAGAGGGCCATGTGCATTGGACTGTCCAGCGGGCGGCGTGTCAAACACAACCTCCGCGGGACGGCGCTTCGACAGGAGGTAGGTACGATGGCAGGCGGGGGAAGGCAAGTCGAGGACGCGAGCGAGGGCCCGGAATCCCCGCCCGGGCGGCGCCCGCCCGGCCTGGGCCCGGGCCGGAAGGGCCGGAAGGGCCGGAAGGGCCGGGCGCACGCACCCGAGTTCCCGCGGCCGGTGCGCGGGGCGGAGGCGCAAGGCTTGATCGGAGGGGGGGCAGGCGGTACACAGGAGGGGTGCGCCCACGGAATGGGCCGAACCGCCGGGCCGAATCGGTCGAATAGAGAAGAGCGTTCCCCCGCGAACCGCCCCGGGGCACCCGGCCCGCGGTGCGGCGGCGGTGCGGGCCGGCTCGCGACACCTCGGACAAGGATGGCATGTGACGGATAGAGCGCAGGTCAGCAAGTCAGTGATCCTGGTCAACGCCGGGAGTTCCGTCCTGCGCCAGTTCCTCAACATGTCCGTCGTCGTCTGGCTCACCCAGTACCTCCTGCACCGCATCCCCGCCGAGGAGTACCGCCTGTACCCGGTCGTGATGGCCGTCATGGTCTTCATGCCGCTGTTCACGCTGTTCCTGACGGCGGGTCTGGCGCGGTACGTGACGGAGGCGTACGCGCGGGGGGACGACGAGCGGGTGACGCAGATCGTCTCGACGATGTTCCCGCTGCTGCTGGGGGCGGCGGGGCTGCTGCTGCTCGGGGGCGGGGCGTTCAGTTGGCACATCGACTGGTTCCTGGACATCCCCGACGGCCGCCTCGACGAGGCGCGGATCATGATGGGGATGATCGTGCTCTACGCCGCCGTCAACCTCGCGACGTCGATCTTCCAGACGGGGTGGTTCGCGCGGCAGAAGTTCGTGCTGGAGAACCTCATCGGTTTGGGGCAGGAGGCGGTCCGCGTCGCGGTGCTGGCCGTGCTGCTGCTGGGGGTGAGCACGCGGGTGATGTGGGTGACCGTGGCGATGGTCTCCGCCTCCTTCGCCGGGACGCTCGCGCGGATGATCGCCTCGCAGATCCTGGTCCCGTCGCTACGGTATCGCCCGCGAGCGTTCCGCTGGCCGCTGGTGCGGGCAGTGACGGGGTTCGGGGGGTGGAGCCTCGTGGGGCACACCTCGCAGTTCGTGCGGTTCGGGCTGACCCCGCTGATTCTCAACAACCTCAGCACGTCCCTCGACGTCGTCGCGTATGACCTGGGCTCGAAGGCGACGAAGATGATGTCGGCGTTCACCGCGCAGTTGTACGCCCCGCTGACCCCGGCGATGACGGTGCTGCACGCGACGGACCAGAAGGAGCGCGTCCGCAGCGCGTACCTGCGCGGGGGACGGTACGCGATGTGGATGACGATGCTCGCGGCCATGCCGCTGGTCCTCTACGCCCACGACGTGATGCGGCTGTACACCAAGCCCGAGTACAGCATCGCCGCCCCGGTGATGATGCTCCTGCTGCTGGGCCCGATCTTCTTCGCCCCCAACATGGCCATCACGCCCCTCGTGCAGGCCTCCGCCGCCGTCCGCTCCCTCGCCGTCCGGCAGGTCATCCTGCACCTGGGCACGCTGGGGCTGACGTACTACCTGGTGGCGTGGCAGGGCGCGGGGGCGCTGGGCTGCGCCCTGGCCCAGGTCGCAGCCCAGGTCGTCGGGCCGCCGCTGCTGTCATGGCCCCTCGGGCAGCGCCTCGCGGGGACGAACATGCGCCAGTGGCTGCGCGAGGTCATTGTCCCGGGCCTGGTCCCGACGCTCGTCGGGTCGGGGGTGTGGGGCGGCATCCGCCTGTGGGCGGGCGCCCCGGAGAGTTGGGGGCTCCTGGGGGCGTACACGCTGGCGGGCGGGGCGGCGTACTTCGCGACGCTGCTGCTGTGCCTCACCGGGTACGAGCGGAAGGATTTGCGGACGGCGGGGGGCAAGATCCGCCACCTTCTGCACCCGTTGCGGAGCATCTACGACCGCCGGGTCAAGACGTTCGATCTCGTGGACTTCGTCCGCCGCGTCTACCTTCGCCTCTGGGGCTATCGACCGCTGCGCGACCATGCCCGCGTCGTCACCTGGGGGCGGTTCTGCACCTTCCTCGGGCGCCGCGACGGGCGGACGGTCGTGTTGAAGATTCCCTCTCACGGGTTCCTCGCGGGGCGCGAGTTCCGCGCGAAGCTCCGCGACCCCATGGAGTCCGAACGCTACCAGCACACGTTGAAGTCGCTGAAGGAGTTCCCGGTCCTGGGACCGCACATCTGCCCGCTCGTCGATGTCTATCCGGACGGCGGTTACGTCTGCGAGTACGTTCCGGGGGCGAACCTCCTCGTCGTGCATCAAGAGATTGAGCAGGGGCGGTCGTCGCTGCTGAACGATCAGCCCAAGGCGGCAAGAATCCTCGCGGCGACGGAGGTGCTGACGGCGCGTCTGCGCGAGTACGCAGCCCGGTATGGCGGGCTGATCGGCGACTGGCCTCCGACCAACCTTGTCTATGACGAGCGGAAGGACTGTCTGGTGAACGTGGACTTAGAGGGATTCTACACCTATCAGGACCAGGCGAAGGGCGCCGGAAACGATCTGGACCTCGTGTTGGGCCGCATCGCCCGTCTGCAGACCGCCTTGCGGGCGTGCGTGGGTTGCCCGGTGGGGTCAGGGGCGGAAGAGGAAGGCTAGGCGGCATGTCAGATTCCCAACGATCACGGCGTTCGGTTCTGCTCCTGCCCGGGGTCTACGGTGTTGTGAGCCAAGTGTGGATTCATCGCCAGGCGATCCTGCTTCGTCGTTACGTCTCGACCATCGGCGCCACAGGCTACATCAATCGACGGCAATATCCCCACCCGGGAGTGCATCTGATCGACTCTCCGGCCTTTCTGCGGCACCGCTGCTACCAGGTCGAGTATGCGGTGAGGCAGAGGCAGTGGCCCCGAAGTGACTGCTTGGCTCAGTGGCGGCTGCGGCGAATACTACGCCGCGTATCTCCAGCGATTGTGCATGCGCACTTTCTGTATAATGCGGCACCCGCCCTGCCCGCTTTGGCAGAACATGAATGCCCCCTGGTGGTGACCGTCCATGGGACAGACGTGAACCGTGGACTGCTCGACAAGCAGTACTGGGATCGCGTGACGCCTGTGCTTCACCATGCCGATTGCATCATCGCCGTATCTGCGTTCATGCGCCGTAGGCTGATCGAACTCGGGTGCCCCCCCGAGAAGATCGTGATTCTTCCACTGGGCGTCCCCGTGCCGCCAAGCGCGGCAGACGTTGGACGACAGGGCGGGGCCATTCGTATTGTGACAGTTGGCTCCCTCGTGCCGGTCAAGGGACACCGGTATCTGCTGCAGGCCTTTGCCCTTGCGGCGGAGAGGTCGCCCCGGCTGGAGTTGACAATCGTGGGTGACGGTCGCTGTCGGCAGCGATTGGTGAGCGAGGCCAAGGAACTCGGCATCGCGCAACGTGTTGCGTTTCGAGGGTGGCTGACGCCGGACGAGGTGAACGGTGTCCTCATGGAGAGCCACATCTACGCTCAGCACAGCATTCGCGTCGCCGAGCCGGAGGCAAACGGGGCAATGGTCTGCCGGGAGGAGGCACTGGGAATCAGCTTCCTTGAAGCGTCCGCTGCCGGACTGCCCGTCATAGGCACCCGTTCCGGTGGCATCTCGGAGGCGATTCGGGATGGCGAGACTGGTTACCTGGTGAAGGAGCTTGATGTTACGGGCATGGCGAGTCGGCTTGTGGCTCTGGCCGAAAACGGGCCGCTACGCTCCCGCATCGGGGCGGCGGGCCGCGAGTTCGTTCAGGCGGAGTACGGGCAGGATCAGCAGATTGCGAAGCTCGAGAATCTTTACGATAACGTGATTCAGCATCGCGTCCACACAGGATCCTGCCGATGATGATGACGTTTGTGAGGCATGGCCCTCCCCGTGCCATCCATGCGATGAAGGCGATGATGTGGGAGGCTTCCGTTCGTCGGATCCTCCCGTACATGAAGGAGAAGATCATGTTCCTGAAAGCATCCAAAACAGTCGCGCGAAACCTGTGTCCCCCGATCCTGTGGCGTCTACTGGCCTATGCGCGTCACTCACTGGCGGGATCACAACACCGCGGCACTGAAGACGGAACCGAGCAGCCTGCCAGCTTCTACGATGACTCTTTTCTCAAGCACGACCATTGGCGCCGTCCTTACTACCAATCTCGTTTCTACCCGAAATGGGCCGTTATCGTAGACCGTATCCAGCACAACGGGACTCGTTGCGTGCTGGACGTGGGTTGCGGGGCAGGCCAATTCGCCAAGTTCCTGGACGAGAAGGGCGTTGCGAAGTACGTTGGCATCGATTTCAGTCCCGAACGCATCAAGTGGGCGACGGAGATCTGCCCCCGATTCGAGTTCGTGCTGGGCGACGTCTTTGCGACCGACCTATTCGACAGCCTCGGCTACGATACCGTCGTGTGTACAGAATTCCTGGAGCACGTTGAGCAGGACTTGGAGGTCCTTCATCGGATTCGGCCAGGAACTCGTGTTTTCGCCACCGTTCCGAACATCGTCGGACCGGAACACGTGCGGCATTTCGAAACGATCGAACAGGTCCAGGAACGTTATGCCTCGCTTTTCGACGGGTTTCAGGTGGACGAGCATCTTGAGATGCGGCCGGGCCGGAAGTATTTCCTCATGGATGGCATCAAACGATAGACGCACCCAATATGAGGTCCTCGCGCCGTGTGCATTCTGTCGTAGCAGAGTGAGGCCTCCTGCAAGGCCCTTCGCACGCCGCTTTGCCATCTTGCGCTTGCGAAACCGATGCCCCCGCGGGGTCAGACGCTCGTGCTAAGGTCCGATAAAGGCCCTTCGTGCACTTCGCGGTCAGGATCGGAGCTTTCTCCTGCATACACTGAGGCATTCCCGGAGGGCTCCCGGGCCTTGTGCCTGCCGGTGTCCGGTTCCGTGCGATAGGCTGTCCCGTGGTGAGGCCCTTGCAGGAGAGTGCAGCGAGATGAAGATCATCAACGTCGTAGGAGCGCGGCCGAACTTCATGAAGATCGCGCCCCTGATGGCGGCCTACAAGGCCCACCCCCAGATCGAGCCCGTCCTCGTCCACACCGGGCAGCACTACGACGAGCGGATGAGCGACCTGTTCTTCCGCCAGCTCGAGATTCCCGCCCCCGACCTCAACCTCGGGATCGGCTCGGGCTCGCACGCCGTCCAGACCGCCGAGACCATGAAGGCCTTCGAGCCCGTGGTCCTGGAGCATTCCCCCGCGGCCGTCGTGGTGGTGGGGGACGTCAACAGCACCATCGCGTGCGGGCTGGTGGCGGTGAAGCTGGGCGTGCGGCTGGTGCACGTGGAGGCGGGGCTGCGAAGCGGCGACCGCTCCATGCCCGAGGAGATCAACCGCATCCTCACCGACGCCATCAGCGACCTGCTGTTCTGCACCGAGCAGTCGGGCGTGGACAACCTCCGCCGCGAGGGCGTGAGCGACGGGCGCATCCACCTCGTGGGCAACGTGATGATCGACACCCTCCTTCGCAACCGCGCCAAGGCCGACCAGGCCACGATCCTGCAGGACATGCGCCTGACGGAGCGGCAGTTCGCGGTGCTCACGCTGCATCGTCCGGGGAACGTGGACCGCCCGGAGGTCTTCGCGGGAATCCTCGACGCGCTGGAGGAGATCCAGCGCGACCTGCCGATCGTCTTCCCCATTCACCCGCGAACGCGGCACAACGCGGAGGCGCTGGGCCTGTGGGACCGCATCGCGGCCATGCCCAACCTCCGCCTCACCGAGCCCATCGGATACCTGGAGTTCCTCAAGCTCACCGCCTCCGCGAGGATCATCCTGACGGACTCGGGCGGGATTCAGGAGGAGGCGACGATCCTCAAGGTCCCGCTCCTGACGCTCCGCGAGAACACGGAGCGGCCGATCACGGCGGAGCTGGGGACCAACCAGCTTGTCGGCACGGCGCCCGAGGCCATCCTCGCCGCCTATCGCCGCGTCCGCGACGGCGAGTTCCGCGCGCCCCAGACGCCCCCCCTGTGGGACGGGAAGGCGGCGGAACGCATCGCCGCCCTGCTGGCGCGCGAACTGGCGTGATGCGCGTTCCAGTTCGCTCTGGGGTGGGTGTCGGTCCGCAGCCCGAGGGCGTACCGGGGCGTAGCCCCGGGCAGAGCGCAGCGCCGCCCTGGGTACGGGCGATGGGGGGGGGGGGCTCGCCCAGTAAGGGG
>JAWLCQ010000089.1:0-18539 GCA_041687095.1 Phycisphaerae bacterium | reverse complement strand
GCTCCGCAGGGGCGCGCCGTTCGCCCCGGAGGTGCCTGTCCCCCTTTCGCGGTCCCACTCGCACCGACCGTGCAAAACAAACCCATCTCGCCTCCTCCCGACCGTCGAAAACAAACCCACCGCGCGCCTCCTCCCCATCCTCGAAAACGAACCCAGCGCAGATTATTCCGATTTCCATCCCTCCCGCCACGCACGAACCCGCCGGCCCCGGCCGGGGCCTCGGCGGCTGCGCGGGCCGGGCCTCGGCGACTGCCCGGGGCCGCGCCTCGCCTGCCCCGCGCCCCGCCTGCCCCACGCGCCGCCGGGCCTCGCCTGCCCCACGCGGCCGAGGCGGGGGACCCGCCGCTCAAGTCCGTCCCGCCGCCGCCGGCCGCGAACTCCGCGCGCACCTCGCCTCCGTCCGTTCACGCACGCGCGCACCTCGCCCCCCGCCAGTTCACGCCACAGGCAACTCCTTCTATAGTTATTCTTAGTCGCAACCACCAGCGCCGCCCCGCCGAAATGGGGATTCGCGGCCGCCAGAGCCGCAACCACCGTATTTCCAGCAGGTTGCGACAACAATAACCCTCCCCCCCACGCCCCGCCCGCCCCAGTGGACACTTGGGATCTGAAAATGGCCCAGCAGCCGAGGCCCGCGCCAACGGAGGACCGCCCACCCCCTCCCCAGTGCGCATACCGCACTCATCTCCGAAACCGGGTAGCGTCCCTAATATCCCCTAATATCCCTGGGCACGCGCGAGCTTCACATCCCGTTGACCAAGGAAGCGGCCCTGTTCGCCCGGGTCCGCAACATTGGGGCGAAACTGCTGTGGCGGCATACCTACGGGCAGCGATTCCTGCCCAAGGGCAAGCACGCCGGGCAAGTACCCAAGGGCGCGGCCAAGTGCAAGAAGGCCGTGCCTGCCGCCCAGGCCGACTACCCGGAGAAGTACGAGTACAACGACGCCACGCGGACCTTGCACGTCGGGGCGGGCGAGTTTGGCCCCGTCGCCCCGGAAGTGTACGGCTTCGAGGTCTCGGGGCTGAAGGTCGTGCAATCGTGGCTGGGGTATCGCATGAAGAACCCCAAGGGCAAGAAGTCCTCGCCCCTGGACGACATCACGCCGGCCACGCTCGGCGGCTGGCCAAGCGAATTCACGACCGAGCTTCTTGAACTGCTGTGGGTGCTGGAAGCCACGCTTGCCGAGTATCCCGCCCAGGCCAAGCTCCTGTCGGCCGTCGTCAAAGGCCCGTGCTTCAAGGCCGACGAACTGCCGGACGTACCGCCGCAATGCCGCAAGCCGCCCGCCCGCCCAGCGACCAACGGCCTGTTCGACGCGCAAGACGATGCTGAATAGGTGGAATGTGAGGTCAGGAACCTGTACGGCAATTTCCGCAGATAAGTTCCAGTCCGCAGGTTCCAGACCCCTTGTCGCCCTGCCCCCGAATTCGCGGCTTAGTCGTCGGACCCATCGCCCCCGGCGAGCTGATAGATCCGGTCGTTCAGTTGACGGAGCGCATGCATCGGGAGTTCAGTGACGAGGTAGTGATCGGGGGAGAGCACGACGAACCATCGGGCCGGGCGGTATGCCTGGAAGGCCACAAGGCGCTTGTTGATCCCTTCTTTGCGGTACTTCACTACGATGGCGTCGTCCGGGATGCCGATCTCGGCCGGCAACGGCCCGTAGTGTTCTGTCCAGGTGCACCTGCGGATGATGTCCAGGAGTTCCTCTAAGACTGCCTCTGGGCTCGGAAGTGCGGCAGTCTCACCCAGCATATTGGTGCGCACAAGCGTGCCGCCTTCGTTGCGGACCAAGGTGGATACCCAAGGCAGTCCCACGCACATGAAATCGGGGGACAGGTTCGCGTACGCCTGAATGTCCGAGGCCTCGACACCGGGCATACCCGCAACGAACCCGGTGCTGACGCAGAGCTTGGGGCGTAGTTCCACGATGGCCGTGACGTGGGGTAGCTGCACCTGCATGTCCGCCCGTTTCTCGCCGCTATCGGTAATCCACTCAGGCACCGGCTGCCTGTCCATGCAGAACACGTACAGCCAGCCCTTGCGGAATGCCATGGACCCGTTTGGGTCCTCGTCGGGGCACCGCAGGAAGCGCAGCTCTACATATCCCGGGCCTGGACCGACTGGAAACCTCGCGGCGTCGGCGAAGCTGACTACATCGGTCATCACATTGCTGGCATGATCGATCCCGCCTCTCGATGTCTCGAAGAATATGGTCAGCCTGGCCGTGCAGCAGCCGCCAACGTACGCAACGGTGGGTTCCCCGGGGCACGGTATCCTGTCCCAACCACCGCCGGCCCAGAGGTCGGCATAATCGACTTCCATGGAAAACCAGGGGACGTCGAAATGCGATCCGTCGACCTGAAACACCCGCGTACCCACGCGAGTCAGGCGCACGGGCCCAGCGGTCGCCGGTGCCGCCGGACCCGATGCTGCCGTCGCCGGGGTCTCCGCGGGCGGATTGCGCGTCCTTCCAGGTGGCTCCTTTTGCTCGGTCTCATCCCGGCAACCCGCCATGTACAATGCGCCCGATAGGATTGCGCCTACGCAAGCGACTCGGTATGCCCTTCTCATCTCCCGCCTCCCGTGCTGAGAAATCCGCGGACGCCATATCATTTTTCCAACGGTGAAACGCCAAAGAATCGCAGCCCCGCAAGCGAGTCCCCGTGCCGAGGGATAAGGAGGGACGGTTACTATTCACGCCTCTTCGCGATTTCGCGTGAGCGACTCCTACTGAGCGTTGCATAAAGATCGTTAAGTGGTCGAAACTGAAACGCCTTCTCCTGCAAGGCGATTCGCATCCGACAACATGACGTTATTTATGCAACGCTCAGTAAGCCAACCAGCCCCTCCGATGCAGCACATCCCACGCCTTGCGGATGTGCTCGGGCCGGAACATCCGCTTGCGGTCGTTCCAGGCGTACGTCATGGCCTGGGCGTCTTCTGCGTTCTTCGCGCCTTGCCGGCTGGCGACCCAGTGGACCGTGGCGAGCAGCTCCATGCCGTATGGCGTCTCGAACCCGGCAATGAGTTCAACCACCCGCTCAAACCGCTCCCGGGTCTCTGGGTGCGCCTCAAGGAACCGCTCCGCGTGGGCGGGGGCATCGTCGACCAGCTCGATCTCCTTGCCGGGGGCGTCCGCTGCATCGCCATAGCCGGTGATGAAGTGCCCTTCGATATGGCTGAGCACGTGCCGCAGATTGCGGGCGTACGGGCCGTAGGGCCCCTTCTGGTACTCAAGGCGCAACGGTTCTCCACTGTCCTGCATGAAGTACATCAGCTTGTGTATCTCCAGCAGCGTGACGAAGGGGTCCATCAACGCCCCGAGATACCGCGTCATCAGCCCCAGCAGCGCCGCCCGCCCGACC
Organism: Phycisphaerae bacterium; assembly: GCA_041687095.1. Classification (GTDB taxonomy): domain Bacteria; phylum Planctomycetota; class Phycisphaerae; order SM23-33; family SM23-33; genus JAWLCQ01. The sequence goes on along the minus strand of JAWLCQ010000089.1, from coordinate 15,170 downwards.
GTCATGCTGGGCGCCTTCTTGCCTTTCGGCATGGACTCGGCCGCCGGGGCGCCTTTGGGCTCGTAAAGGAGCACGTGGACGTCCTCGAGGCCCGCGAACGCCTGCTCGATCCGCGCCCGAACGTCTTGCCACTCCAGACCGCCCAATCCGCACCCCAGAGGCGGAATTGCGATCGAATGGATCCCTCTCTCTCGAACCAGCTCGACCAGCGCCGCCAGGCCCGCCTCGATGTCCTCCAGCTTGCTCTTGCCCTTCCAGTGGCGCTTGGTCGGGAAGTTGATCACGAGTTGGGGATTCCCCAGCCGCTGAAGGTCGCAGACGTGCATCTTGCCCGGGCGCACCTCCCCACGGTCGCAGGCGGCCTTGTACGCATCGAAGCACTCCGGAAACGCCTTGCGAAACTGCAGCGCGATGCCCCGCCCCATCACCCCAACGCAGTTGACGGTGTTGACGAGGGCTTCCGCGTCCGCCTTCAGGATGTCGCCGCGCGTCACCTCGGTCATCGCTCTCCTCCGCCACTCAATAGTACCATCCCGGTTCGACCCTTACGAGAGGCTGATGGGCCGCCTCCCGGATGGCCTCCGCCGCCTGCTCGGCCCGCGGGGCGTCTATGACCCCGATGCACTCGACAAGCTCCCACGGGAACCACTCGTGCATCAGGAACTCCGCCTGCTTGCCTTCCCTGACGACCGGATCGCGGAAGTCCCGAGCTTGCACGGCCCGCCAGTCGATCTCGTCCAGGTCCGCCACGTCTCGGTAAAACCCCGCCACATACGTGCCGGCGTTCCTGTCCGAGAAGGCCCAACGCCTCCCGTTGTCGTTCGCCCATCGGATGGCCGCATAGAGGTCCGCCTGCAGGTGTACGATCGACCTCTGTCCGCCCCGGTAGGCTACCTCCGGATGGTTTCCCATGTGAAGGATGTAGAGCATGATCGACCGGGGACAGAAGTAGAACGGCACGTAGTCCCCGACGTGCGTGCCCGGGCGGCAGGCGACCTCGATCTCTTCCAGCCGGCGACGCTTGATCTTCGACATTCCCACGACCGTGCGGTCAGAATCCGCCGTTTTCGGCACGCGCGCGTCCGAGAGCAGGAAACCAGTCCGAACGATGCGCGGCAGGTTGTCGATATGCGTGATGTGGTAGATCTTCGGACTGTTCGGCCGCTCGCTCATCGGACTGCTCCCGCACTCAGGCCTCCACTGCCCTTCAAGCTCTCCACCGCTTCCGGGTCTGCCACGAAGGCATCCGGCCATCCCCCCGCCGTGCCGCGCGGGGTTGCGGGGCCAGCCTGCCCCGCCGGTTCAATCCGCAATCGGCCGGCAGGCAGGCAGGTCCGCAATCCGCAATCCGCAATTCCTTCCCCGCCTATCCCGCCTGCACGGCCGTGATGGCGGAGATGAGGACGATGTCCTCGACGCTGCAGCCGCGGGAGAGGTCGTTGATGGGCTTGGCGAGGCCCAGCAGCAGCGGGCCCAGGGCGGTGGCCTTGCCCAGGCGCTCGACCAGCTTGTACGCCAGGTTCCCGCACGACAGGTCGGGGAAGACGAGCGTGTTGGCGTGGCCGGCGACGGGGGAGCCCTTGGCCTTGCGGACGGCGATGTCGGGGATGACGGCGGCGTCGAGCTGGAGTTCCCCGTCCACCTTCAGGTCGGGGCGGCGGGAGCGGACGAGTTCGGTGGCGTCGATGACCTTCTGGACGGCGGGGGAGTGGGCGGAGCCCTTCGTCGAGAAGCTCATCATGCCGACTTTGGGCTCGACGTTGAGCAGGGCGCGGCAGGCCCCGGCGGCAGCGATGGCGATGTCGGCGAGCTGTTCGACGGTGGGCTCGGGCACCACGCCGGTGTCGGCGAAGATGAGCGACCCGTCGACCCCGACCTCCGGGACGATGGTGTTCATGATGGAGCAGGAGCTGACGGTCTTGCAGCCGTCCTCGAGCCCCACGCCGTACAGGGAGGAGCGGACGGTGTCGGCCGTGGGGCAGATGGACCCCGCGACCATGCCGTCCGCCCGGCCGTCGCCGACCATGGCCGCCCCGTAGTACACGGGCTGGGCGAGGAAGGCGGCGGCCTGTTCGGGGGTCATCTTGCCCTTGCGGCGGGCGACGAGCTGCTGGACGTAGCGGTCGCGCTCGCTGTCGGTGGTGTGATCGACGATCTCGACCCCGTCGAGGTTGGGGACCCCGTTGTCCTTCGCGGACTGGCGGACGGTGTCGGGGTTGCCCAGCAGGATGACGCGGGCGTACTTCCGGTCGACGATCTGCCGGGCGGCCTGCAGAACGCGGGGGTCGTCGGACTCGGGCAGGAGGATGCACTTGTTGGCCGCACGGGCGCGGGTGATGATGCTCTCTACAACGGTGTTGCTCATAGGTTTGCCTTTGGGCTGCAATGCCGGTAGCATGTCCCGGAATCTCCCGCCGGACCCGGACGACTCGCCCCGGCGGCGGGTTCAGTATCGTATGCTGCGGAGGTGATTTTGTCGAGTGCTGAGATGAAACATCCGCGGACCTTCGCGCGGGAGAAGGCCGTCGTGGAACTCGCCGCCCTGGGGGGGGCCGTGGTGGTGTACCTGGCGCTGTGGCGGTTTCTGGCCCCGGCCGATCCGGCGGGCCCGGCGGCGTTCCTGCCCGCCGGCGGTGCGCACCGCCTGCTCGCCTTCGCCGTGCTGCTGCTGGGCCTGACGGTCGTCACGAGCGTGCTGACGCTCCCCGCCCGCTTCGAGGCCGCCCTCGCCGTCGTGCTCCTCGGGGCGGGGGGGATCAGCCTCCGCTCGGCCCCCATCCGCTACCTTTTGTGGTACCGCGAAACGGACCTGCGGGCGGTCTTCCTGGCGTTGGCGGCGGAGACGGCGATCCTGGGCGTCATGCTGCTGCTCACCGGGTGGGTGCTGGCCGTCCTGCGACGCGCCCTCGCCCCCCTGCTGGGGCACTGGGCCTGGCAGGACCCGCTGGAGGACCTCACCGACGAGCAGCGGCGGCTGGCGCGGGAGCGGATCGGGCAGGAGATGTCGTCGGGCAGCCGCAGACTCATGCAGGCGGGCGGACTGCGCGGGCCCGTGGGGTTCGTGCGCGTGCTCGCGGGAATCGCGGCCGACCGCGGGGCCGCCGCCGCCACCCGCCGCGACGCCCGCTCCCCCTGGCCGGAGCGCTACGCCTTCCCCGCGGGCACGGCGGGGCTGTTGGGGGCGTTCCTGCTGTTCACGCTGCTGCGGTCCGACGAGCGGGGGCAGATCCTGGCGGCCGTGGGGCTGAGCTTGGCCGTGGGGGTGGGCGTGGCCCGCGCGGTGTTCCCGCGGACGCCGCTGCTGCTGGCATTCGTTCTCCCGCTGGCGTTTCCGCTGGCGCTGTACGTGCTGGCGGCGATGGCGGCGGTCCCGGGCACGCCGCTGGCGTGGGCGGGGGTGCCGTACTACGCCCGCCCCCTGCCGGTGGACTGGCTCACCGTCGGGGCGGGCGGGGCTTTGGTTGGATACTGGTTCGGCTCGCGATACCACGAGCTGAGGATTCTGGAATCGATAGCAGAAGAGGAAGACAACGCATGACCGCACCCCGTTTCGGAGCACAGCTCTACACGGTCCGGGAGTTCGCCAAGACGATCCCGGACATCGCCCAAACGTTCAAGAAGATCCGCGAGATCGGGTTCAAGGGCATCCAGATCAGCGGGTTCGGCCCGGTGGACCCCAAGGAGGTCGCCAAGCTCCTCGCGGACTCCGGGCTCACCGTCGCCTGCACCCACATGGGCTGGGGCAGCTTCCAGAACGACCTCGACAAGGTCATCGAAACGCACAGGATGTGGAACTGCACGCATCCGGCCATCGGCGGGCTGCCCGGGGAGTACTTCACGCCCGAGGGGCTCAAGAAGTTCCTGGATGAACTGGCCCCGATTGTCGAGAAGCTCCGGGCGAACGGGATGGACTTCTCCTACCACAACCACCACCACGAGCTCGCCCACACCGGCCCGGGCGGCAAGCCCTGGCTGGGGGCGCTGTACGAGACGGCGAGCCCCGACCTGCTCAAGGCCGAGATCGACACCTACTGGATCGCCGCGGGCGGGGGTTCGCCGGTGGCGTGGCTCAACAAGGTCGCCGGGCGCATGCCCGTCATCCACCTCAAGGACATGATCATCCTGAGCGACCGCGAGATCCGCATGTGCGAGATCGGGGAGGGCAACCTGGACTGGGCGGGGATCCACCAGGCGGCGAAGGACGGCGGGTGCGAGTGGGCGCTGATCGAGCAGGACAACACCTACGGGAAGGACCCGTTCGAGGCGCTGGCCCTGAGCTACCGCAACCTCAAGGCGATGGGCTGGGCGGACTGAGCGGTCGCGCGCGGCGGGACATGGATCGCTGAAGCGACCCTGCCGTCATGAAGACACCACAGGCGTCCGCGGGGCGAACCCCATGCCCCGCGGACGCCTGCTCGTTTTCCGGGAGAACGCGGGCCCCTGCCTCAGGGGAGAGAGCGGGGATGAACGCAGATAAACGCAGATAGGGAGGGGCTGCTGCACGGTTGCGGGTCAAGCGAGTCCCCGAGAGCGGCTCCCCGCACCCGGGGATCCGCTAGGGCTGCGGATCCGAGACATTGTCAGTGCCCGCAAGAGCAGGTATCATGGACGTAGGTTCCGAGGGAATCGGAAGGAGCACGCAGTGGACGCGTCGGAACGACGGGAGCAGCGGCGAAAGCGGATGGTAGCCCACGTGGCCACCAGCCACGAGGACGCCCGCCGGTGGGACCTGGAGTTCTGGCAGTCCCTGACGCCTCAGGACCGCCTGTCTGCCCTCGTCGACATCCATGAGGACATTGCCAAGATCCCGGGGAGACGACAAGTCAGCGACTGACCGAGGACCGATGAAGACGATCGACGACTTCCAGGACATGCTCCGCACCTTGGAGGAGCACGGGGTTCGCTACCTCATCATCGGGGGCATGGCCTTCATTTATCATGTCAAGCCGCGCTACACCAAGAACATGGATCTCTGGGTCGCGCCCGATCCCGAGAACGTGCAACGGGCGAACCGGGCGTTGGAGGAGTTCGGAAGCCCTTACCTTCTGGATCCCCAGCGGCCGGGGGAGATTCTGCAGATCGGCCTGCCCCCCCACCGCATCGACATTCTGCAGGACGTGGGCGGGGTGGAATTCGACGCCGCATGGGCCAAACGTGTCCGCGACTACTACGGATCCGTCGAGGCGAACTGGATCGACATCGACTCCTTGATCGGTGCAAAGCAGCGACTCGAAGAGCCCCGCCACCAAGAGGACGTGAGGGACCTCAAGAGCGTCCGGGACCTGCGCAAGGACAAGTAGTCGCATGACGGTGTCAAACCGTCATGCTTGCTGACGACCCGAGCATTGGCTTGCCTTTTGGCGGGCGTTCCGGTGGGTCCGCGGGGCGTTCAACCTTCCCGCAGGCGTGCCAGGCGAAGCGTCAGGATTTCGGCGAAGCGAGCGCGAAGCGGGGCGCTGAGGGTCGAGTCGGCGATCATCCGTTGCAGGTCCCCCTCCATGTCCAGCAGGTCGGCGAGGCGCTTTTCGGCGTAGCTGGGGGCGATGCCCAGGTGCTCGGCGAACGCGAGGAAGTCGGTTCGCTTGAGCCGGTTCCGCCGGCCGTTGACGGTCAGCGCCAGCTCGTCGGATTCCTCTGGAAGCGCCAGGCGCGACGAGACCAGGTCATAGACGGGGCTCAGCGCGACGTTCCCGTTCTCCTGTGTCAACAGCGAGAAGTTCTTGCGATGCGCATCCCCGTTGCCGATCGCGAAGTTGAGGGCGGTGACCTCGAACAGCCGCTGGAGTTCCAGCGGTGCGAAGGTGCAATGCTCGCGGATGGCCTTGCCGATCTGCTCGTGGCTGCCCTCGTACTTGTTCCGCCCGCCGAGGATCTGCTGCATGTCCTCGCAGGCGAGCTTCACCAGTCGTCGGCCCTTGAGGACGCGGTCGAACCGCCGGACCACGTACGCGGGGGAACCGTCAGCGAGTTCCAGCAACGCGCACGGGGCGGTGTTGAGGCCGAACCGCTGCCCCATGCGCATGCAGAGGTACTCGTTCTGCGGCAGCTCGGGGAAGTCCTGCGTCTGCGGTTTGAGGATGAAGCGCCCCTCCCGCTCCGCCGGGACCAGTTGCCCCCCCTCGAGGCGGACGGAGAGCTTGGGCTGCACGCCCGAGATGCTGATCCTGCCTGCCTGCTTCCGCGCCTCGGCGGGGACGTCGACGAGGGCGAAGGGGACGGTCGGCAGGACGGGTTTGCCGAAGACCGTCCGCAGCGTTCTGGCGTCGTAGTCAATCACCGGGGACCTCCCGGATGCTGACGGCGCCGATGCAGTCCCCGCACGTCTTGAGCAGCAGACCGAACGTGTCGTTGTCGTCGACCTTGACGGTGCGGGACGCGATGCGGAGATACCACCCCTCGGGCACGAGCCCCGCGAAGAAGGGAAACAGCGCAGGAGACTCGTAGGGTTCGGAGCGCACGGGGAGCGTCAGCGAGACCGGCTCGCCGTCCTGGAGGTAGGCGTCGTCGTAGACGAACCGATACCCTCGCTCGTCCTCGGTCAGCCGCCCGGCGAGGCGGTCGCGGCAGTAGACGTCGGCGCGGCGCATCAGGGCTTCTTCCTCACGGTGAGTTCGCACCCGAACAGCGCCAGCACCTGGCTGACCTTGTCCAGACGGACGGTGGGCTTGCCGCTCTCGAGTTCGCGAACAAACCGCAACCCCACGCCCGCGCGGACCGCAAGCTCCGCCTGCGTCAGCCCGGCCGCCTTCCGCATCGCCACGATGTCCTTCGCCAGATCCATGAGCATCCCGATAGGGTATAATGCTGCCCTACAACCCTATATCTTCGGCATCTCGTGGACCAAAGTAAAGGCTATCGTACCCGAAAGGGTACAACTACTTACCGCCCCCACAGCCGCCCCTCGTCGATCATCGCCAGGTAGTTCTCCAGCGGGATGTAGTTGGCGACGCTGTTGCCGCTGCCGAGGCAGTAGCCCCCGCCCTGTTGGCAGACGGCGAGGGTGTCGCGGACGCGCCGGCGGATGGCGTCGGGGGTCGAGCGGCAGAGGAAGTCCACGTCCATCCCGCCGATGAGGGCGGCCTTGCGGCCGTAGGTCTTCTTCGCCTCGCGGACGTCCTCGATGGTGTCCTCGAAGCTGTGCTTCGCGTCGATGCCGACGTCGTCGATGAGTTCGTCGATGATGTCGTGGAGCTTCCCGCAGGAGTGCAGCAGGTAGACGCGCCCCGCGGCGTGGGCCTGCTTCGCCAGCGCCTGGTGCCCGGGCAGGACGAACTTCCGCATGTCGTCGGCGGAGATCATCAGGCCGGTCTTGTAGCCCATGTCGTCGCTGCCCCAGACGAGGCGGACGCGGGGGTGCTGGAGGTAGGTGGCGACCTCGGCGGCGTGGAAGGCGAGGACCTTGTCGGCGATGGCCTGGACGAGCTTGGGGTCGTCGTAGAGCATGTAGCAGAGGGTCTCGTAGCCCATCAGCCAGCACAGCAGTTCGCAGAAGTGCCCGGTGTGCCCGGCGAGGCACATGTCGTCGGGGAGGTGCTGGGCGTACCATTCGAGTTCGGCGAGGTTCGCGGACTCCTGGGGGTTCGGCCAGGGGAAGGATTCGAAGTCCTCCCAGCTCATGATGGGCCCGGTGTGCTCGTCCTGGTAGTAGCGGCCGTTGGGGTGGGCAGCGTCGGCGGTGTCGTCGGCGCGGATATGGCGGGTCTTCCAGTCGCCGCCGATCTGGGTCCCGACGTGGTCGAACCCGCAGAAGCGGTTGACGCGGATGGTCTTCCACCGCTCGTAGGCGACGGGGTCGTCATCGCGGTTGAGATCCTCCATGAGCCCGAAGCGTTCGGCGATGGCGGTGCGGATCTCGTAGTCGTGGAACAGCTCCATGTGGTGCACCCGGGCGGGCGTGCCCTTGCGCAGGAGGTTGGCGACGAGGGCGTCGGGATCGGGCTGGTGCGGGAGGGAAAGGCCTTTGTACTCGGTCATGCGTAAGGCTCCATTTTTTCCAGGTAAGCGAGGAGGAGAGGCACTAGGGACTAGGGACCAGGGACTAGGGAGAAGAAGCAGGAATGGGCCGTCCCTTCCTGCTTCTTCTCCCTAGTCCCTATTGCCTATTGCCCAGTGCCTATTGCCTATTGCCTAGTGCCTAGTGCCTAGTGCCTAGTGCCTCTCCTCCCCATCCGTATACGTCAGGGGCGGGCGGCCTACTCTTTCGCGCATTTGGGCCTGCATGTCAATCATGGCCCGGCGGATCCGGGCCATCAGTTCCTCGTTGGTCAGGCCCGCGATGTCGTCGCGGTGGATGGGCGGGCCGTACTGGACGATGACGTTGCCCGGGCTGGGCAGCGTCTGCCAGCGCGGCCAGGCCTCGAAGGCCCCGTCGAGGACGACGGGGACGGTCCACTCGGCCGCCCGGCGGGAGAGCATGGCGACCCCGGGCAGGAGCGGTCCGATGGTCCCGTCGAGCGTGCGGGTGCCCTCGGCGAACAGGACGACCTGCCCGCCGGCCTTGAGGCGGCGCATGGCCTCCTTGAGGGCGCCGGTGTCGGCGGTCCCGCGGCGGACGGGGAAGGCGTTGACCGAGCGGATAAGCCGGCCGAACCCCGGGGCGTTGAAGAGCGTCTCGCGGGCCATGTAGTGCATCGGCCGACGCAACGCGAAGCTCATGAGGATCGGGTCCAGGAAGCTCTGGTGGTTGCACACGTAGACCGCCGACCCGCTCGGGGGCTCGTAGTGGCGGTTGAAGACGCGGACCTTCCACAGCAGGCTCATGCCCACCCGCAGGGCCAGCCGCAGGCTGCGATACCAGAGGGTGGGCCGCTCGACGCCCTCGCCCAGCGCCCACGACCGCAACTGCGGGTTGGGATGCGATCGTACGCCTGTCACAGCCGCTCCTTCACGATCTCCAGCAGCCGCTCCGTGGTCTGCTCGACCGTCATGTGGGTGGTGTCGATCTCGATGGCGCCCTGGGGGCTGACGAGGGGCCCGACCGCGCGGGACCGGTCGCGGCGGTCGCGGATGAGGATGGATTCCAGGAGGTCCTGAAACTCCACCCGCTCGCCCGCGCGGGTGAGTTCCTCGTAGCGGCGCTCGGCACGGACGGTGGGGTCGGCGTCGAGGTAGAATTTGAGTTCGGCGGCGGGGAAGACGACGGAGCCCTGGTCGCGGCCCTCGGTGACGAAGTCGCCCAGTTCCGCCCCGATGCGCTGCTGCAGCTCCACCATGACCGCCCGCACCCCGGGGCAGTTGGCGGCGTGGTGGGCGTTGTCGGAGATCTCGGCGGTGCGGATGGCCCGGCTGACGTCCTCGCCCCCCAGGAGCACCTGGACGCCCTCGGGGCGGGGCACGAGGCGGATGTCGGCGCGGCGGGCGACGGCGGTGAGGGCGTCGGGGTCCGACAGGTCGATGCCCTCGCGCAGGCCCTGGAGGGTGACGGCGCGGTACATGGCGCCGGTGTCCAGATACGGGATGTCCAGTCGCTGGGCCAGTCGCCGGGCGGCCGTGCTCTTGCCCGACCCCGCAGGCCCGTCAATCGTGATTCTCATGGCGGGGAGTGTACCGAAGCGGCGCGCGGGGGAAAAGGGGAAGCGCGTCCGCCACTCCGGGGTGGGGCCGGTTTTCGGTGGGCCCTTTGGCCACGGCATCGCGCGTGGGGGGATCCCAAATCCGAAACTCGAAACCCGAAATCCGAAACAAATTCAAAACGGCAAATCCGAATGACAGAAACGGGCTCCAGGCCTGTGGGAGTCGGGGATGCAATCGAAGCATCCTGTGGCGGGGCCGCGTTTGGGATTTCGGTCCTTCGGGTTTCGGATTTCGACGGTCCCGGCGGATTCCTGATGCCATCCCACCCTCCCCGCCCGGCGGACCACCGTTTTTCGGCCACACCCCTACTCCGCCGGCTGCGTCGCCGGTTGCGTGGTCGGCCGCTTGCCTTCGATGAGGTAGGTGGCATAGGCGATGAGGACCTGGTCGTCGGGCTTGGCCTCGAGGAGGCGGCGGGCGTAGCGTTGGGCCTCGGCGTCCTCGCCCAGGCTGCGGGCGAGCCACGCCCCCGCGAGGTAGAGCTGCACGTCGTGCTTCTGGTACACCTCCTGCCGCAACTGCAGCGACAGGCGGGCGAGTTCGTCGCGGATCCGCTGCTCCTCGATCAGCTTCCCGAGGTCGAACCGGGTCTCCATCAGCGGGGGGAACTGCCGCAGGGCCTGGTGGAACTGCAGGCCGGCGGTGTACATCTCCCCCGCCCCCGCGTACGCCACGCCCATGCCCACGACGGACAGCGGGTTGCTCGGATCGACCATGTTGGCGAGGCGGAACCACTCGACGGCCTGGTAGTAGCGGCCCTTGCGGAGATCGGCTTCGCCCTCGGCGAGGTAGCGGTTGACCTCGCTCTTGCCCACGCCGCTGAACTGGTGGAGGACCACGTCGTCCCCGAGGCGTTCGACGATGTTCGCGCCCTGCCCGCCCTGGGGCGCCTGGGGGATCGCGGGCTCCTTATCGCCCGAGCGGTCGCGGAGGCGGAGCATGAGGTCCACGAAGGTGTCCTCGTTCCGCCGGATCGCCTCGAACCGCTCCCGCTCCTCGCGGGCGTCGTCGACGTCGGAGGGGCGGAGGGGAACGGCGGCGGAGACGGACGCGTCCACGCGGAACGACTGCTCCCCCCCCAGCCGGTACTGCTCGCGGAGGGAGGCGTCCAGGGGCTGATTCAGCGCGGACTCCGGCTCGCGCAGACGCTGCAGGTCCCGCGCCAGCCGCTGCCGCTGCAGCGGGTCCAGCACCCCGAACAGCGCCCCCGTCCCCGGGCGGGCGGAGGGATCGGCGTCCCAGAAGCTCGCGCCCCCCACGCCCGAGGCCGGGAACATCGGCTGGGCCGATGACTCATACCCCCCCGTCGTGGACAGCACGCGGGGCGTGGCCTCCCCAAGCCCGGGGACCAGCCCCGGACTGGCCGACGTCTGCACCGGCACGTACAGCGGGGCCGACAGCGCCCGCCCCGCCTGGTTCGGCGCGAGGTTCTGATACTCCGACAGCGCATCCTGGAACAGCCCGTACTGCCGCGAACGGTCCAGGCGGGTGTCCAGCGGGGCGTTCGTGCCCAGGGCGTTCTTGCCGCTGATGATCCCCCCCGCTCCCAGGGCGGTCTGGCTGGGGGCGAAGTACGGCTGCGTCTGGTAGGTGTTCCCGCGGAGCACGTCCTGCAAGCCCACGGAGCGGCGGTTGAAGTCGGCGAGGGAGCCCGAGGGCAGGTCGATACGGAACTCGTTGAGCGGGCGGTACGGGATATCCGCCCGGACCGCCCCGTACCCGCTCACCTGCCCCGTCACGTAGAGGTTGCTCTTGAGAAGATCGCCCAGGTCGTTGCCGGCCCCGGCGTTCCGGCCGTTGCTGCCGACCTGGGGGCTGGCGTCGAGGGCATAGCCCCCGTCCCGCTGCTGCACCTGCCCCAACGCGGTCCCCGCGAGAACGGCGGCGGTCGTCGCCAATGTCAGAATGAAGGTCCGAATCCTCATGGCCCAACCTCCTGCCCGGGGACGGCCTGGAGGGCGGGGCTAGTTTCGACTGGTCCCGTGTCCGGCATCGTCGTCCGAGTGAGGGAATCTCTGATACAGTGTATCCCTCTCCCCCCCATCTCGCCAGAGCCATCGATGCGGCGCCGACGCGCGTCGGGGCTTGGGGCGGGCCCTCCGCACGCGTGCGGAGGTGCGTCCGCGGCGGCTGTGGTTACGTCGCATGACTCGTTCCTCCGGTGCCTGCAGGGATGGGGGCGCGGCGTTCCAGAGAGGGCATCCCTCCCCGGGGCTCGGGCTCCGCCCGGGCCGACCGGGGCGTCGGCACGCATGGCTCCGTCTCTACCCTTCATTATATCGGAACTTACGCCCTCCTTGAGTGAAGAAGGCGTGAAGAATAATTCAGGAAGCCTCCCCCCCGTTCTGCCGATGTATGCACTGGCGCGTGCGGGGGACGACAGGACGATGATCTTTTGTCGGGCCCGCGCCGGTATACTAGGCCGGATGTATCCAGCACAGGAGATGGATTGCCTATGCGACCGCTAAGAACCTTTACGATCGAGCCGTCACTCCCCGCCGCCCTCGCGCCCCTGCAGGAACTCGCCTACAACCTCTGGTGGTGCTGGCATGGGGAGGCGACGGACCTCTTCCGCCGCCTCGACGAGGAGGGATGGGAGGCGTGCTACCACAACCCCGTCGCCCTGCTGGGCCGCATCAACCAGCAGCGCCTCGAGGAACTCTCCCGGGACGAGGGCTTCCTCGCCCACCTGCAGCGCACCGTCGCCGAACTGCAGGAGTACCTCGACCGCCCCGGGTGGTGGGCCAAGCACAACGAACGCTCCACCCAGCCCGTCGTGGCGTACTTCTGCGCGGAGTTCGGCATTACCGAATCGCTCCCGATCTACTCGGGCGGTCTGGGCGTGCTGGCGGGCGACCACCTCAAGAGCGTCTCCGACCTCGACTTCCCCTTCGTCGCCGTCGGGCTGCTCTACCAGCAGGGCTACTTCCGCCAGCGCCTCAACGCGGACGGCTGGCAGCTTGAGCTGTTCCCCCGCAACGACTTCCCCAACATGCCCCTGCAGCTCGTCCGCGCCCAGGACGGGGGGCCCTTGACGATCGACGTCGAGATGCCCGGGCGGGCCGTGCGGGCGCACGTCTGGAAGGTCCAGGTCGGGCGCATCCGCCTGTACCTCCTGGACACCAACGTCCCGGAGAACAGCCCCGAGGACCGGCACATCACGGCCCAACTGTACGGGGGCGACCAGGAGATGCGCATCCGCCAGGAGATCCTCCTGGGCATCGGGGGCGTGCGGATGCTCCGCGCGTTGGGCTACGCCCCGCAGGTCTACCACATGAACGAGGGCCACTCCGCGTTCCTGGGCCTGGAGCGCATCCGCATGCTGATGGCCGAGCGGGGCATCAGCTTCTCCGAGGCCCGCGAGGTGGTCACCGCCTCCAGCGTCTTCACGACGCACACCCCCGTCCCCGCGGGGAACGACGCCTTCGAGCCCTGGCTCATCGACAAGTACTTCGCGCACTACTGGGGGCAGTTGGGCCTCTCACGCGACCAGTTCCTCGACCTGGGCCGCCAGGAAGCGGGCAACAAGGACGAGCCCATGAGCCTCACCGTGCTCGCCCTGCACCTCAGCGCGCAGCGCAACGGCGTGAGCATGCTGCACATGGACGTGTCGCGGAAGCTCTGGTCCCGCGTCTGGCCGCAGGTCCCCGCCGACGAGATGCCCATCGACGGGATCACCAACGGCATCCACACGATGAGCTGGATCAGCCATGACATGGCCTCGCTGTACGACCGCTACCTCGCCCCGGGCTGGGGCGAGCGCCCGGGCGACGTGCAGGTGTGGGACGGGCTCGACCGCATCCCGGACACCGAGATCTGGCGGACCCACGAGCGCCGCCGCGAACGCCTCGTGGCCTTCGCCCGCGCCCGCCTGCGGCAGCAACTGCTCCGCCGCGGGGCCGCCGCCAGCGAACTCGCCTCCGCCGAGGAGGTCCTCGACCCCGAGGCGCTGACGATCGGCTTTGCGCGCCGCTTCGCCACCTACAAGCGGGCCAACCTCATCCTCGCCGACGTCGACCGCCTCGCCCGCCTGCTCAACCACCCCGAGCGGCGGGTGCAGATCATCTTCGCCGGAAAGGCCCACCCCCGCGACAACCCGGGCAAGGACCTCATCCGACAGATCGTCCACACCGCACGCCTCGAACCGTTCCGCCAGTCCGTCGTCTTCATCGAGGACTACGACATCAACGTCGCCCGCTACCTCGTGCAGGGCGTGGACGTGTGGCTCAACACGCCCCTGCGGCCAATGGAGGCGTCGGGCACCAGCGGGATGAAGGTGGCGGCCAATGGCGGGCTCAACCTGTCCATCCTCGATGGCTGGTGGGCCGAGGGCTACCACCCCGACGTCGGCTGGGCGATCGGGTCCGGGGAGAGCTACGAGGATCTCGAGTACCAGAACGCCGTCGAGTCGCAGGCCCTGTACGACCTGCTCGAGAAGGAGATCGCCCCGCTGTTCTACCGCCGCGGGTCCGACAACCTCCCCCGCGAGTGGATCTTCAAGATGAAGGCCGCGATGAAGCACCTCGGCCCGGTGTACAGCACGCACCGCATGGTGCGGCAGTACATCGAGAAACTCTACGTCCCCGCCGCCCAGGCCTGCCAGGAACTCACCCGCGACGAGATGGCGCGGGCGAAGGAGTACAACCAGTGGAAGCAGCGGGTCCGCGAGCAGTTCGGCAACGTCCGGGTGGAGTCCGTCCGCGACGACATGGATCGTAGCGGAGGGGCGAAGATCGGGCGGGACATCACCGTCCGCGCCTCGGTCAACCTCGGGGGGCTGTCGGCCGACGACCTCCGCGTCGAGCTGTACTTCGGGGCCCTCGATGAGGACGGGCAGCTCAACCGCGGAGCGGCCGTGGAGATGCAGCTCACCGGGTCCAACGACGGCAAGGCGGAGTATGCGGGGGGCATGCCCTGCTCCCGCACGGGCATGACGGGCTACACCGTCCGCGTCCTGCCCCGCCACGACCTCCTCGCCGACCCCATGGAGCTGTCCCTCGTCCGCTGGGCGTAGAGGGAACTGCGGATTGCGACTTTGACAAGCCTCTGTCAGGACGGACGGCAAGATCACGCCGTTCGGCCTGGCAGAGGCTTTGCCTTTGTAGGGACACGGGGCAGGATCCTGCCTTGCGTGCGCCCCGGGCCTCCTGACCCGCCCCACGCGCGTGCGCCGGGGGTCTCCTGACCTGCCCCACGCGCGTGCGCCGGGGGATTTCCTGACCTGCCCCCCGCGCGTGCGGCGGGGGTCTCCTGACCCCCGGCGTCCGGGAGGGGCGAGGGACGCCTCCGCGGCAGCGTCGTTGGAGCGCTCCCTTCGCGGCGGCGGCCGCCGCGACCGATGCGCCGCCATGACGCTGTCGCGGAAGCGTTCGTTGGTCTTCCGGGACGTTGGGGGTCAGGAGACCCCCAACGCACGCGTTGGGGGCGTCCCACGCCCCACCTCCTGCGCCGGGGGTCTCCTGACCCCCGGCGTCCTGGAAGGGCGAGGGACGCCTCCGCGGCAGCGCCGTTGGAGCGATCCCTTCGCGGCGGCGGCCGCCGCGACCGACGCGCCGCCATAACGCGGCCGCGGAACCGTTGCGCTCGTTCCGGGACGG
>JAWLCQ010000088.1:0-18656 GCA_041687095.1 Phycisphaerae bacterium | reverse complement strand
TCAGCACCTCCATCAGCCGCTCGTTGAGGCGTTTATCCTGAAGGTCCAGCCCCTGCATCTCTTCCTCGACCCATGCTGCTGCCATGGCCTTACCCCTTGTACTCCACACGGCCGCGACGCCCGTACGCTCGGACGATGATGCCGCTCACCTGCAAGAACGCGCAGTCACGGCAGAACGGTCCAAAGATGTGTAGAACAACGAGGTCAGGAGACCCCCGTCGCAGATGCACGCACACTTCCATCCCCCGCTCCCCTGCATCGCTGCATCCCCTGCATCTCCGCTCTTTCCTACTTGGACGATGCGGAGACGTCCAACTGCCAGCGGCCGTCGAAGTAGGCGAAGACGGCCTTCGCTCCGGAGGGGAGGGTGACGGTCAGGCGGTTGGGGTCGCTGCGGGCGATGGCCGCACCGGGGTCGCGCTCGGTTGCGTCCAGGAAGACCGTCACCAGCGGGTCCATCTCGTCGGGCGTGTACTCGCCGGTCACGGGGAACCAGCGGCACTCGGCGAAGTGGTAGCCCCAGTGGCTGTCGTGGAACGTCCGCTCCTCGTGCCGCGTGAGCGCCAGGCCCGGGCGGGTCAGCACGTCGCACCGCATCGCCGCCCGCTCCCCGCGGGTGATGACGCCGCGGCCCGACGCGACGTCCTCGGTGGGCCCGCCCGTCTGGTACTGGGCGGTGACGAGGGCCCCGCTGCGGGTGGGGACGATGTCGTCGAGCAGGACGAGCCCCTCCTCGCCGAGCATCACCAGGTGGCGGACGACGCGGCGGGCGTTTCCGTTGTAGGCTCGCGTGGAGTCGCACGCGAGGTAGCGGAGGGCGCCTTCGCTGACGCACTCGTGCACGATGGCGGTGAAGTCCGCCGGGGGCATCGGGCCCGTCCCGCCGATGAGGGGCAGGCAGTGCATGGAGGGCTCGCCCTTGTAGTACCCCGGGTCGAGGAGCATCTTCTCCCCGCGGAGGTCGATGTAGTACGCCCCGCTGTCGGGCTGGTTGTGGTGGGTGTAGGGCGGGCGCGAGCCCTTGAGGCCGGCCACCAGCGTGCAGTCCCAGTTCGTCCCCGATCGCATGACGGAGTACTGGATGTCCTCCAGGACCATCGCGGTGGGCAGGGGGGGCTGGTCGGTTTGGAGGGGCACGTTGGGGCGGTGGACCATCATGGTCAGCGGGTCGCCGCCCCCGACGACCTTGCACCCGCGGCCGGCCATCTCCTGGTAGACCCGAGGCGCCTTGTCCGTCCACCACAGGGCGAGGGGGTCGTCGTGGCGGTGGGCGAAGAACGCCGCCAGCGACACGTCGATGGGCATGGGGATGGTGTCGTTCACGCCGTGGACCTTCCCGTCGTTGCTGATGGCGACGCGGAGGAAGTTGGGTCCGTTGGCGATGGCGGGGTGGGCGAGGAGGGCGTCGTCCGTCCCCAGCGTGCGCTCCAGGGCGCAGGCGAAGCGGAGGAAGTTGCTCATCCCGTACTCCCAGTACTGCGTGCCCTCGGTATTCCCCCCGTCGTGGCCATAGCAGTAGTCCAGGTGGTTGCGGATGAGCTTGCGGGCGAGGTAGAGGCTCTCGGGGGCGTCGGGGTGCTCCTTCAGCAGCGCCAGGGCGAGCAGTCCGCCGCCCCCGTTGCAGACGGGGTTGGCGTTGGCGTTGTTGGTGGTGTTCCAGTGCCGCGCGCGGGCGGTGTTGAGGTGGAGCTGCAGGTATCGCCCCAGCAGGTCCCGCCACGCCTCGCGGTCGTCTTCCGACAGGTACGGGTGGAACGTGTCATACGCCAGGGCCAGCCCGCTGGAGATCCCGCCCTCGTGCAGGTCGGTGCCCCAGGGCAGCGTCAGCAGCTCGCCGGCCGCCCGGACGTACTTCGTCGCCAGGGCGATCAGCCGCTCGTCGCGCGAGAGCACCCAGTGGCACAGGCAGCGGTAGGGCTCGTGGGCGAGGTGGATGTTGGCGACGCCCAGCCCGTGGTGCAGCGCGGTCCCGACGAGCATGCGGTTGAGGCGGGCGAGGTCGGCCTCGCCCAGCGAGCCTACGCCGCGCTCGATGAGTTCGACGGCGTCGGGGGGAAGCTGGGTGTCCGTCCAGTCCTCGCTTTGGTACAGGTCGCGGCGGGCGAGCAGGCTGTTGAGCCCGGCGACGACGGCGTCGGGGTCCGGCTCGTGCCCGTCGGCAGCGCGCTCCATCTCGGTGCGGGCAGCGTCGGGAAGCAGGCCCCAGACCCGCTGGGCGGGTCGCGTCCCGTGGCGGGTCATCGCGCGGACGATCATGCCCAGGCCCACCTTCGAGCCCACCACGCGGTCCCTTCGCCGCGTGAACTCCAGGGCGGGCGGGTTCTCCGGGTCGCTGGGCAGCCCGCGCCCCGTGAGGTCCTGGTCGGGGTCGAACGACAGGCGATCGACCATCCAGGCGAAGGCGGGGTTGACGCTCTTACGCTGGAGTTCGGCGAGCATGCGTTCGTCGAAGCACAGGTAGGGGTGCTGGAGGTCGAGCTTGGCCGGGTCCACCACCGCCGTCGCCGCCCGCAGCGACAGAGCGGCGAGTTCCTGCGTCCGCCCGTCGCGCTGGACGGAGATGCGGAAGCGGCGGAAGAGGGGTCGCTCCAGGTCGAACGCGTGGCGGACGACGTTCCGCCCGGGCGTGAGGGTGAGGGTGCGGGCGTGGGCATTGCCGGCCTCGCGTTCACCCGCCTGCTGCTCGATGAGGAGGCGGACGGTGAGCGGGTCGGGCGAGGTGTTCACGAGTGTCAGGCGGGCGGGATTCGCCCCGCTTCGCAGCGGCCGTCCGCCGCGGCGCTCGTGGTCGTCGCGCGGTGCGGGACCGAAGTCGACGGCATCCAGGAGCACCGGGGGCGCGTCGTCGGTGAGGACGAACTCCGCATGCCGCTGGGACTGCGAGAAGGACGTCTCCGTGGGGCTGATCGCCAGCACGCGGGGGTCGCGGTCGAACCAGCGGGTATAGGTGAGTTGCCCGCGGAGGACCGCCCCCGCCGTCGGACGCGCGATGGGCAGGGCGGAGTAGGGCACGCGGGCGGTGAGGGCCCAGCCCTTCGCGTCGTGGCGGGCGGTGACGCGGACGCCCGCCCCGCCGTCGCGGATCTCGCCGGAGCGGTAGAACCGCCCGTCGGGGGCGAAGATCAGCACCGCCTGTTCGAGCGGGCGCAGCGGGTCGGGCGTGAAGCGCAGGTCGATGGAATCCTGCGTGAAGAAGTAGGCCGAATCCTCCGCCTGGTCCGCCCGGAGCAACGGGGCTCCGTCGCGGATCGTCGCGCGGAGGTGCAGGGCGGTGTCGTCCCAGGCGAACTGGATCCGCATCTTCGAGGCAGGGATCTGCTCCCCGTGCATGTCAGTGAACAGCGGCAGGTGGGGGATGTTCTTCCATTCGCGGGCGGTGTCGGAGGGCAGGCGATGGAGGGGGTAGCGGGGGGGCTGGAAGCGGTTGCGGGGATCGATCGGGAGGCCGCCGGAGGCGTAGTACCGGTCAATGGCGGACATTCGGTTGTTCCTTACTGCAGACTCGGAATCCGTTGCTTCAGGCTACAAGGGGCTTGAAACGGAGGTTGAACTGTGTAGTTTCGTGGAATCTGAAAGTCAATACAGGAGCATCGCGTGATTCAGCAGAACGATTCGGTGGAGGCGGGGGGGGAGTTGAAGGTCCGGCAGATCGGGACGCTGGACATCAGCTATGACCCGGGGAGCGGGCAGGTCCTGCGGGTCTTCGACCGCGGGCTGGACATGGAGGTCATCCGCTTCGCCCCCGGATCGGAGGTGCAGATCAACGGTCAGCCCCTGCCGATGCAGCTCACCGGGACGGACGACGAGTCCACCCCGTGGATCCCCGCGTGGCAGTGCATGCTGCGGGCGAACGTGTACCCGGGGGAGGGCATGGCCCAGGGCTGGAACGTCTTCCGCCAGATGGTCGTGGGCTCGGCGAACAACCCGGGGGGCGGGCACATCAACCCGCCCAACAGCGTCCACTTCCGCTACCGCTTCGACCGCGAGATCGTTCACCGCTACGACACGCCCGACCCGCAGGCGGCGAGCTGGAGGCCGATGATGGCTCCGGTGTGGCTGGACACGATCGGGACGTTCTGCTCGCGCACCGACTGGTTCGGGCCCGAAACCAGGATGCTCGCTGCCCACTTCGGCGGCTGCGGGCCGCGCTCGCACGTCTCCTGCGAGGACGCCCCCGTCAAGGAGGTCGTCCCGCACCTGTGGAACATGTTCCGCCGCACCCATCCCGGCGTCCAGGCCATCCCCGGGGCGGTCTACTACCACCCCGATGGGCGGTGGCTGTGGGTGACCTGCCAGCGCCCCAGCGTGGGGATGCACTGGGACTACGCCCTCGACGGGCAGGCCGCCCAGTTCCAGTACCACGCCCGCCTGGGCCCCAACGAGATCGTCCACACGCCCGAGGTCAGCCTGTACTGGGGCAAGGGCGGGCGCGAGGAGATGCTGCGCTTCATCAACGCCTCGTTCATCGCCTACGAGGAACCCGCCGACTGGTGGTACCGCACCACGTGGTTCTGGCTGCACTGGTGGCAGTTCCGCCCCCGTGGGTACGACGACATGATCGAGCACGTCAAGTTCCTCCACGGGGAGCTGGGGATCACGGGCTTCGGGCTCACCAGCCACGACGTGCGCCCCGGGTGCTTCGACTGCGGGGCCACCTCCCTCCGCCCCAGCCCGCACGTCGGGGGCGCGGCGGGGCTTCGGCGACTGGGCGAGACCGTCCGCGACCTGGGCGGGAAGATGTTCGTCTGGCTGCCGTTCATGGGCCTCGCGCAGCCGGGGCTCGACCTGCAGGACCACTGGCGGATCAAGGGCGACGACGGGCGGGCCTTCGAGTCGTTCAGCATGGGCGCCTACGACATGTACCACGCCGTCAACTTCAACCACCCCGAGGTCCAGCAGTACTTCCTGGGCTGGATCCGCCGGTACATCACCGAGTTCCACGTCGACGGGATCTTCTGGGACTGCGGTGGGGCGCCCATGCCCCCGGACTTCTCGCCCCCCGAGACGCGCCCCTTCCAGCGGTTCCCCAGCGAGTCGATGATCGGGGGGTACCGGTTCATGGATACGATCATGCAGAAGGGCCGCGAGTGGTCCAAGGACTTCTTCATGTGGCACGAGTGCTTCGGGACGGACCTGCCCGGGACGGGCTACTCGACGCACTCGGGGAGCGACGCGTTCGCCATCGAGCTGACACGCGTGGGGCCCAAGCGGCTCGTCTTCCGCTCGTCGTCCACGTACAACCTCTACGGGGGGTTCGCGATGGTGAGCCCGGGCAGCGACACCGTCTTCCGCTCGCCCGTCTCCACCGAGACCTACCGCCCGATGGCGACCAACGCGATGAACAAGTGGCTGGTGAAGTTCGTCCGCGAGCACGGCTGTCGCGAGGCGGTGGGCGTGCAGCCCCACGTCGCCCTGTGCGCCAACCACGTCGTCGTGGACCCCACCCGCAAGGGCGAACCGCGCCAGGTGACGCTGCCCCCGTGGGCGGGCGAGCCCCAGGCCCTCCGCAACGTCCTCACGGGCGAGCGGGTCAGCCCCAAGGGCAAGAGCGACGCGGGCGTGAGCTTTGAACTCGCGGGCGAGGCGGCGTACGAGATCGAGTAGGCCCAGCGGCCGCACTGGAGTGACGGATGAAGATCAGGCGCAGAGCGAAGGACACGCTCACCCCCGTGGAGATGTGCCACGGGGACACGCTGGAGTTCACGCGGTACGACGGGACGGTGGCGCGGATCGACCTGCTCGACACGGGCGCGGAGATCCTGGAGACCACCCTGCGCAGCCCCGGGGTCGAGGAGCCCGGGGCCAGAACCACCTACCGGTTCTGGGGCGACGTCGTGATCGACGGAAAGCCCCTTCGCCTGGAGCGCGAGGTCGGGACGCAACGGAGCTTCTACGAGCCCTGGGTCGTGGCGGGCGTGCGCATCTGGTTCGACGCCGTCGACGCCATCTTCGCCTTCATGCGCGAAACCCACGGGCCCTGCCGGCTGACCCGGCAGTGCAAGCACGGGGAACCGGAGCATCGGCAGGCCCGCCTGGCGGTGCAGGACGCCGGCGGGCGCGTCTGCCCGGAGACGGTGCATCCCTGGTGCCCCCTCCCCGAGGGCGGGCTGCGGATCGAGGACTGCTATCGCGGGGAGGACTGCTGGATGGGGGCGTACCACGGGGCGTCGGCCCATGGCGGGCTCGACATCAACCACCCCGCCGGGACGCCGCTGTTCGCCCCGATCGCCCTGGACGACCACTTCCTCTTCAACAGCCTGGAGATGGGGCACAACAACAATCGCTGGCGGGGCATCCGGCGATGGGCGGACGGGTCCACCTGGGTGCTGCGAAGCGCCCACATGATCCGCCTGACCGTTCCCGAGCACCAGCCGCTGCCACCCGCCCGGCAGTACGCGGAGGGGGCGGGCGTGTGGGTGGGGGTCGCGCAGCACTCCCACTTCGCCTTCGAGGTCTTCGACGCCGGGGAGTTTTTCCTGCTGGACCCGTGGATCCTGTTCTGGCAGATGTACCAGGACCAGCGAACCTGACCGGAACCCGCCACGCCGCGCGAGCGAGCCCTCGCAGGCCCTCCCTGATCGCGCGCCCTGCGTCCAGGCGTCTGCACTCTCACCTCCACCCCTGTCCGTTCCATCCCTTGCATCCCCTGCATCCCCGCTTGAACCAGGGGATGTGCAGGGAGCGCCCCTGGGCTCACGGGTCGGGCGTGGTCTGCTCCTTGGACCGTTCCCAATTCTCCGTGGGGTCGAGGCGCGGGTCCTCGGGGAGGGGCTGCTTCACGTCCGGGTGCTTGTACAGCCAGCAGTTGTCCCACAGGTAGTTGCCCGGGGGCCAGTAGGAGTAGATCTGGATGGAGAACCACTGGACGTTCTCGGGCAATCCGCCGCTGGGGGGGAAGGGGGCGGCGTGGTGCTGCCAGGTGTTGTCGGGCCCGCGGAGGTTGAGGAACCAGCGGTAGCTCTCGCGGCGGTAGCGCTCGGGGTGCTGCTGGGCGTCGGCGGCGATGAGGGCTTTGCGCTCGGGCGCGGGCATGGCGACGAGTTGTTCGGGCGTGATCCCGCGTTCGACCATGGACAGTTCGGGGAGCCCGTCGGCCTTCTTTGACCAGTCGATGAAGCCCTTCACGAACACCTTGGGCGTGCCCCCGGGCTTGCAGGCATCGACCATCAGCCAGTACCGCATGCCGGGCTCGGCCCGGATCCAGTCGCTGCGGAAGTGCACGCCCTCGATCCCCGCGACGGACCCGTAGCTGGTGTCCTTCGGGAGCGTGGGGGGGTGGGAGAGGTCGGCCTGGTTGAGGCGGTACTTCCTGCGCCATTCCCACCAGGGGTCGCGGGGCATGTCGGTGCGGGCGCGGTGGATCATCCCGCGGCCCTCGGGGCCCTTCTCGAGGAACGTCCCCAGGTTATCCGGGGCATCCCAGCCCTTGTGCCCGTCCTCGAAGTCGCCGTTGACGTTCAGCGGTTCGCCCAGTTGCTCGCGGGTGGGCTCCTTCTCGTCGCCGTACTGGGGGGGGACCCACTCGGGGGCGCCGGTGTAGGTCTCGACGGCGTAGCGGGCGATGACCCCGCGGGCGCGCTCGGTCCCGTCGGAGAACGTCTGCAGCCATCCGCCGGGCTGGTCGGGGTGGGTGAGGTCGAGGCAGCGGATGTCGGCCGTGATGGTGTCGCCGCTCTTCCTCACCGTGCCCAGGAACGCGACGTTGCACCCGGCGCGGTTGAGGAGGAGGTGCTTGAGTCGTTTGCCCTCAACGTCGGTGTCGGCGGGGAGGGGGGGCGAGAGGTCCTGCGACGCGAGGCGGTCGAGGACGAACAGGTCCTTGTGGCGGCGGAGGCGGAGGCGGAGGGAGTCCGCCAACTGCTTGCCATACTCCCCCTCATCGCAGGCGAAGTCGAAGACGACGACGTAGGCCGTGTACTCGCGCTCGGGGTCGGGGGCGCCGGCGGCGCGGGCCGCCGCCAACGGCAGGGCGGTGAGTGCCAGCAGCAGTCCCAGCATCGGTAGAAGGCCCAGGGATCCGCGGATCATTGATCCATCTCCTTTCACGTTCGCGTCATCGCCCCGCCCAGCAGGCCCACCTGCAGGCCCACCTGCCTGCGCCGCGAGGCCCCTGTCCCGTAGCGTCCGGGTGCGAGCAACCCTTCTCCCCTGGGGGAGAAGCGGGCAACCCTTCTCCCCTGGGGGAGAAGCGGGCAACCCTTCTCCCCTGGGGGAGAAGCAGGCAACCCTTCTCCCCTGGGGGAGAAGCAGGCAACCCTTCTCCCCTGGGGGAGAAGATGTCGCGCAGCGACAGATGAGGGGGCGCCTGGCGGACGGACCGGCCCGCGAACTCGCGGTTGTACCGGTCGGCCCGGGGCCCCCTCACCCCCGGCTGCGCCGGGACCTCTCCCCGCGGGGAGAGGGGGCGGGGCACGGTTGGGGGACACCGCGGCGTCGGTGGCATCCTGCAGCCGTTCGCCGGTCCTCATCCTATGGAACCCGCCCCGCCGCCTCCAGGGCCTCTGAACCATGCGGACGCGACGAAGGGTCCACGGGAAACCTCGTTGCTCTGAGTCTCTGCGCCTCTGCGGCCCAGTCCGCAGCGGCCCACTCCGCGCAGGCCGCCGTCGCACTTGCCGATTTCCATTTCGCATCGGGCGCGCATACTGTACCGCATGCGGCACTCCTGGGACATCACGCCCCGACAAGCCGTCGCGCTGCAGCGCGAGCTGGCCGCCAACGTGCGCTCCGAACCGCTCCCCTCCGCCCCGCGAACGATCGGCGGCACCGACTGCGCCTTCGTCCGCGGGGGCCAGGGCATCCTCGCCGTCGCCGTCCTCCTCGACCCCGACACCCTCGACGTCCTCGCCGAGTCCGTCGTCGAGCGCGACTGCACCTTCCCGTACGTGCCCGGCCTGCTGAGCTTCCGCGAAGCCCCCGCCGTCCTCGCCGCCATCGAGGCCCTGCCCCAACGCCCGGACCTGCTGATGGTGGACGGGCAGGGGTTGGCGCACCCGCGGCGGTTCGGCCTCGCGTGCCACGTGGGCTGCTGGCTGGACCTGCCCGCCATCGGGGTCGCCAAGAGCCGCCTGTGCGGGCAGCACCTGGAGCCTCCGTGCGACCGCGGGGGCCGGGCGACGCTCCGCGACGGCGGGGAGGTGATCGGGGAGGTCGTGCGGACGCGGACGGGCGTTCGGCCGCTCTACGTCTCGATCGGCCATCGCGTCACGCTCGAAGAGGCCGTCGCCTGGACCCTCCACGCCGCCCGCCGCTACCGCCTCCCCGAACCCACCCGCCAGGCGGACCAGCGCGTCGCGCGGGCGAAGCGGGAACGCGGGTGAGCGACCTTTCGTTCTGGCGCTGCCGGGGTGTGCCACGGCTGCGCTTCTCACAGCCGTGCGGGCCGCCCGTTCGCGACGGGCATGGATTGAGCAAAACGTGGTTGCTGCGCTGCGCTCCGCAAACCACGGCACCCGGCCTCGCCAGAAAGCAAGGTCGGGTCGCTCATGAGCGCGGTGGGTCGTGAGTTTGCTTTGACGTACCGCCGGCGTCTTGGTGTAATGAGGCCATGCTCGGGAGACTGCGGCGAACAACACGGCTGGACGTCGGGCTGGTGCTCGGCTTTGCAGGGGTGGCGTATCTGATCTGGGTCCTGGTGGCCGGGACCGCGCGCGAGATGGTGCAGGCCATGATCCGCGCCGTCGCCGCCCCCAACGTCAACGTCCCCCTGCCCGACTTCACGCGGGCGGTGAAGGTCTTCTTCGTGGACTTCGGGTTCGCCATCGACGTGGCGGGCTTGGTGTGGCTGCTGCTGTCGCTGGTGCTGGTGCTGTACTGCTCGCGGCAGCGGATCAGCGCGTCGTGGGCGTGGGCGTCGGCGATCTGCCAGTCCCTGGTCGCCGCCCTCGGGGGGGTGGTGGTGGGCTACGCCATGAACCTCCCGTACCGCGCCATGGTCCCCCCCGGCGCCGGCGGGCCGGAGGCGACGGCGCTGGAGCGCGTGAGCGAGTTGTCCCTGCCCGTCATCCTCACCGTCTCGATCCTGCTGTGGGTGACCGCCCTGGTGTGGCTGCTGATCGAGTACGCCCGCTACAAGCACCGCGGGCCCTCGCTGTCCGACGGACTGCGGACGAACCTCACGCGGTAGTGCCCCGCGCCCCCCAATCCGCCCCCCCAATCCGCCCCCCCAATTGCCCCCCCGCCCCCCAGACGCCCGCGCCCGCCCGCCTGCCCGCCCGCGCCCGCCCCAAGCGCGTGCGTTGGGGGTCCCCTGACCTCGTTGTTCCACACATCTCGGTGGGCGGATCGCCGCCGGATGCCCTTGTGGCCTGGGCCGCGTGCCCGCCCCCGTCGGGCTTGCCCCGGCGGAGCGAAGGCTTGTAAGCTACCAGCGGCCCCCCCCTCTCATGCTTCTTCTTTTTCTTCTTCTTCCCGCCCCCGTCGGGCTTGTCCCGGCGGAGCGAAGGCCTATAAGCTACCGGCAGGCCCTCCCCCCCGGCGGGCCGGTAGCTTATAGGCCTTCGCTCCGCCCGCATGAAGCGGACGGGGGCGGGATACGATCGGGAGGCCCTGGATCGAGGGCGCGGGATGCGGCGCGGAGATGTGTAGAACAACGAGGTCTCCTGACCCCCAACGTCCGGGAACACTCCGATCGATTCCGCGATAGCGTTGTGGCGGCGCATCGGTCGCGGCGGCCGCCGCCGCGAAGGGGGCGCTCCAACGACGCTGCCGCGGAGGCGTTCCTCGCCCCTCCAGGACGCCGGGGGTCAGGAGACCCCCGGCGCACGCGCGTGAAGCGTATCAGGAGATTTCCGGCGCACGCGCGTGAAGCGTATCAGGAGATTTCCGGCGCACGCGCGTGAAGCGGGTCAGGAGACCTCCGCCGCGTGCGCGCGTCCTCCCCCAAGCGCCGTTACGCCGCGGTGTAGCCCCCGTCGATCAGGAAGTTGGCGCCGGTCACGTAGCTCGACGCGTCGCTCGCGAGGTACACGCACAGCGGGCCCAGTTCCTCGGGCTTGCCCGCGCGGTGCATGGGGATGCGGTCGAACCACACCCCGCCGCACTGGGGGTCCTCGAAGTAGGGCTTGGCCATGGGCGTGTCCATGTACCCGGGGCTGATGGCGTTGACGCGGACGCCCCGCGAGGCCCATTCGACGGCGAGGGACTTGGTGAGGTGGATGACGCCCGCCTTCGACGCGTTGTACGACGCCTGCGCCTGGGGGACGTTCACGATCACCCCGGACATCGAGGCGATGTTGACGATCGAGCCCTTGCCCTGCCGCAGCATGACGTTCCCGACGGCCTGCGAGCAGGAGAAGAGCCCGGTGAGGTTGATGTCGATGACCTTCCGCCAGTCGTCGAGGGAGACGGACTCGGCGGCGCCCCAGAGGGTGATGCCCGCGTTGTTGACGAGCACGTCGATGCGGTCGAAGGCCTTGAGGGCGGCCTGGACCATCCAGGCGACGCTGCCGGGATCGGTGACGTCGGTGACGATGGGCAGGGCGCTGCGGCCCATGGACTCGACCTCGCGGGCGGCGTCGGCGGCGGTGTCGGGGTTCAGCTCGGCGAGGACGAGGTCGGCCCCGGCGGCGGCGAGGGAGCGGGCGAACTGCCGTCCCAGCCCCTGCCCGGCCCCGGTGACAACGGCGACTTTGCCCGAGAGATCGAAGGGGTTCACGTTCAGATCCATGGCCGTCTCCTTTGCCCGCATGCGCAGGACAGGTTCCACCTCCCGCCGGACCGTGACCGACGGCGAGGCCATGCTACTCCCCCCGCGGGGGGATGGCAAGCGGCAGGCAGTCGGCGGCAGGGGCAGGCGAGCGGCAGACAAGCGGCAGACAAGCGGCAGGCGAGCGGCAGGCGAGCGGCGTCAGGCGAGCGGCGGCGGGTGCCACGGCTGCGCTGTTTGCAGCCGTGCTCCTACGAGCGCGCGGCGGAACACGGGTTCTGTAAACCCGCAGCGCCGGCGAACCGGACTTTGCGATGCCCCTGCGAGTGGCGTCAGGCGAGTGGCGGGTGCGCGACGGCATCTGCGCAGGAACGGTCCCCGGGGTGCCACCCTCAAGCCGCTTGCGGGCGGCACCCAAGGCGCGTTGGGTGTGAGGCAGTCGCTAACTGTCCATTTGCACAGCATTTGTGACCAATGGACGGCGGGATCTGGCGGCCCGCGGCGAAAAAAAACTTCAAAAATCCAAAAATAGGGGGCCGGTTTTCCGGACTTCTGGGCAGTGCTACTACTTAGGGGGGGACTCCTGCTTTTGCTGGATGGGGGTGGTCGGCCCTGGGGGGCCTCGTGCCTGGGATTTCGTGCCTGGGGCGTGCCGCTCGCCTCTCGGGGGCGGTCGTGGGGGGCGGGGAAGGGCGGCCGCCCGTTCGCGAAGGGCGCGGGTTCCGCGAAACGGGGTTGCTCCCGTCTTCGCCAAAGCTACGTCGGGGCAAGCCGCTGCGCTCCGCAAACCACGGCACCCGGCACCCCGTGAACGGTTACCGGAAAGGAAGGTCGCTCATGGGGGCATTGCCGCGGGCCGAACCGATTTGGGTTGCAGCGAATGGCACAGGCGTGTAAGGATGTTGCCCTGGGATCCGGGCGAGGCGGGGGCGCGGCAGCATTTTCGGTGTGCCCACCGTGGGTGGGGCGAGCGGTCTATGATGTCGAGACGGAATCGCAGAGCCGCCCGGTCCGCGCGTCCGTGCGGGGCGGATCGGTCCGTGCGGATGCG
This sequence comes from Phycisphaerae bacterium, assembly GCA_041687095.1. Lineage (GTDB taxonomy): Bacteria > Planctomycetota > Phycisphaerae > SM23-33 > SM23-33 > JAWLCQ01. The sequence continues at coordinate 5,958 of JAWLCQ010000088.1, read as the reverse complement.
GCAGCGCGGATCGGACGTGTGAAGGGTGATTGCGGGTCTGCAGGGTAAGGAAGCGTGGAATGGCGAAACGTGCGCAGCATACGAAGTTGGCCCCGCTGGCGAAGTGCCCGACCGGGATCGTCGGTCTGGACGAGGTCACCGAGGGCGGGTTGCCGCGCGGCCGCCCCACGCTGGTGTGCGGGTCGGCGGGCAGCGGAAAGACGCTGCTGGCGATGGAGTTCATGGTTCGGGGCATCACCCAGTTCGGGGAACCGGGCGTCTTCATGGCCTTCGAGGAGACGGGCGAGGAACTCGCCGCGAACGTCGCCTCCCTGGGGTTCGACCTGCCCGCCCTGGTGCGGGAGCAGAAGCTCTCGATCGATCACGTCCGCGTGGAGCGGAGCGAGATCGAGGAGACGGGGGAGTACGACCTGGAGGGCCTCTTCGTCCGCCTGGGGGCCGCCATCGACGAGGTCAACGCCAAGCGCGTCGTGCTCGACACGCTCGAGGCCCTCTTCGCCGGACTGCCCAACGAGGCCATCCTCCGCGCCGAACTCCGCCGCCTGTTCCGCTGGCTGAAGGAGCGCGGGGTCACCGTCATCATCACGGGCGAGAAGGGCGAGAACACCCTCACCCGCTACGGGATCGAGGAGTACGTCAGCGACTGCGTCATCTTCCTCGACCATCGCGTGGAGAACCAGATCGCCACCCGCCGCCTGCGGGTGGTCAAGTACCGCGGATCCAAGCACGGGACAAACGAGTACCCCACGCTCATCGACGAGGACGGCCTGAGCGTCCTGCCGATCACCTCCCTGGGCCTCACCTATCCGGTCACCGAGGAGCGGATCTCCACCGGCGTGCCCCGCCTCGACGCCATGATGGGCGGAGCGGGCTACTACCGGGGCAGCACCGTCCTGATCTCCGGGACCGCCGGAACGGGCAAGAGCAGCCTCGCCGCCACCTTCGCCTCCAGCGTCTGCCGCTCGGGCGGGAAGTTCCTCTACCTGTCCTTCGAGGAATCGCCCGACCAGATCCTCCGCAACATGCGGTCGATCGGGCTCGACCTGGAACCCTGCCGCAAGAAGGGCAACCTGATGTTCCACACGGTCCGCCCCTCGCTGTACGGGCTGGAACTGCACCTGGCGACGATCCACAAGCTGATCCGCACCTTCCGCCCCGACGCCGTTGCCGTCGATCCCGTCACCAACCTCACCGCCGTCGGGGATACCGCCGAGGCCAAGGCCATGCTCACGCGGCTGATCGACTTCCTGAAGAGCGAGCGGGTGACCACCGTCTTCACCAGCCTGACCTCCGGCGGGGAGGAGCTTGAGCAGACGGAGGTGGGCATCTCCTCGCTGATGGACACGTGGCTGCTGGTCCGCATGGCCGAGAGCAACGGGGAGCGGAACCGGCTGCTGTACGTGCTGAAGTCCCGCGGGATGGCGCACTCGAACCAGATGCGGGAGTTCCGGCTGACCGATCACGGGATCGAGCTGACGGACGTGTACCTGGGCGCGGGGACGGTGCTGACGGGTTCGGCCCGCCTGGTGCAGGAGGCCCGGGACGAGGCGCAGCGGATCGCCGACCAGAAGACGACCCAGCGGCGGGCTCGCGAGTTGGAGCAGGAGCGGGCCGCCCTGCAGGCGCAGGTGGATGCGGCGAGGGCGCGGCTGGCGAGCCTGGAGGAGGAGGCCCGAGCGGCGGCGGCGTTGGAACAGAAGCGTGAAGAAGTCCTCCGCCTGGAACGCGAGCGTCTGGCGAAGTCGCGGCAGGCAGATTAGGAAGATCCATGGCACCGACCAAACGAACGAAGAAGCCCGATCCCGATCCCGTCGAGCCCCAGTGGGACCTGAAGCTGTACGTCGCCGGGCAGACCGCCCGCTCCGTGGCCGCCTTCGCCAATCTCAAGCAGATCTGCGAGGAGCACATGCCCGGGAAGTACCGCATCGAGGTCATCGATCTGCTGCAGCACCCCCAGTTGGCCAAGGGCGACCAGATCCTGGCGATCCCGACGCTGGTGCGCAGGCTCCCCGAGCCGGTGCGGAAAATCATCGGGGACCTGTCGAATACCGAACGCGTCCTGGTGGGGCTGGACCTGCGCCCCCGGACCTGACTGCCCGAGAGGGGAGGCGATTGTGGCGAAGAAACGCAAACCCGATGACACGACGGCCGAGTTCGAACAAGCCGTCAAGGCCGCCAAGGACGCCGCTCAGGCGGAGCCCAAGGGCCGCAAGTACGTCCTGCGCCTGTACGTGGCGGGGATCAATCCCCGGTCGGCGGCGGCGATCCGGAATGTGACGGCGATCTGCGAGGAGCATCTGCACGACCGCTACGAGCTGGAGGTGATCGATCTCTACCAGCAACCCACGCTCGCCAAGGGCGAGCAGATCCTCGCCGCCCCCACGCTGATCAAGAAACTGCCCGAGCCGCTGCGGCGGTTCATTGGAGACATGGCGAACGAGGAGCGGCTCCTGGTCGGATTGGACCTGCGGCCCAAGAAGTAAGTTCGGACACCATGAGCAACACGAACGACAGAACGCAGCAGCAACTGGCCCGGGAGGTCGAGGAACTGCAGATCCGCCTGGAGGAGGCCGAGGAAACCCTCCGCGCCATCCGCGAGGGCGAGGTCGACGCCATCATCGTCTCCGGCACGCAGGGGGAGCAGGTCTTCTCCCTCGTCGGGGCCGACTCCGTTTACCGCCTCATCGTCGAAACGATGAAGGAGGCCGCCTTCACCCTCGCGTTTGACGGCACGATCCTCTACTGCAACGCCCAGTTCGGGGACCTGCTGCAGTACCCCCTGGAGCAGATCGTCGGGCGCCCGTTCCAGGAGTTCGTGGCCCCGGACCAGCTCTCGGCGGCCGAGGCGATGCTCGCCGAGGCGCGGCGACAGCCGGTGCGGCGGCGGCTGGTGCTGCAAAACGCCCAGGGGCACTGGGTGCCCATCCACATCGGGGCCAACCTCCTGAACCCGCCCGAGGGCCCCGATCCGAGCATCTGCGCCGTCGCCGCCGACCTCACCGCGCTCGAACAGTCCACCGAGGTGATCCAGCAGCGGACGGACGATCTCGCCCACACGGTCGAAACGCTCCAGGAGGAGGTCGAACGCCGCATCCGCGCCGAGAAGGTCCTGCGGGGGCAGTCGGCGCAACTGCGGGCGATGGCCTCCGAACTCACCCTCGCCGAGCAGCGCGAACGCGGCCGCCTCGCCAAGATCCTCCACGACGGGCTCCAGCAGATCCTCGTGGGGGCCAACCTGCACATCGAGATGCTCCAACGCGTCGACCACCCCCGGGTCCAGAGCGGCGCGGCCGCCGTCCGCGCCCTGATCCAGGAGGCCATCGAGACCTCCCGCTCCCTGACGGCCGAGCTGAGCCCGCCCATCCTCCGCGAGGGCGGACTCGTCGCCGGGCTGCAGTGGCTGGTGCGGTGGATGGAGGACAAGCACCGCCTGCACGTCGACCTGGACGCGCCCGACGCCATCCCCAGGCTGTCCGACGATACGGCGATCCTGCTGTTCCAGACGATCCGGGAACTGCTGTTCAACGTGGTGAAGCACGCGGGGGTGTCGGAGGCGCGGGTCGAGGTGGCGAAAGAGGGCGAACAGGTCCGCGTCATCGTGGCCGACCGCGGGCAGGGCTTCGCCTTCGAGGGCGCGGACGCCTCCCAGGAGACGGTCGGCAGCGGACTGGGGCTGCTCAGCATCCACGAGCGGATCGGATACATGGGGGGCAAAGTACACGTGGAGAGCGTCCCGGGGCAGGGGACGCGCGTCATGCTCGCCGTTCCGCTGGCGGCCGCCCACGCGCTGCGGCCGCTGTCCGTGCTCGAGGCGCAGGCGACGGGCGTGAATGCCCCGTACGTTCCGTCGGTCAGCGGGCAGATCCGCGTGGTCCTGGTGGACGACCACATCGTCATGCGCCAGGGGCTGGTCACGCTCCTGGAGGGCGAACCGGACATCCTGGTGGTGGGGGAGGCGGCGGATGGGGAATCGGCGGTCCGGCTGGTCCGCGAGACCCATCCCGACGTCGTCCTCATGGACATCTCGATGCCCGGCATGAACGGGATCGAGGCGACCCGGATCCTCCACGCCGAGATGCCCGGGGTGTGCGTGATCGGCCTGTCGATGTTCGAGGCCGAGGAGCAGGCCCGCGCCATGCGCGACGCCGGCGCCGAGGCCTACCTCACCAAGACGGGCCCCTCCGCGTCCCTCCTCGCCGCCATCCGCAACTGCGTTCCCGGCACGAAGAGCGGGCCGGCCCGCAGCGTCTGATAGATACGCGCTCCGCAAGCCACGGCACCCGGCCTCGCCAGAAAACGGGGCCGCTCAGGGCGATGCGAAGATGCCCGGGATCCGAAGAATCGCTGGCGGAGCGGAGCCCTGGGTGCTATATTGAACCATAGTGAAGACGCCGTCTTCCCTTCCGGGGGCGAACTGGATTCGACCGGACGGTTAGAGGTGTCGGTTGCGTGCCCAGGTTTCCAGGAGGCCTGGTTAAACACCTGGAACAAAGTTTACTTGCCAATCATCAGATGGCACTGGCTGCTTAATTGACAGCCCGTCCTCGCGTGGCTCGCCCGTGGCCATGCGAAGGGCGTAAATTAGCGGGCTTACCCGCCGGGAGTGGGACGGTTACCCGGTGGGGACACCTGATCGTCCTGGCTGCGAGGAACCGCGTCGGCGCGGGTCCGAGCGGCGAGACTTAAACCGCCGACTACGCACGTAGATGCCGCCACTGAAACGTCACGGGACGCGGGTTCGATTCCCGCCGCCTCCAGTCTTCGTTCGCCGCGAGCGTGTCTCGCGGCGAACGGAGACTGCCGCGTCGTAGCCGCAGGCGAAGACGGGGCAAGCAGCGAACCGGATGCGCCCCGACGGAGTACCGCCTCCAGTCCCGCCGGTAGCGCAGATCGGCGAGGCGGTCGTGTCTCTTCGGCGTTCGGCGGTGGAGGGGGGGGGCGCCACGTCGAGGGGCTCTACGCGTTCTGGGAGGAACTGCTGGATCGCGCCCCATCCAGAACGCGGTCGCGGCAATGGCCAACCCGCATTCCCGAGCCGCTCCCGAGGTGGTGCTCCATGGAGTACGGCACGCAGTCCAGGTGGCGGACCAACACGATACCGTGCCTTCCTGCCGTGGGCCGCCGGGCTCACTCCTGCGCTTTGCCCGCAGGATGCGGGGAACCGAGGTTGTCGGCGATCTTGACGTTCCCGTGCCCGCCGAGGTCGCGGATCGCCTCCTTGAGGTATCCGTGGAACATGGCGTTGTTGGCGACGATGGCGTCGTTCAGCTTGCCCAGCACCATCCCGCAGGACGGCGAGAAGCCGCCCTTGCCGCCGTCGTCCTGTCCCGCCGACAGCACGTTGCCCGTGAACGTCAGGCCCCACAGCGACTCCATGCGGACGTTGCAGTCGTCGAGGCTGCCTTGCTCCGTCCAGTCCGGGCGGGCGCAGCGATTGAAGACGTTGCCCGTCACCGCGAACGTCCCGCACCCGCCGCCGTCGGTGTCCGAAGGTTTGAGGCACAGCCCGGGCCCCCCGCAGCGGTCGAAGTAGTTGCCCGTGATGTTGTACACGCCCGCGCGGGAGCAGTGGATCCCGTAGCGGCGGTTCCACTCGATGCGGTTGGCGGTGATGGTCATGGCCGCGGTGGCGGCGTCGGCGCAGATGCCCGCTCCGTGGTTGGCGCTGATCCAGCAGTCGATGATGAACCCGTCCCACCCGCGCACCCACACGCCGCTGCCGCGGTTGCCCCCCACGATGCACCCCCGCATGTTGAAGCACCACACGAAGCCCATGTGGATCCCGTCCCCGCTGAACCCGTGGATCATGCAACGCTCCAGGCGGGTGGAGTCCTCCTTCTCGCGGGGCTTGTCCTGCGTGTACAGCAGCCCGTGCACCCCCTTGCCCAGGCCGCCTCCCAGCAGGCACAGGCCGTTGAGCGTCGAGCCCCGGCTGGTGGACATGTCGATCAGGCAGGG
>JAWLCQ010000087.1:0-18696 GCA_041687095.1 Phycisphaerae bacterium | reverse complement strand
GTACAGCAGCCCGTGCACCCCCTTGCCCAGGCCGCCTCCCAGCAGGCACAGGCCGTTGAGCGTCGAGCCCCGGCTGGTGGACATGTCGATCAGGCAGGGCGCCTGTTCGTCGACTAGCTTGAGGATCGCCCCGCCCGGCTGGTAGTACGCGAACGTCGGGTGGCCCACCAGGCCCGTGAAGTCCCGCATCACCAGCCGGGAGCAGCAGTACGTCCCGTCGGGCACGAAGACGCTGCCCCGGACCTCCGCGGCCGCGTCGATCGCGCGCTGGATCGCGGCCGTGTCGTCCGTCTGCCCATCGCCCTTGGCTCCGAAGGACCGGACGCTCATCATTCCGCTGGCATCGTAGTTGCTCATCTGCCTTGTTCTTTTCACGCGTTCTGTTCGGCGTTGGCGTTTGCGGATTCGCGGATCGTCCAGCAGGGCTCGAGCAGGGCGGCCGCGGCGCGGTCGAGGGCCTCGGGTGAGGCGCACGCTTCCACACCCCAGCGCAGGCTGAGGCGGAAGGCGTGGGTGCCCTGGTCGGTTCGCTGCTGGGGGTCGCACGGGCCCAGAGGCTGGTTCTCATCGTACCCGTAGTAGCTGGACCGCACGAGCGTCAGCCGAAGGCGGCCGGTCTCGACGTCGCAGGCGAACGCCCCGTCCTGCAGGACAGCCAACGGCAGGACCCCCGGCAGGGACAGCCAGTGGTGCAGGGGCTGTTCGGCCCCATCGGCAGGGCGGACGCACGACCCGCCCGGGGCCTGCATGGTCACGTCCACGGTGCGGCAGCGCCAGGGGCACAGTTCCAGCTTGAGGATCCGCCGGTCCTCGCTCCAGTGCACGCGGAGGTCGATGTCGACCTGCGGCAGTTCCTCGTAGATCGACCAGATCGCCTCGACGCGCGAGTGCCCCCAGCTCCAGGACTGGAAGAGCTTGGCGGTGACCGGTCCGGTGGCGACCGCCGTCGCGTCCAGCGAGAAGGCGCCCTCGACGTCGTCGTAGGCCCGCTGCCCGTGGCCCCAGGTGTCGGACGTGTCGCGCAGGACGAGCAGGCGCGGCGGGGCGTTCAGCAGCGGAGTCCACCCGACCGAGCCGTTGGCGTTGGCGATGGCGGTCGTCCCGTCGGGCTCGATGCGGGCATGGCGCGTGGCGATCGTTTCCCCGGGGCGGTAGTGGGCCGCTTGGTTGCCGGGACGGTCCACGCGGACGCTGCTGTCGAAGGCGTAGCACTTGAATCCGCTCGCCGGGAGCGTGTCGACGAACTCCCAGCGACGGTTGCCGCATCGGACGCTGGGCAGGACCTCCTGGATGTCGATCTCGCGCCCGTCCCCGTCGCGGAAGGCGGCGCCCTCGCGGTAGTACATGCACGACTCGACGCCGATCGGAACGGTGATCGGGTAGGGCAGCGTGTTGAAGACGCGGAACTCGCCCTCGGGCGTCTTCACGGGATGGGCGATGGACAGGCCCTTGAGAGCGGCGTACGACTGCTCCCGCCACGCGTGGTCCACACCGCCCATCTCCGACAGGCACGCGGCGGCGGCATGGGGGGCGCACGAACCGGGCAGGATGTCGTGGAACTGGTTGAACAGCGTCGCCTTCCACAGGGGCGTCAGCGCGTCGTCGGCCTGAGCGGCCAGTTGCAGCGCCCGCCGCGCAAAGCCGAGGCCGTGCTCGGCGTGGCGGATGGACTCCTTCAGTGGGCGCATCACGCTGTAGCACCCGACGGCGTGCATGTGCAGGTCCCCGCGGTGGACGGGGATGTGGGGTGTCGCGGCTTCGGCGTTGCGGAAGAACGCAAGGCACGACGAGAAGCCCGCGTCGCCCTCGGGGCGGGTGCGGATGAAGTCCTGGTGGGCGCGGATCTCCTCAATGGAGGGCCCGCCACCGTGATTGCCGACACCGAACAGGAACGCGTTGACGGGGTTCTGCCGGTACTCGGGGTCGTCCAGCATCTCCCGCCGCCGCTCGGGACTGCCCCACTGGAAGTAGTGGTGCTTCAGGCGGTAGGCAAGGATGCGCTTGCCCTCGTGCTCCCAGTGGAACAGGTTGCCCGGCAGGCGGGAGTTCTCGCGCCCCCCGGGACGGCAGAACAGGAAGTAGCGGAAACCGCACTCCGCCAGCAGCGTCGGGAGTGTCGCGGGGTGCCCGAAGCTGTCGGGCAGGTACGCCACCTCGCTGGTCCGCCCGAAGTACCTGCGGGCGAAGGCCTGGGCGATCTGGGCCTGCATGCGCAGGCTCTCACCGGTAGGCAGGTTGCTGTCCGCTTCGACCCACCAGTCGCCGACCACCTCCCATCGCCCGGCGGCGACGTGCTTGACGATGCGGTCGAACAGCTTCGCATCGTGATCGCGCACCCACTGGTAGAACTGCAGCGAGCTGGCGGTGAAGGTCAGGTCCGGGAACTCGTCCAGCCGGTCGCAGTTGGCGCGGAAGGTGTTGAGCACCTCGTCGATGCCCTCGTACTTGTCCCACAGCCAGACCGGGTCGATGTGCGAGTTGGGGATCAGGTGCATTCGCATGGTGTGGTTCCTCGGTTCCCTTTCCGCCCGCGCAGGGGCGCGTTTGTCCGGTGTCACAGCAGCGACGCCAGCACCGGATGTTTCAGGTTCGCAGCCACCTCCCGCCAGACGCCCGGGGCGCCCGGCAGGTCCAGGTTCGGGATGAAGCCGAAGTCCAGGTAGATCTTGACCGCGTTGAGGCGCTTGCTTTGGGTGTTGAGCATAGCCCGGTCGTGCCACTGCGCCAGGGCGTTCAGTGCGAAGGTCATCATGGCTTTTCCGAGCCCGCGTCCGCCGCAGGCCCGGCGGATGGCGACCCAGTGGATGCGCCCGTAGCCCATCCCGCGGTAGGCGCGGTCGTACCACGCGCTGACGGTCCCGACGGGCTCTCCGGCATCGGTCTGGAGCAGAAAGCACCGCCGGCCGATGACCTGCGGATCCGAACCGAACTCCTTGCTGAAGGTGTCGTCGGCGATCTGGAAGTACGGCTCGGCGTCGCGCCAGATGTCCACCCACGTCCCCCCGTCGCTGGGCGTCATCGCCCGCATGGCGAAGCCCACCGGGAGCGGGAACTGCGGGATGTCCCGCATGTGCTCGCGGACCATGTCGATGGAATACCCCGCCGGGCCCATCAACGGCGGTGCGGGGGCGGCGGGTGGTGTCGGTTGCGTCATCGGATTCCGCTCCTGTCTGTCAAGTAACGCCGGATCGGTATCTGCCTCCGGCGGTGGTCAGAACCTCCGCAGCAGGTCCAGCAGCTTACGGTCGAGCCGGTGTCCATGCCAATCCTCGTACACCACGTCGTTCCGCTGAGAATCCAGCACACCGAAGGGCCCGCGGAAGTTCCACAGCGCATAGCCGATGCCGAACCCCGTCAGGACACCCAGCACGTCCTCGAACCACGCCAGCGCGACCGTGTGCGGCGTGTGGTTGAAGCAACCGCCCTCGCCGCAGTGCACCCCGATGCCTTGCTCAGCCAGGCGCGCCCACGTGCGGAAATGCGCCTCCAGCCGCTGGCGATCCCATCGCTCGCCCTCCCCGTCCACGCAGGGCCAGCGGGGTTCGGGCGACGCAACGCCGCCCGCCCAGGTCGCCTTGTAGAAGCTCACGGCGGCGGGGAGGTAGAACCGGCAGCTCTGGGCCACGCCCAGGTCTGCCAGCTCCGGCAGCGTCTCCTGGCCCCATCGCACGCCGTCGACGATGACCAGACGCGCGGGGTCCTCCTCGCGGATGGCGGCCGTCAGAGACCGGACGACGCGCTCGTGATCGGTGCGGGTCATGTTCTCGTCAGGCTTGGGCGGCTCGTTGAGCAGGTTGAAGCTCAGCCGGTCGGACGCAATCCCGCGGTAGCGCCTCGCGAAGGCGCCCCAGTAATGGCAGCATTCGGCGAGGGCGTCGGCGTCCTTCCAGAGGCTCAGCGGTTCCGTCGGCGGATTGACGCAGTAGCCCGGGGCGCGGTGCATGTTCAGGCAGACGTGGATCCCGTACCGCCGCCCGAACTCAATCCCCTCGTCCACCTGCTCCAGGACCCTCTCGTCCATCTCCCAATCCCGGCCGGGCACGGTCCAGCACCGGTACGACATCGGCAGGCGGACGAAATCGAAGCCCCAGTCGGCGATCCAGCGGAAGTCGTCTTCGCGGTAGGGGGCGTAGCGGTCCAGCCGGCAGTCCGTGGACGTCTCGTCGGACAGCCCGTCGAGGGCGGGCTTGAACTTCTCCGTCAGGTTGAAGCCCCGCCAGCGGGGGAGCTTCGTCTGCCTGCTGCTGCGATCCGACGTCTTCATCCGGTTCTCCTGGCCGCTTGTCGGGCATTCGCGCCCGGTTGTCTGTCCGCGGTCGGTGCGGCAGTCTCCCTTCGCCGCGCCGCCAGCCACGTCGCCACTTCATCCGGCCCTTCCTGTAAACCGGATCGGTGGCGATAGGTTCCACGCGATTGCAGTTACGTGCGATCCACTGTGATCCGCACCACCCAGACGCTGTTGGTCTCGTTCGACTCGTCGGGGATCTGGTGCCAGCCCAGGCCCAGGCGGTCGTAGATCAGCAGCAGGTGGCGGTCGTCCAGACGCGCCAGCTCCGTATAGCACGACGAGAATCCGCCCAGGCCCTGGCGGACCATCTCGTCGCGCGCGACCCACGACAGCCGGGCGTCGATCGTGTCGTCCGGGTGACAAGCATTGTGGTGTGCGACGATGTCCACCGCCTGCCAGTCCTCGCCCCGGCCGTCGGCGTCGAACCACACGAAGAGGCCGGGGCGCCCCCCGGACAGCGCCACGACGCCTCCCGGCAGCACGGCCAGGCTCGGCTCGACCGAGCCGGGCGCGATGTTCGCCGCCGCGCTCCAGGTCCGCCCGTCGTCGTCGCTGTACGCTCGCCCGTAGCGGGCGAAGGATGTCAGGCGAAACACGCACATCAGGCGGCCCTGCCCTGAGCCTGCCGAAGGGCCCGCGGGCAACCGGCAGACGGCCGACTCGCACGGCCCTTCCTTGCCCTCCAGAGGGCAATCCGAGCCGGCGATGACGCTGCGGATGCGCCAGTCGAACCCGTCGAGGGACTCGGCGAGTACGAGCGAATAGCGCGCGTCGCCCTCGAACATCCCGTAGAGCGTCGTGAGGTACTCGCCTCCGGCCCCGCGGACCGTCTGCCCGTTGAAGACGAAGCTTGCGGTCCCCAGGTCCGGTGAGGAAACACCGACAGGCCGCGGCCAGCCGGTCACGTTCACGCCCGAGGGACGCATCGAGATCTCACCGCGGGGGGAGATGAGATTGCACGGGGCGCCGACCGTGCCCGCGGTGCGGGGGCGGAGGTGGTAGGGCAGAACCAGAACGCTGCCGTCCGGGAGAACCAGGTGATCGAGCCCCGCGTCGCCGATGAGGCGAGGTTCGTCCCAGCTCGCCCCGCCGTCCCGGCTGCGCGTCAGGTAGCACAGGGCGTCGGTGACCTGCACGTCGGCGTGTGCGGTCATGATCGCCCACAGTGTGCCGTCGCCCTGGCGGATCAGCGACGGGAACCAGCAGAACCAGCGGCTGCGCTTGACCAGCACCGGATCAGACAGCTCGACGGTCAGGCCCTCAAGTTCAAGACGGCTGGCGGTTGTTCTGCCGGTCATGCCGTCCTCCCATCTCCCTGCTCCACGGACCAGATTGCCACGCCCATGTGGTATCGCTCATGGATGCCCGGAGCGGCGCTGCTGTACCAGGCGGTGACGATCCGCCCGTCCGCGAGTTGAACACTGGCCGGATAGCCGCCGTCGCTGCGTGGCCACTTCATGTCCGGCTGGTGGCGACTTTCCTGGAGGAACTGGGGCGGCGACCAGGTGTGGCCGTCATCGGCGCTGAGCCGGTAGCCGATCCCCTGAAACGGGGGGTCGCCCCGTCGGCCGTAGGTCAGCAGGATGCGCCCGTCGGCGAGGCTCAGCAGATGCGCGGGGTGTTGCATCGTGCCGCTGACCGCCTGCTCGTGCCGCCAGGTGCGCCCGTGGTCCGTCGAGCGGAACAGCTCCAGGTGCTGATCGCCCAGCGTGCGGGCGCAGGCCAGCAGGTCGCCGTTTGCCAGCACCAGCGGGGCGGTCTCGTTGATGTTGCTCTCCTGGATGACGCCGCGGATGCTCCAGGTTCGGCCGTCGTCGGCGCTGCTGTAGAAGCAGCAGTTGTGCTCGTCCGGCGGCTGCCAACTGTAGATGCAGATCCCGAGCGTGCCGTCGTGCAACCGGACCACGTCGCCGAAGGGGATGATGCGTGCCGACCGGTTCTCCGGCGGCGCGAGGGTCTCCGCACGCGTCCAGGTGCGTCCGCCGTCGGTCGAGCGGCAGACCCAGGGCGGCAGCGGGCGCGCGTCCCCGCCGTGCCCCGCCTCGCCCTCGCCCTTGCGGGGGCGGTGCGTCCAGCCCGAGGCGATGACGACCAGGTCGCCGTTGGCCGCCAGGCCGGCGGCGACGTTCATGCGGTTGGTGCCCGGCTCGTGCAGGGCGGGCGTGCCGCGCAACTGCCAGAGCCTTCCGCCGTCCTCGCTGGCCCAGCATTCCACGTCCCCTTCCCACAGGCCGTGACAGGGCTGGTTGAAGATGGTCGCGAGAATTGCCCCGTCGGGCATCTTCGTCAGATTCGGCCAGGCGCAGACGTTGTCGATGGCGATGTAGTGTTCCATCTGGCGTTTCCTTTTCAATCGGTGAACTGCACGGCGAAGACATCCGCGTCTTTCAGGGCGAAGCGGAGGCGTATGGGCCTGCCGGCAAGCGCGGACAGGTCGGCAGCGCCGTTCCAGGTGGCGACGTGGTCCAGGCGGTCGCCGTAGAGGGGGGCGAAGTCGTCGAGCGCGAAGCCGGCGATGGGGCGGGCGTCCTCGGCGTCCTGGAGTTCGATGCGGACGGACCCGACGGCGGAGGTGGAGAAGTTGATGCGGAGTCGCCCGCCGGTGAAGGTCAGGGGGCGGGTGAGCACCTCGCCGCCGGCGTATCCGGCGCTTACGCTCGCGAAGCCCCAGGGGCGCAGGCTCAGGCGGCGGAGGCGGTTGTCGGGCCATCCATAGTGCTCGCTGACGTACATCGACCACTCCGTCTCGCAGAGCGGCAAGATGCCGATGGCGGGGCAGTTGTTGCGGTGGGTCCAGTTGCGTTCGTCCAGCCCCGCCCGCAGCCAGGCCTCGGGGAACGGGCGCTGCCAGTGCACCCCGTCGCGGCTGGACATCATCACCGCATCGGTCATCCCCGCCATCCCCGCCGCGCCCGTGCCGGGGTAGTCCATGTCGCGGATGTCCTCGACGGGCGTGGTGCGGTCGCGGACGTAGCGCATGGGGAAGGACAGCAGGATGTGCTCGGCGCCCGGGACGGCGACGGTGGCGTTGGTGTAGAACTCCTCCACGGGCGCGTCCTCGGGGTAGCGATGGGGCACCGGATCGGTCCAGTGGATGAAGTCGTCGGAGGTGCAGCTCTGAATCGCCCGCCCGCGGCCCGGTTCGAAAAACCGGCTGAACAGCCGGTACTTGCCGATCACCGCGTCCCACATGGGCACGTTGGCGCTGTCGAAGGCCCCGGGGACGTCGAGCGGTTCGTCACGGACGAGCCGCCAGCGCAGCCCGTCGGGGGAGACCAGCGCGTACAGGTTCCGGGTGCCGCTGCCGCCGACGGCTTTGAATCGCTCGTCCGCGGGGCAGTCCGGGTTGTCGTCGCGGAACGGGACGAAGTTGTGGCTTTGCTGTCCCTGCCAGACGACGTTGTTCCGCCCGCCGTCCCCGAGGTCGATGATGCCCAGTTCGGGGCGCTCGAAGTGAATCCCGTCTTCGCTGAAGGCGACGTTGGCGGTCTGGCCCTTCGACTCGTCCCCCTCGGTCAGCGGGTAGTGCCCGCGGTAGTACAGCATGTACCGCCCGTCGTGCTCGACCAGTACGCTGTAGACGCCGCTGCACGCGTTCTCCACCGGGCCTTGCACCTGGAACACGACCTCCTCGCGCTTGGGAGGGTGCATCGTCAGGCGGGCCTGGCCGGCCAAGTGGTCGATCAGGCAGTTGTCCACGAACGGCTCGCGCCGGGTGCCGATGTCCAGGGGCGTCAACATGTCTCGCTCCTTTGCGGTTGAGTTCGTTGTCCTGCGTGTGTTGGCATAGTCGTCTTGGCCGGTGCGCGTGGCTGTGATGCGAAGGTCCACCACCGCCCGCCGAGCCCTACCGACACGAACCTCCCGGGGATCGCGGCGGTGACGGCGATGTGCAGCGGACCGGCGAAGGGCCTTTCACAATCGCATGTAGCTGTGCGTATGGCGGCGCAGGTGGCGCAGGAATCGTTTCTCATCGCGTGCCTCCAGCGCTTCGACGATGGCGAGGTGCTCGCGGGCCCACTGCTTTCGGTAGGCCCCGCCGGACTCGCGATCATCCGGGAGCGAGGTGTTGCGGAACAAGGGGCCATAGAGCTGGCCCAGCAAGGCCGCCAGTCGGTTGCCGCAAGCGGCCGTCAACTCGGTGTGGAAGCGAACCTCCTGGACGTCAAAGACCTCGCGGAAACGGTCGGGGCGGATCTCCGTGTACGGCTGCGTCCACCAGTGCTCCGCCGTCGCCGACGGGTACGTCTGGTACACCGTGAACCCGCGGGCCTTGCGGTCGGCGACGAGGTGCTGGAACTGCCCCCCGTGCGAGCATGGCCCCCCGCCGTGCTCGGGGTGGTTGCATGCGTCCACCCGCTCGGTGTCGGGCATCTGCCAGTGCGTGTCGCCCAGCCAGAAGAACGGTTCCCCATCGGAATGGACGAAGCGGCGGCCGTCGTCGCTGACGCGCAGGAACCCGTGGCGGTAGATGGGGTGATCGTCCGCGCAGGGGATGCACAGGATCTCACCGCTACGGCCGTGCAGCCCGGTGTCGTCCGCGTTGGAGCAGGCGCTCCGCCATCGCCACGTCCCGACGGCGGTGGGAGCGAAGCGGACCCGCCACACGGTCCCGCCGTCCCAGAACGCGGGGCGTTCGATGGTCTGCCCCCCGGGACCGGTGAACGTGACGGTCACGTCCGCGTCGCGGTACGGGCAGGCGTAGCTTGCCTCACCATTCAGCTCCAACTCCACTCGGCGCCAGACCGCGGCTTCTGCTGCCATCGCGAGTCCTCCTGTCAGGTCTTTCCTTGCCCGATAGCTGCGATCGTGTGGCTTGGTGTCACGGGCGCGGTTGCTCATCCTTCATGTCCGGGCCCCAGGGCTCAAGCAACCGGAACTGCCGGGTCGCGGCCAGTTCCCGGTAGACCTCGGGCAGGTCGAACGACGCAAGCACCCCGGGCAGCATCGCCGAGAACGGCCAGTCCTGCAGGGGCGCCTCGGCGAGTTCCAGCGGAATCCTCACGCCCAGCGACCGCCGCTGCCCCGCCTTCGACCCGCGATCCAACGCCTCGCGAATACGGGCGACGAACTCCGTCACGATCCCGACGCGCTGGTCCTCCGTCGTCTCGTCCAGGCGGAACAGCGTGTCGTCGCGAAGGAAGTCCAACTCCAGCCCGTCGAGGTCGTACTTCGTGCACAGTTCCTCGATGAGGCGGAACTTGTGCTCGCGAACCTCGGGGACCGCCCAGTTCATCCCGCGGCGCTTGTAGTATCCGCGGTGTCGCTTATGGTCCGGGTCGATCCGGTACTCGGGATGCTCGACGTAGAACCGCGAGCACAGCGACGACTTCTCGTTCCGCTCGTCGTAGTTCTCCTGGTGATGCGTGTCGTTCAGCCGGTAGCTCACCATCGGCGCCATCCCGCAGCGGCGGCAGGTATCGATGAGCACGCGGACCATGTCGCCCCCGTCGAGGACGTACTGTCCGATCGGGTCGGGCGTCAGCCCCGTCCGTTGCATCCACCATTCGTAGTGGTCAGGGTACACCTCGCTTTGCCACCAGGGCACCCAGCCCAGCCCGGGGCTCAGCAGATGCACGTCCACCCCGTGCGGGGCGGTCTCGGCGATGGAGGCGACGAGGTGCTCCTCGCGGAACGGCTCGCCTTCGCCGTGCCACGGGCTGACGCAGCGGACGTTGGTGTTGTCGTTGTTGTAGAGCACGCGGTAGGGGGGGGTCATGGCAGTTCGGCTCCCCAGTAGATGACGTCGTGGCGGTTGTAGTCGAAGGCGATGTGCAGCATGTTGGCGGCCTCGTCGAGTTCCCCATCGGGGTACGCGAGCATGCCGGGGAAGTCCGTCAGGTCGCGCTGGTAGCCCCAGGTCCGCATGTCGTCGTCGGAGATCCAGATCGACAGCGGGTTGCGGTGGCAGGCGGCGTAGGGGCGGGAGTTGGGGTGCGAGGTCTGCGGGTTGGGGTTGTGCACCAGCAGGATCCGCCCGTCGCGGAAGCGATGCAGGCGGGCCTTGCTGCCGGGGTTGGGGATCTCCGTGCGGACCGGGGGGCTCCACGTCCGCCCGCGGTCTCGCGAGTCGCTCCGCAGCAGGCACCCGTCGCCGTCGGAGCGGATCAGCATGGCGAGCGACCCGTCGGAGAGCTCGACGACGTTGTTCTCCGCCCAGCACTTCGCGCCGGCGACGGTCTCGCTGGCCGTCCACGTCCGCCCGCCGTCGGAGCTGATCAGCACGCCGTTGAGCGGCCGCTGGAACGACCCGTCGGCCATCGGGGGCGCGGCCCAGTCCTCGACGGTGTCGTAGCTCTGCAGCGGCAGATACCACTCGCCCCAGGAGGCGACGTAGCGGTTGCGGATGAACGCCCGCCGCGGGGCGGGGGCGAAGGGCTCGGGCTCGCTCCAGGTGCGGGCGCTGTCGCGGCTTTCGATGGTGAAGTTCCGCCAGTGCCCGAACGTCCCGTCGTGCGTGGTCACGAGCATGACGACGCGGTCGCCGTCGACGTACGCCTCCGACAGCAGGCACGCGCGGTCGTCGAGGCGGAGGACCGGCTCCGGCGGGCGCGACCACGCCACGCCGGGCTCACTGGAACGGACCATCGCGACGTAGTTGTGGATCTCCGGTTCGATCGACCCGCCGGTCAGGAAGAACACGGCGAACTCCCCGTTGGGCAGCCTCCGTAGCGTGCTGTCGCAGCAGCAGTGGTCCGGGGGGGAACCCTTGTACACGAGCGCCTTGCGGTCCATATCGTCCTCACTCCCTCGGTGTCGCTTGTGTCGCTGCGCTCCCGGGGTCGGGTGACCGGAGCGATCCCAGCGGAACGCGAGTCGCCCCGACCTGCTCCTTGGCGATGCTGTAGACGATCCAGAGGTTCTCCCCGACGGTGACGGCCTGGAAGTACTGCGGGCCGCCGCCCTTGTGCATCCCGTCATCGCTCGCCCCGCGGGGGGTGTGCATCAGCAGCCACGTTCGATCGAAGATCCGCCCGTCCGCCGACAGCGTCAGGTACATGTCGTTCCGCGTCTGGTTGTTGCAGGCGATCCATGGCCGCCCGTCGCTCAACTCGCCCGCGACGGGCATGGCGTGCCCGAACAGGTTCGTCCGCACCGCCGGTGGATAGGGCTCTGCGGCGGCGGCCTTCTCGGCGGCGTAGTAGTACCCCGGGTTCACCAGGTTGTCACGGATGGTCACGTGTTGTCCTCTCGCATTCTGCCAAGGGGCGCGGGGTGCGTTGCCCGGGCTGCCGATCGGGCCCTTTCGCCCATCGTCGGTCCCGCTCGGCCGTCCGCCTCTGCCTGGACGCTGCCCTTTCTACGCGCGTGTGCGGCACTTGTCATCTGGAAAAGTGGGGAATCCTGTTGATGTGGCATTGACCAGAACCCCGGCAGCCGACGTGGAACTCCCCGCCCCCGTCTACGGTGGGGCCGGGCGAGTCATTGCGACCGACGTGCTCCCGCAGGACGCGGAGGGTTTCTTCGGGTTCGACACGTTCGATTTCGACATCCAGGCCCTGCCGACCGGCGAAATCGGGAAGATCCGGGGCATTCCGCGAATCAGCAGTTGAGACCCCTCGGCATCTTGCTGCGTCAGGCGTCGGCCCTTATCCCCACGCAGCCCAGCAGCTTGCGAACCTTGCGAACTGCGAGGGGCTACGGCGAGAAAGCCATAGCCGAACAAGATACGACGGCAGCGTGGCCGGTGGGGCCCCGCGAGCCTGGCCTTGAGCGGGAGCGGGTGGTAGAGGCGACAGGGATGAGGGTCGTGCCACTCCCCAGTGCCAAATACCCTTGCCAATCCTGCCAATCGCGTCCGGTGGAAGGCTTGATACTGTCAACACGTTCTGCACATGGAACTCAAGGCGTGAGCGTGGCTTGGATCCTGGGCCCAGGCAGAAGAGAGGTTGCGGTTTCCGGATTCCGGCCGCCTCCATTGAAAAGGCCCGCCCAAAGGGGGCCTTTTCAATGGAGCAGGAGAGCAGTGGAGCAGGAGAGCAGTGGAGCAGGAGAGCAGTGGAGCAGGAGAGCAGTGGAGCAGGAGAGCAGTGGACAGGTGAGCAGTAGACAGCCGCAGAACGCCGCTCATCGCCATACCCTTTGGACCGCCAAGAGCTAGCTCTCCTGCGGTCTCCTGAGCGGAGCGATCTCCTGCTTCACTCTCCACCGCCCCGCCGCCCCGTGAGGCCAAGCCACGTGACGGGGCATCGCCCGAAAGCGCTGTTCCGGGGGCCACACTCGTCTCAAAGTCCGTGAATCGCGTGACGGGGTTACGCCCCGTCAAGTGAGAGACAAAGTGCTTCATCACGGGCACTTACGCAGAATCGGGGTGGGCGCGAGTCGCACCTGACTTCGCCTCATGCAACGGGACCGCAACCCCGTCACTGTGACGTTTGCAGTGCCAAAAGACCGTCATGTCAGCGCGACGTGAGCGCTTTCTGGCACCGCAATGGAAATGCTTGGCACTGCTTCGGGGACGTGAGCGCGAACGGACGCGACAGGCGGCGTGGGCCGTGCCACCGGTGACAAGACAATTTCAAAGAAGCCTGTGGCGCAGTAAGATCAGGCGCAACAAGATTCTAGGTGCGGTTCCCCCGCCTGAGGGATACGCGACGATGATCATGCCGAGCGACAAGGACTATCGCGAGACCAAACGACTCAAGAAGAGCGGACGTCCGCTTCCATCTCCGTATCGCGAGCTTGCCGACTGGATCGCGTCAGCGTATGGTGTCCAGGTGCTGAACATCCGCTACGAGACGGTGATCCCGGATAGCCGGCCCCGACTGAATGTGATACTGGAGTGGGAACGCGATCAGAAGAAGTTCACTGACCGCCGCGGCAATTTCGACCAGGGCAAGGAGAATCAAATCCGGGAGCAGTTTGAGCGGCTGCTTGTTGAACAACGTGTTCGGGAGATAGAGACCGAAAGGCTCTTTGTGATCTTCTCGGCATTCGAAAGAGTAGCGAGAATCGAGGCCAACGAGAAGGTCACGGAGGCTGATCTTGACCGCCTGAAGCGCGCGTTGGCCAATCCCGATCTGTGGCACATATCCAGGCTGTTCGACTCCGCAACCTTCTTCTTCTATACCATCGCCCAGGCCGAGGGCTATGAGGTCAAGGGCCTACGGACCCCGTATGCCGAAGAATACTTGCGGCTCGTCAAGCCGCATGACGAGTTCGGTTACGTCGCAAGGACAGGGATACTCGTGACCTTTGACTCCAAAGAGAATTTCGACACCAACTACCAGAGCAACTGGTTCTACTATTACAGGTAGTCAGCCATCGGCCGAGGTGTTGTGCGGTGACCGAACCAGGTTGCTGGCCCCGCTGGTGCACTCGACGTGCTGCTATCACAGAAGATGTGTTCCAGAAAGACATCATGGACCAACCAGTTCCAAACGTTTCAGGGGAAGACGTAATCCGTGTCGTGCGTCGCGACTTCAGTCCGGACCAGTTTGATGCCGTCATGGCAATCCTAGATGAGTACGGAAGGGGCGACTGGCAGCGGGGTGCCCATCGTGTGCGACTTGCCGTACTGAAGCTCGCAGACGGCAATCTGGACGCCGTTCGCAGGCAAATGGATATTGCCAAGTATGACTATCGAGACGTCCTCGCTTCCGCAGAATATCCCGGCTACACGAGAATCGCATTTGAAAAGACAGCAGAATCGGATAGACAGCGGATCATTCGCTCGGACTGGGATCAGTACGAATTCTGGCTGAGCAAGGAATAGAGCGAACCGCCCCATCCTGGAATCTACCGACTCTTGCGTGCCGAAAGAGCAGGATGTCAGGTTGTCTCCCATACTCCTTCCTCTGCTCCTCCCAACGCACCGACAGGTTCTTCCGGAGCTTCTCCAGGCTGAGGCCGTCGGGCTCGTCGCCGCGCAGGATTGCCTCGATGATGTCCGGGGTGAGGCGGGTCAGCCGGAGCATGCGGCCGACGTGGGTGCGGTCGCAGCCGACGGCCTTGGCCAGGCCTTCGAGGCTGACGTACTCGCCCGCTTCGATCTGGGCCAGCCGGTGGTGCCCCCTGGGTGCGTGGCGAGGGGGTGACGCCGGATATGTCAAAGCCCCCCACCTACCGCCATCGGCCCCCGTGCCAGTTGAGGGGAAGTCAGGCCAGTCACGATGCTGACGTACCGAACCGCCTGGGGGAGTCGCCCCAGGCGCGGCGGAAGCAGCGGCAGAAGTACGAGGTATCGGGGATCCCCACGGCCGCTGCGACCTCCTTGACGGACAGCGTGCCGGTGCGGAGCAGATCGGCTGCCTTCCGCATGCGCAGGTCCTGCAAGTGGGCCATCACCGAGCCGTCCGTCTCCAGGCGGAATCGGCGTGCCAGGGCTGGGACGCTCATGTTGACCTGGGCGGCGACGTCGTCGAGGGTCAGCGGCTCGGTGAGGTTGTCGCTGAGGAACCGTTCGACGAAGGGGGCGATCCGGTGCGGGTCGTCTGTATCGTTGGGCGGCGGCGCTGGCCGCTCGGGCAGGTCGATCAGGGCCAAGGCAGGTGCCAGAAGCAGCGTCAGCCGTGCCGCCAGCCGGTCTGCCCGTCCCGGGCTCGAGGACGCCGCGTCACGGAGGAGCTTTTGGGCAGTGCGGCAGTGCCCGGGGTCGCGAGGCCACCGCGCACACGGAACCGTCGAACATCCAGGCTCAAGTGTGAACCACACGCCCAGGCGCAGCAGACTGTCGGAGTGCGAGTCCCAGCCGTGCGTATCGCCCGGAGCATGCAGTTGCAGCGTGCCGGGCACCAGTGAATCCCCCGGCGACGTGGATTCTCGGGCCCTGCCTCGCAGGACCAGGATTGCCTCGAAGTGGGAGTGGCGATGCGGCCGGATGACGGTGCCGGGCGGGCTGAGGTTGGCGTGAACGCTCAAGAGGGCCAGCCGACAGCCGCCGTAATGGAGAACGGGCACCTCCGCCGCGATCCGCGCGCAGCATTGCCGAAGCTCGCGCAACGGCGGCAGCGCGATGGCCGCAGATGTCTCACCTTGTTTGCCTCTGGCGCTCACGTCGGTCTGCAATCCTCGGGTGCGCGGGTGTGCGTGGGCGGGCCCGCGCGTGCGGAATGATCGGAAAGTACCATGGATTGACCCGATTGTGCTATGGGAGTCCCGGCGGTCTTGCCGTAAGCTGGGGGAATGCACGATGGGCTCGCACATAACCGATCGGGAAATGACATGCACGACATGCTCCCCCGCGGCGTTTGGCCGGTGATGCTCACCCCCTTCACCGACGCCGGCGCCATCGACTGGCGGGGCGTCGACGCCCTGGTGGACTGGTACGTCGACGCGGGGGTTGCGGGGCTGTTCACCGTCTGCCTGTCCAGCGAGATGTACCTGCTCTCGCCCGACGAGCGGGTGCAGTTGGCCGCTCGCGTCGTGGCCCGCGCCGCCGGCAGGGTGCCGGTGGTGACGGCCGGGGCGTTCGGGCAGACTCTCGACGAGCAGGCCCAGCAGGCCCGGCGGCTGGCGGGGACGGGCGCGGCGGCCGTCGTGCTCACCGTCAACCAGTTGGCGGCCGAGGGCGACCCCGACGCCGCCTGGCAGCGCAACACCCAGGCGATGATGGACGCCTGCGACGGGATCCCCCTGGGCCTCTACGAGTGCCCCCAGCCGTACCACCGGACGCTCAGCGTGGAACTGCTGCGCTGGGCGGCCGAGAGCGGACGGTTCCGGTTCCTCAAGGACACCTGCTGCCGTATCGACCAGATCGAGGCGAAGCTGCACGCCGTTCGCGGTACGCCCCTGCGGTGGTTCAACGCCCACTGCCCGTCCCTTCTGCACTCGCTTCGTGCGGGGGGCGACGGCTACAGCGGCATCGCGGCCAACTTCTACCCGGACCTCTTCGTCCGCCTCTGCGCCCGGTTCGCGGACGCCCCCGCCGCCGCCGGCCGCCTCCAGCGGTTCCTGACGCTGGCGGACCTGACGATCCGCAGCCGCTACCCGGCGTCGGCGAAGCGGTACCTCGGCGAGCTGGGCTTGCCCGTCGGCCCGACCTGCCGCATCCCGGTCCCCGCCGCCCCGGCGGACGACGACGAGGCCCTGGTCCTGGCGAACCTCCGCGAGGCGGTGGCCGGCGTTCGGGCCGAAGGGGATCACGCATGACCGATCCGACCTCCGCGCGTCCAGAGAGGCCGCCCACGCAAACGGGCGAACGCCCGGCCATGAAAGTGCTGATTCTCGGCGGGACCGGGCTGGCGAGCACGTCTGTCGCCCAGCAACTCATCGACCGCGGCGAGGAGGTCACCGTCCTCAACCGCGGCCGAACGCCCTCGCGCCTCAGCGGTCGGTATCGGCAATGGACGGATGACCTCGGCCATGCCGACGCCTGCACCGCCCGGATTCGTAGCGAGGCTTGGTGGGACTGCGTGATCGACATGGTCAGCGGCGTGCCTGAGCGGGCGACCGTGGTGTCGGGCGCCTGTGCGGGTATCGCTCGGCAGCTCGTTTTCTGCAGCAGCACCAACGTCTACCCCAAGCCCGCTGACAGCTACCCGGTCCGTGACGACCACCGGCTGGGGGCGACGTTCCCCAGCGGGATCGGCAAGATTCGGTGCGAGGAGATCTACCGCGAAGGCGAACGCCGGGGCGACTACGCCCTGACCGTGGTCCGCCCGGGCCAGATCTATGGTGAGACCGGAGGCGTCCTGCACAGCCTGGGGCAGTCGAGGGGGTTCCTGGACCGCGTGAGGCGCGGGAAGCCGGTGATTGTCCACGGGGACGGTTTGGGCCTGTGGTCGGCCTTGCATGCCGATGACGTCGCTCGCGTGTTTACGCTGGCTGCGGGAAACCCCGCCTCCTTCGGCCGGGCCTACAACGCTGCGGGCGACGAGTGGATGACGTGGGATCAGTACTACGAGCGCATCGCCCTGGCAATGGATGTGGCCGTGCCCCCGCTGGTGCACGTGCCGGTGGAGATCCTCTGCGAGATCGCCCCCGGGCTGTCCGATCAGGTTCACCGCAGCCTCAGGTATCCCGGCATGTACGACATGTCCCGTGCCCGGGACGAACTTGGCTGGAGGCAGACGATACCGTTTGTGGAAGGGATGCGCCGGACCCTCCGCTGGCTGATCGACCACGACAGGATTGCCCCCTGGGATGCGGACGGCGACTACGAGAGAATCCTCGCGGCGTACCGGGCGTGGCGGACCTGACGATCCGCCATCGCTACCCGGCGTCGGCGAAGCGGTACCTCGGCGAGTTGGGCCTACCCATCGACCCGACCTGCCGCGTCCCGGTCCCCGCCGCCCCGGCGGACGACGACGAGGCGCTGGTGCTGGCGAACCTCCGCGAGACGGTCGCGGCGGCCAGATGCGAAGGAGTGAGCCCATGACGAACCCGCCCGTAACGCGCCCGGAGACGCCCGCCGATCCGCCGCGCACGCCGGTCCTCGGACAGAATCCCTATCCGCGAGCGGAGCCCCCTGCATGCAGGGGCGTGGATCTCCACTGCCATTCGTCGGCATCCAACGGGGCCACGGGCAAGCCCGGGGACATCGCCCATGCGCTGAAGCGAGCCGGGTTCCATGCGTTCGCGCTGGCCGAGCACGACACGCTCGCCTCCCAGGACGCCGCCGCCCGCGGAGCCGCGGAGGCCGGGATCGAGTTCGTCCCGGCCGTCGAGGTCTCCACGCGCGTCGACGAGCCCGAGCTGCGGTACCAGCCCTACGTGCACATCCTGGGCTACTACCCCGACCGCACGCCCGAGTTGGAGGCCATGCTGGCCCGCGCGTACGAGGGCGGCGTGGAGAGCCTCCGCCGCAACTTCCACCGCCTCCGCGCGGAAGGCGTGATCGACTTCTCCGAGGACGACCTCGCCGAGCACGTCCGCCGCGAGTGGGGCGCGGACGACCTCTGGAAGCAGCCGTTCAACTGCCCCACGCCGCTGGGGCAGATGCTCCAGAACCGCGGCCTGGGCCTCCCGGGCGAGCATCCGCCGCAGACCACCATGCGCGTCCTGGGCCTGACCTATCCGCCCGCGGAGCACACCGCCTGGCCGAACGTCCGCGAAACGTGCGACACGCTGCACCGCGCCGGGGCCGTCGTGGTCCTCGCCCACCCCGCCCGCGTCGATCGCGAGTGTCTCCTCCGCTGGGGCGACGGATACGTCGATGGGATCGAGGTGTACCACCCCCGCAACAGCCCCGAGTACCGCCGCATGCTGCTGGAGGTCGTCCGCCAGACCGGCTGTGCGTTCACCGGCGGAAGCGATTTGCACTGGTACGGCTGGGACAACATGGCCGATCTCTACAGCGACGCCCCGCTGGCCTGCCTGGAGTCCCTCAAGGCGGCGGCCGCTCGCAGAGGCAAGCGGCCCTGACAGCCTGTTTACAAAGTCACACCATGCTTCCTGATGGAGCAGTAGAACAGGAGAGCAGGAGACCGCAGGCGTGTAACACGTTGGCTCTTCAGGAGTTCCATGGA
>JAWLCQ010000086.1:0-18833 GCA_041687095.1 Phycisphaerae bacterium | reverse complement strand
GCGGAAAGAAGAAGAAACGGCAGGAGGAGAGGGGGCAGGGCGCGGGCTAGCTTAGAAACCTTCGCTCCCCCGGGACGAGCCCGGGCGGGGGCGGGAGCGCTTCGGGCAAGCCCGGGCGGGGGCGGGAGCGGACGGGAAAAATGTGATAAAGAGACAGCCCCCCGGGGAGAGGTGCCGAGCGCAGCGAGGCGGTGAGGGGGTGCCCGGAAGACGAGAACGGTCTGGAACCAGGAACCAGGACAGGAATCAGGAACCAGGCGAAGTAGAGGTCGCCTGTCTGTCTAGCGGCGGGCGGTACGCCCGCCCACCCCTTTCCCCGCGGGGAGAGGGGGCTATGCGTCCTCTACGACGCAGAAGACTTTGCCCGGGCGGATCGCTTTGCTGCCCGGGTCCTTCCGCCCGATGGCCAGCAGTTGCCCGCCCTCGCTGAGCAGGGCGATCTCCCCCTCGGGGACCTGCCCCTCCACGCGAACCGCCTGGCCGTACGTCAACGCCTTCTCGCCCTCGCTCCCCACCGTCACGCACGCCAGGTCCGCCAGGCCCATGCGGGGCGGTTGGAGGTCGCGGGCGGGATCGAGGGCGTCGAGTTCGACGGCGTCGGCGAGGTGGAAGGGGCCGACCTCCGTGCGGGTCAGGGCATCGCAGTATCCGCCCACGCCCAGGGCCTCGCCCACGTCGCGGGCGATCGAGCGGATGTACGTCCCCGACCCACAGCGGATGTCCACGTCAACGTGCGGATAGGCGTACGCCATCAGGTCAACGCCATACACCCGCACCAACCGCGGGGGCAGTTCCACCGCCTCGCCTCGCCGCGCCAGCTTGTACGCCCTCTGCCCATCCACGTGGACCGCCGAGTGGGCCGGGGGCGTCTGCTCGATCTCGCCCACGAACCGCCGCAACGCCTCGCGCAGGGCCTGTTCCGGCGGGGCGGAAGCGTCGGGCGCCTGGACGATCTCGCCCATCGGGTCGTCCGTCGTGCTCCGCGCCCCCAGGCGGATGCGGGCGCGGTAGCGTTTGGGCGAACGCTGGACGTACTCGGCCAGCCGCGTGGCGTGCCCCACGCAGACCACGAGCACCCCGTCGGCGAATGGGTCCAGAGTGCCGGCATGACCGACGCGGGTCTTGCGCGGCAGCAGGCGGCGGACGCGGGCGACGACGTCGTGACTCGTCGGGCCCTGGGGTTTGCGGATGTTGTAGAAGCCCATCAGGTTCGCGATAACGCACCGTCCTAACGCGTTCACATGGGTCGATCAGATCATGCCCGCCGCCGCTTCGCAATCCCGGGCGCCCAACGTTGCACGTCGAGCGCCCGGGACTGCATCTTAACCCAGGCGGTGCGGCAGGGGGGTCACTGCTTCTTCACTTCGATCTTGCGGGGCTTGGCCTGCTCGCTCTTGGGCAGCGTCACCACCAGCACTCCGTTCTTGAACGTGGCCTCGATCCTGCCCGCGTCCACCGTCATCGGCAGGGTGACGCTGCGCTGGAAGCGACCGTAGCGGCGCTCGGTGTGGTAGACGTTATCCTTCTCGTCTTCCTTGCGCTCGTTCTTCTCGCCGCTGATCGTCAGCGTGTCCCCGTGGACCGACAGGTCGATGTCCTCCGCCCCCATGCCGGGCATCTCCGCGCGGACGACGACGGCGTCTTCCCGCTCGCACAGATCCAGGGCCGGCACCCACCGAGTCATCGGGCTGTCGCCCCAATCCTCGAAGAAGCGATTGAAGACATCATCGACGGCGTCGTGCAGCGAGACGAGCCCGCCCCGCTGGGGTCGATAACGCATCAGGTTCATGGTTAGACCTCCTACTTTGCATGTACTTGCGGTTTGCACGTGTCCGGCGGGCGGCGCCCGCGGCCGCCCGACGAGGGCAACCCACCCTCGCAATGTGTGTTTTGCAAATGGCGTGCCAGAGAGCATTCGCGAATCCCCACCATAGAATGAGGCAGATCCTGGGGTTGCGCAGCGACGCGGCGGTGGGGAGTAGCGGCCGCCTGTCGTTTCGACAACGGCGCGGAGCGCGGAGTGTCAATTCGACAGGCACGGCACTTCGCGGATCCTTCGGACTGAAACGACTCATGCTCGCCACGCCCCCCAGCCGATAGAAACGCAACCTGGTAGATCGCCGCCCCCCACGTGCAACGCGGGGCGCCCATGGGGCAACGCTCGGGACTGGCAATGCAACGCTGGGCGCCGCCGTTGCCGAGCGCAGCGGCACCGCCGCGTCAGACCCATGTGGCGACGGAAGGGAGGCGTTCTACCAGACAGTGCGGCCGTGTCGCCGACAGGGCAGTCGCGAAGTCCGATTCGCTGGGTCCCATGGGTTCGCAGAACCCGTGTTCCGCCGCGTGCTCGTGTGAGCACGGCTGTAAACAGCGCAGCCGTGGCACCCGCGACAGCGACCCTGCGACTGCCCTGGTATCGCCGAGGAGGCGAAACCGATGCCCGAGTATCTGCCCTGCACCACCCGGACCCGCCGCTCCGTGTCGCCCTCCGGAGCGCGCTGCTTCACCCTCGCGCAGGCCAACCGCTCGCTCGTGCTCATCAAGCGGATCGTCGCCGACGTCATGCCCCTGCACGCCGAGTTCATCGACTGGCAGGAGGCGTACGACCTCGCCGCCTTCGCCGGCCCGTCCGATCGCGCCGCGGCCGCCGCCCGCCGCGTCCGCGAAGTCGCCGCCCAACTCCGCCAGGCCGTCGAGGACCTCCAACAGGTCGGCGCCGAACTCCGCGACTGGGCCCTGGGGATGGTCGACTTCCCCTGCTGGACCGCCGGCCGCGAGGTCCGACTCTGCTGGACCTACGGCGAGGAAACGATCTCCCACTGGCACGAGCCCCATGAAGGCTGCACCCTCCGCCGCTCCCTCGCCGAACTCCTCGAAGAGGAAGTCGCCCTGAGCCGATAGCTCCTCGCCCCCTTCCGTCCGCCCGTACGGGACCCAACGGTCCTACCGTCCCACCAGCGACTCGCTCGCTTCACCGTCCCACCGGCGGCTTGCGCGCGTCACCGTCCCGTCGCGGACGTGCTCCGCGAGGCACCGGCCGTGCCGTCAGCCCCGGGGCGGGCCGAGGCGGTTTCCGACCTGGATCGTGGGGGGGACGGTGACGTCGGTCCGGCCCGCGGAGCGCTGCACGCGGATGGGGCCCCGCGGGGTGGGGAACGTCACGTCGTAGTCGAACTCCGTCTCCTGCGGGGCCAGCGTCACCCGCTTGCACCCCGCCTCCACGATCTCCAGGCCCATCAGGCTGCGGATCAGGAACTCCGCGGGGGCGGCGGACCAGGCGTGGCTCCGCGTCCGCAGGAACCCGTGCCATCCCCCCGACCGCCACGAGCCGTTCGTGTACCATTCCTCCCGCGTCGAGGTGTCCCCGCGCTGCACCATCCGCTCGCCCCATCGCTCGCGCACGATCCGCACCGCCAGGTCGAAGCGGCCGATCTGCGCCAGGGCCTGCAGCACCACGACGGTGAAGAACGGCTGGCACTCGGTGAAGGCCACCGACCGCTCCTCGTAGAGCCTTCGCACGATTCCGCGGGCGGTGTCGGCGTCGCACAGGCCCCAGCGGATGGCGGCGAGGTTGGCGTGCTCGCTGACCTTGGGGGACAGCGCGTCGTCGATCCGTGCATCGGCGAAGACGCCCCGGTTCGCGTCCAGCAGCCGCTCCGGGAACGACTCCCGCATCGCCCGCAGGAGCG
The DNA here is from genome assembly GCA_041687095.1 of Phycisphaerae bacterium. Lineage (GTDB taxonomy): Bacteria > Planctomycetota > Phycisphaerae > SM23-33 > SM23-33 > JAWLCQ01. Next base: position 15,144 of record JAWLCQ010000086.1, on the reverse strand, counting down.
TGAGGCACTTGGCCTGCGTGGAGGCGTCTCCCTTGCGTTCGGCCAGGCGGCCGAGGGCGAGGACGGCCCCGTGGAAGAGGGCGTTGTACGCCGCCGACTCGCCCCGCTTCTCCACGTCCGCCCAGTCGATGAAGACCCAGTAGGGCATGTCCTCGATCAGCCCGTGGGCGTTGACGTACGGCAGGTGGGCCTGGAAGATGCGCAGGGCGACGGGGTAGAACTCGTCGATCCACTTGCGCTCGCCCGTGTAGTGGTAGTGGTTCCACAGGCCCATCAGCCACCACAGCGAGTAGTCCGGGATCACCCGCGCCCAGTTGTGCGTGCAGGTGTTGGTCATGTTCGCGATGAGGCCGGTGGGGAATTGGTTCGCCGCCGACTGGCGCACGAACTTGCCCGTGAGCTGCGTGTCCCCAAAGCACGCGTACAGCCCCCCCAGCGTGACGGCCGCCACGTCCCCCAGCCACTGCCCCTGCTCCCGCCAGGGCGTGTCCATGATGAACTCGTTGGAGCACAGGCGAAGGGTGTAGCGCGAGATCTCCCACGCCCCGTTGAGCGTCGCGTCGGAGCTGCGGAAGGCCCCACGCTCCTCGAAGGGGAACGTCGTCACCATCGCCTGCAGCGAACGGACGGTGACGGGCGCGAAACACGAGCGGAAGCGGAGCTTGAGGTAGCGGAACGCCTTCCACGCGAACGGCTGCCACGTCTGGTCCCCGTCGCGCATGACGTAGCGGTCGGCGAACTGGCCCTCGACGGCGTTGTTGAAGTGCCCGTCGATCAGCCGCTCGGCGTAGCCGATCTCCAGCACGCCCCCGTCCACGCCCGCCAGCTCGATCCGCGGATACGCCGTCACCACCCGCCCGAAGTCCACCACCACGCATGGGTCGTACACGCCGTCGAACACGCGGTCGAAGTGCTTCGTGCTGCACTGCGCGACGAGGGGCTGTCCCTCCCCGCCCAGGAGCGAGTCGGGGTGCTCCAGGCGGCTGTGCTCGATGGGGCGTCCGACCATGGACAGGCTGATGGACAGGTCGTTTCCGCGGGTGCGGTCGGCGAGGTCGAGGCACTCCTCGACGCGCTCGATGCGCTGGGGCGGAGTGGGATCGTTGGTCATGTCGGGGATGTCGCGGGGGACGAGGCGGGTCCAGGGCGCCGCGGCGGGGGGGCGCGCTCCGACGACGACGGCCGCGTCCCAGGAGCGGTCGTCGAACCCGCAGGAGTGCCACGCGGGGGGGATGCGGCGGGAGTCGAAGTGCTCCTGGTAGGGGGTCGCCTGGTTCATGCGGACGACGAACGTGTCCGCCCGCCAGGCATCGCAGCGGGTGACGCGCCAGGCGTCGTCGGTCCGCAGCAGCGTGTGCCCGTCGGGTCCGACCAGTTCGGCCAGCAGCCCCCCGCGGGTGTCCACGAGGTTCCCCACGTGGTTGACGATGATCCCGATGCAGTTGTCGCCCTCGCGGAGGTGGGGGCGGAGGTCGCGCTGGTCGTAGTACTGGAAGTACGGCTGGGACTGCGGGGCCCCGCGGGCGATGAACGCCCCGTTGACGAAGAGCTGGTAGCGCGTGTCGGCGGTGAGGTGGAGCAGGGCGGCGTCGGGGAGGGCGTCGAGGTGCAGTTCGCGGCGGAAGAGCAGGTAGGCGTTCTTCGCCCCGGGGTCCCCGGGGCCCCAGATCCAGCTCGCCCGCCACCGGCGGGGCGGGGGGAAGTCGTGCAGCATGCTTACGTCGGCCATCGCGTTGCTCCTGCGGGCGCGGGGTCGGCGCCCGATGGGTCGAAGGATACCGGCTGGCGGGGGCAAATGCAGGGGTTTTCGTGGGCCGGACGGTGCACGCTTCGGAGTCGCAGGGGGCTGACGCATCCCGTTGTTCCACACCTCTCGGACCTCGCGGGGCGGAAGGGACGCGGCTCCGCACGTCCCGGCAGGGACGCCCTGACCTTCCCATCCGGGGCTGCCCGACCACGTCCGCGTCAGGTGTCCGCGTCAGGATTGATTGCGGCTCTTCCACCTGCTATCCTCATGACAGACTGGATTGGGTCGATTTCCCCGGAAGGAGCACGAACGAGATGAAGCGTTTCCCACGCAGGATGGTAGTGCTGTCGGCCGTGGCGGTGATGGCGGCAATGGTGTGGCTGGGCCTAGCGCCCCTGGCGATGGGGGCGGGCAAGGACGCCTCCGCCAAGGACTGGCCGCAGTGGCGGGGCCCGGACGGGACGGGCATCTCCACCGACGGTGCGTGGAGCACCGACTGGCAGCGGTCGGGGCCCCCGGTGGCGTGGAAGGCATCGGTCGGGGCGGGCTACTCCTCCCTCGCCGTCGCCGACGGGCGCGTCTACACCCTCGGCAACGCGGGGAACACGGACACCGTCTGGTGCTTCAACGCCGAAACGGGCGAGGAGATCTGGAAGGTCTCCTACCCCTGCGACGCCGTCAAGCAGTACCCCGGCCCGCGGGCGACCCCCACGGTACACGAGGGCCGGGTCTACACGCTCTCCCGCAAGGGCGACCTGCTGTGCCTCACCGCCGACAAGGGCGAGAGGGTCTGGGCCCGCAACGCCCGCGAGGACGCGGGCACCAAGGCCGGCGGGTGGGACCTGGCGTGCTCCCCGGTGATCCTCGGCGCGGCGGTGCTGGTGGACGTCGGGGCGGTCGTCGCCTACGACGCCAAGACCGGCAAGCCCCTGTGGGCGAGCGAGGAGAAGTTCCAGGCGGGCTACAGCACCCCGGCGGTCTTCGAGCGCGACGGGAAGACCTACCTCGCCGCCTTCAACGCCGCCGGCCTGTACGTCATCGACCCCGCCCAGAAGGGCAAGAGCGTCTACAAGCACGCGTGGAAGACCGCCTACGACGTCAACGCCGCCACGCCCATCGTCCACGAGGGCAAGGCGTTCATCTCCAGCGGGTACGGCGTGGGCTGCGCGCTGATCGACCTGTCGAAGAAGAGCCCCGAGGTCGTCTACACGAACAAGGACATGAAGAACCAGTTCAACTCCAGTGTGCTGTACGAGGGGCACCTGTACGGGTTCGACGGGCAGGCGGGCGGGGGGCAGTTGACGTGCATGGAGTTCGCCACGGGCAAGGTGAAGTGGCGGCAGGGCGGGCTGGGCACCGGGGCGCTGATGATCGCCGACGGCAAACTCATCCTGCAGGCTGAGAAGGGCAAGCTCGCCATCGCCCGCGCCACGCCCGAGAAGTTCGACCTCCTCGCCGAGACCGAGGTGTTGAGCGGCACGTGCTGGACGACGCCCGTTCTCGCCAACGGCCGCGTGTACTGCCGCAACGACCGCGGCGACCTCGTGTGCCTCGACGTGCGAGGGCAGTAGAGCCCCCGGCCGATCGCAGCTTCGTCAGTCAAGCATTCAATCAGTCAATCAGTCAACCAAGACCCTGTCACTGGAACCGCCACCCCCGGAGACCCTGATGCTCTCGAAACTACCGCTCGCACTCGTGCTGCTCCTTTCCGCCGCCGCCCTCGCCGCCGACCCCGTCGGGTGGCGGACCAATGGGACCGGCTGCTACCCCGCCGCCACGCCGGTGACCGCGTGGGGGGCGGACCAGAACGTCGTCTGGAAGACCCCCACGGACAAGTGGTCCAACGCCACCCCGGTCCTCGTGGAGGGAAAGCTCTTCCTCCTCGCCGAGCCCGACACGCTCCTGTGCCTCAACGCCGCCGACGGGGCCCCGCTGTGGTCGCACGCCAACCCGCGCGAGGACACGATGACCGAGGCCGACCAGGCCCTCGCCGCCCAGCAATCCGCCGAATACGACAAGGTCAACGCGGAGTTCCAGCCCGTCCAGAAGGAACGCAACGACGCCCGCCGCAAGCTCCAGAACGCCGAGAAGGACCTCAAGAAGGCCCAGGAGGCCCGCAAGAAGGCCGACGCAACCGCCCCGCAAGACGCCGCGAAGCAGACCCCCGCCCCCCAGGCTGCCTCCGCTCCCAGTGACGAGGAACTCGCCGCGCTGCAGGCGGCCGTCGATGAACTCAAGGCGCAGGAGGAGGCCCTCAAGCAGCAGGCCGCGCCGTTCGAGAAGCGCCTCGGGGAGCTGAGCGAGTACCGCCTGCCCTCGACGCACGGCGAGAACGGCTATACCAGCTCGACGCCCGTGAGCGACGGGAAAAACGTGTACGCCCTGTTCGGGACGGGCGTGATCGCCGCCTACACGGGGGAGGGGGAGCGGCGGTGGATCCGCTTCCTCGCCAAGCCCCGCCAGGGGTGGGGCCACTGCATGTCCCCGCTGCTGGTGGACGGGAAGCTGATCGCGCACGTCGAGGGCACGATGTTCGCCCTCAACCCCGAGACCGGGGAGACGCTGTGGAAGCAGAGCGTCCCGCACGCCTGGGGCTCCCCCGTCGCCGCCACCATGGGCGACACCGCCCTCATCGTCAGCGCCAAGGGCGTCTTCCTCCGCGCCTCCGACGGGGCCGTCCTCGCCAAGGCCCCCGTCAAGACCGATTACAACGCCCCGCTCGTCGTCGGGGACACGGTGTACTTCATCGAGAACGGCGGGAAGGCGTTCCGCATGACGGGCATCGAGGGCGATGCGCTGACGCTCGAGGAGTTGTGGAAGACCGAGATCCCCAACGACCGCTACTACGCCTCGCCCATCCTGCACGACGGGCTGATCTACGCGATCATGCAGAAGGGCGTCTTCAGCGTCATCGACGCCAAGGACGGCAAGCCCGTCTACTCCGAGAGCCTCAAGCTCGGGGGGACGGCGTATCCCAGCGTGGCGCTGGCGGGCGGGTACGTGTTCGTGAGCAGCGACAGCGGCGCGACGGCCGTCCTGGAACCCGGCCGCGAACTGAAGGTCCTCGCCACCAACAAGCTCGAACGCTTCCGCAGTTGCCCCGTCTTCGACGGATCGCGGATGTTCGTCCGCGGGTATCAGAACGTGTACTGCATCGGAAAGTAGAGGGCAGAGGTTAGAGGTGAGAGGTGAGAGGCCAGAGGTTAGAGGTGAGAGGTTAGAGGTGAGAGTGCAGACGCTCGGGCCTGACGCATGGTCTCGGCACACCACCACGCTCGATTTCCTGCACTCTAACCTCTAACCTCTAACCTTCTAACCTTCTAACCTTCTAACCTTCCCTCGTGCCCCGCCCACGCTATCGCCCGTGTGGGGGGTGGGCGAGGGGGGGGCGAATCCGGAGGATGGTGTCTACGTGCGCCAGGGATTCCGCATCCTGCTGTGCCGTTGCGAATACGCCCCCGTGCTCCCGCCCGGGGCGGCAGACCTCGTTGCGCAGGGGCTGCGCGAGCGCGGACTCCCGTTCCAGGCCACCATCGACCTCTGCGAACTCGCCGCGAAGTCCGACCCGCACCTTCCCGCCCTGGGCGAGTGCGAACGCCTGCTCGTCATCGCCTGCCGGCCCCGCTCCGTCCGCTGGCTGCTGCACGCGGGCGGGGTGGACCCGGGCCCCCAGCGCCTCGTCGTGCTGGACCTGCGCGAGCTGTCCGTCGAGGAGATCCTCTCGCGCGTCGACGCGCTCATCGCGGGGGAAGGTTCGTCCGCGAGCGCCCCTGCATTCCCGACTGCGACCGATCGAAGCGGGGACGGGCGCGGGGCGGGTGATGCGCGCGAAGAGCAGACGTCCCGAGTCGACGCCCCCGACTCGCCCCCCGCTGTCCAGGAGAAGGGCGAGTGGCTGCCCTGGTTCCCCGTGATCGATTACGACCGCTGCTGCGGCTGCAAGCAGTGCGTGAGCTTCTGCCTGTTCGGGACGTACGCGATCGAGGCGGGCGTTGTCCGCGTGGCCAACCCCGCCAACTGCAAGACCTGGTGCCCCGCCTGCGCCCGCCTGTGCCCCAACGCCGCCATCCTCTTCCCCAAGTACTCCGAGGGCGTCATCAGCGGGACCGAGGACGCCCCCGCCTCCCGCCCCGACGCCATCGAGGCCGTCCGCGTGGATGTGCGGAAGGCCACCGACGGGGACGTGCTCGCCAAGCTCCGCGCCCGCGGCAAACGCCGCTTCGCCACCGACGGGGACGGCGAATGAGCGACCGGTCCCGCCCCGCCGTCGTCCTCGTCGCCGACCGCACACTCGCGGGCGGATACCGCGTGCTGTTCGAGGGCATCTTCGCGACGATGCAGACCACACAGGTGCCCTCGCTCCTGATGCGCCTCCTGCTGAGCCCCCGCGTCCGCACCGATGCCGCCGGGCGGGCGCACACCGCCCCGCTGGGGTTGCGGCGGGTGGAGGCCGCCCTCCGCGACCGCGGGGGGCTGTCGGGCGACGACGTCGTCTGCACCACCCCCGAGGCCCTCCCCAAGCTCCTGGGGCCGTGGACGAAACTCGTCGGGGTGAGCAGCAGCGATCCGCTGGGGCGCGGGATGAGCAACACGACGACGAAGAACTTTCAGCGCGGTCGCCTGTACACCGAGGCGTGGACCGACCGGCTGATGCGGACGGTCTCCGCCGCCAGGGACCGGTGCGGGTTCCGCGTGCTGTTCGGGGGGGCGGGGGCGTGGCAGTACGCGGGGGACGCGGAGGCGCGGGAGCGGCACGGGATCGACTGCCTGTTCGAGGGCGCGTTCGAGCGGCAGGGCCCGGGCGTGGTGGGGGGGGCGCTGGGGGGGGAGGCCCTGCCCGGGCACGTCCGCGAGTGCGACCCCTGCGCGGACCTCGTCTCGCCCATTTGCGGCCCGTCGGCGATGGGGGTGGTGGAGCTTTCGCGCGGGTGCGGCCGGGGGTGCTCGTTCTGCGCCAGCGCCCACGTTCCCATGCGTCACCTGCCCGCGGAGACGATCCTGGCGGACCTGGAGACGAACGTGTCGGGGGGCGTGCGCACGGTGGTCAACGGCAGCGAGGACTTCTTCCGCTACGGGGGGACGGGGGCGGAGGTGAACTTCGAGGCGCTGCACGCGCTGCTGACGCGGATGCGCGAGGTCCGCGGGCTGTCGCTGATGCAGATCGATCACGCGAACGTGGGCAGCGTGCTGCAGCTCTCGGACGAGCAGCTCCGCGAGGTCCGCCGCCTGCTGAGCTGGGATGCGCGGACCGACTACCTGTGGGTGAACCTGGGCGTGGAGAGCGCGTCGGGGGAGCGGGTGGCGGCGTCGGCGCCGGGGAAGGCGGCCCCGTTCGGCCTGGAGGACTGGGACGGTCTGGTTCGCGAGGCGGCGGAGCGGCTCACGCGGACCGGGTTCTTCCCGGTGTTCAGCCTGGTGCTGGGGTTGCCCGGGGAGACGCCTGAGGACGTGGCGCGGACGCGACGGCTGGTGGAGCACCTGGCGGACAAGCCCTGCGTGATCTTCCCCGTCTTCCACGAACCGCCCCCGGAGTCGGGGCGGAGGGCGTTCACGATCGCCGACATGCGGAGCGATCACGTGGAACTCTTCGCCAGTTGCTACGAGCTGAACTTCCGCCGCGTGCCTAAGCTGGTCTGGGATAATCAGCGCGCGGGCCGCGTCCCCTGGGTGCGGCGGGCGATGGTGCAGGTGCTGGGGCGCGGCGAGGTGCTCCTGTGGCGCCGTCGGTTCCGCAAGCTGCGCAAGGCGAAGGCGTCGACATGACCGAAGCGAACGACAATACCGCGAGCGTCTCGGCGGGGATCCCCCCGCGTGCGGAGGACCGTGCGCGCCTGCTCTGCGAGATCCGCCGCTACGTCACCGCCCACGCCCTGCAGCCCCCACTGGCGCTCGCGGAACTGATCGTCCACGCCCAGGCCATCCTCCGCACCACCGGGCTCTCCGACGCGTTCGACCGCTACACCGTCGTCCTGCTGAGCAACGAGGTGTGGGGGGAGGCGTTCGCGTCGGTCCCCTTCGACCGCCGCCTGCTGCTGCTCCCGCAGTGCCTCCGCGACCGCGACCACTGCACGGGGACCATCGACGAACTAGGTCTGGTGTGCGCGGGGTGCGGGGCGTGTGCGCTGCACGAGTTCACCGAGCAGGCCGAGTCGCTGGGGTACGCGGTGCTGATCTCGGAGGGGACGACGATGGCGGCCGAGCTGATCGCCCGCGGGCAGGTGCGGGCGGTTCTGGGCGTGTCTTGCCTGTCGGCGTTGGAGCGCATCTATCCTTTCATGGACGCCGCCGGGGTTCCCGGGCTCGCCGTTCCGCTCCTGCGGGACGGGTGCATGGGGACGGTGGTGGACGTGGAGCGGGTCTACGATGCGCTGCACCTGCGGGTGCAGGGGCGGGAGGCGGTGGACGTGGGACTGACGGAAACAATGCGGCGGGAAGTGGCGGGGTGGTTCGAGCGCGACGCGCTGGGGGAGGTGCTGGGTCCCGCGCGCGGGCGGACGGACGGAATCGCCCGCGAGTGGTTGGCGGTGGGGGGCAAGCGGTGGCGGCCGTTGCTGGCGGCGGGCGTGTACCGCGCCCTTCGCGGGTCCGTCGCGGGCGATAGTCCCGACGATCTGCGGAAGGCGGCGGTGGCGGTGGAGTGTTTCCACAAGGCGTCGCTGATCCACGACGACATTGAGGACGACGACGGGGACCGCTACGGCGAACCCCCGCTGCACGTCCGCCACGGGGTGCCCGTGGCGCTGAACGTGGGCGACCTGCTGCTGGGGGAGGGCTACCGGCTGATCGGGGAACTCGGTTGCGATGCTGCGGTGCGGGGCGAACTCCTCCGCGTCGCCGCCCGCGCCCACCGCGAGCTGTGCCTCGGGCAGGGGCGGGAGTTGCTGTGGCGCACGGACCCGCGGATCCTCACGCCCGGCGAGGTGCGGGAGATCTACCTGGGCAAGACCGCCCCGGCGTTCGAGGTGGCGGTGCACTTCGGGGCGCTGCTGGCGGGGGCGGACCGCGCGACGCTCGACGCCCTCGCGGCCTATTCGCGGCATTTGGGAATCGCGTACCAGATCCGCGACGACCTCACCGACGTGCAGCACCTGCCCGCGCGGGTGGGCGCGGCGCCCGAGGCCCCGTCGTTCGTCGTCGCCCTGGTGTACGCGTCGGTGGACGCGGAGGGGCGGGGGCGGATGGACGAGGCGTGGCGGCGGTGGTTGGGGGGCGAGGGCGACGCGGACCTGCTGACGCCCCCGCAGGGGCGGGCGGCGGCGCGACGGGCGATGCGGGACGAGATCGACGCGGCCGGGCGGGTGCTGGAGTCCCTCCCCACCGCGGATTTGCGCGTCCTGCTGCGGCAGGTGGTGCTGCGGATCTTTCACCGCGAACTGCAGGAGGGCACGGGTGAGCCTGCGAGCGCAACTGCTGCGGACGATCGCCACCGCACCCAGCGAACTGTCTGACGCCACCCCGCGCGTCGTCGCATACCTCCGCGGGCAGTTCACCCCCACGGGCGGTGCGCGCGGACGCGGGCGACCGAACGCGCCCGCCGACCTCTACTACACCGCCTTCGCCCTGCAGGCCCTGTGCGGACTGCTCGGCCCAACGGCCCCCGACGGCGTCGGGCAGGCGGCCGCGCTCACCGGCGGCCCGGAAAGCCTGCTCGGCTACCTCCGCTCGTTTCAGGACGGGGACGGGCTGGACCTGGTGCACCTGTCGTCGCTCATCCGGTGCTGGGCGTGCATCGGGTTTCCGGAGGACGACCCGGACCTGCCCGCGAGGCTGCGGGAGCGCGTGGAGCACTTCCGCACCGCCGACGGAGCCTTCCGCCGGGAGCGCGACGCGGGCGAGGCGACGGTGTACGACTGCTTCCTCGCGCAGGGAGCGATGGAGGACCTGGCCTGCCCGCCCGATCCCGCACCGATCCTCGCCCTGCTGGAGTCCGCCCGCACCGCGGACGGGGCGTATGCGAACGCCCCGGGCCTTGCGGTGGCCGGGACGGCCGCGACGGCGGCGGCGGTGGCGCTGCTGTGCGATGTCCGGGATTCTTGCGAGGCTGCGGGCGCCACGGGTTCCCGGAACCCGTCTTCCAATGGCGCTCCAACGGGCTCGGCTGCAGACAGCGCAGCCGTGGCACCCGCGTTGGCGTCCGCGTTGGCACCCGCGTTGGCGCCCGCGTTGGACAGTGGAACTGTCGCACAACGCATCGACGCGGGGGTGCGGTGGCTGAGGGAGCGGCAGGATGCTTCGGGCGGTTGGTGCGCCCACCCGCTGCTGCCCGCCGCCGATCTGCTGAGCACGGGGACCGCCCTGTTCGCGCTGCGGTGGGCGGGGGCGGACCTGGGGGCGTGTCGCGAGGGGGCGTTGGATTTCCTCGACGCCCTCTGGGACCGCCGCGGGGCCTTCCGCGGCCACCTCGCGGACGACGACGTGGACTGCGAGTACACGTTCTACGCGCTGCTGGCGCTCGGAGCCCTCCATGATGAACGCGCTGAATGACGCGATCGCCACGCTCACCCGGCGGCTGCTGGAGCTGCGGGTGGAGGGCGGGCACTGGGAGGGGCGGCTGAGTTCCAGTGCGCTGTCCACGGCGACGGGGGCGTTCGCGCTGTGGACGGTGGACCCCCACGCGCACGCCGCCCCGGTCAAAGCGGCCGTGCGGTGGCTGGTGGACCATGCCAACCCCGACGGCGGGTGGGGGGACACGGTCCGCTCGCGGAGCAACCTCTCGACGACGCTGCTGTGCTGGTGCGCGTTGCGCACGGCGGGTGCGGGCGAGGCGCAGGGGGCGGCGGGTACGGCGGGTGCGGGCGCGGTGGGGGCGGCGGAGCGGTGGCTCGCTGCGCGTGCAGGCGGTGTGGACCCGGCGCGTCTTGCATCGGCCGTCGGGGCGGTGTACGGGGGCGACCGCACGTTCTCCGCCCCGATCCTGACGATGTGCGCCCTGGCGGGCGTGCTGGGCGAGGGGCGGGAGGCGTGGGGGTACGTGGCGCAGCTCCCCTTCGAGTTGGCCGTCCTCCCGCACCGCCTCCTCCGCTGGGCCCGCCTGCCGGTGGTGAGCTACGCGCTGCCGGCGCTGATCGCGGTGGGGGGGGTGAGGCATCACTCTGCACGCCTGCGCGTGGACCGGGGGGGGAGGGTGAAGCATGCCTTCGCGTCGCCCCTCCGCTGGCTGCGGACGCGGGCGTGGGGGGCGGCGGTGCGGAAGCTGCAGCGGATCCAGCCGTCCAGCGGGGGGTTCCTGGAGGCCGCCCCGCTCACGAGCTTCGTCACCATGTGCCTCGCCTCCATGGGGCTGCGGGAGCATCCCGTGGTCCGGCGGGGCGTGCGGTTCCTGCTCGACACCGCCCGCGACGACGGGTCCTGGGCGATCGACACGGACTTGGCGACGTGGGTGACGACGCTGGCGGTCAACGCCCTGCTGGACGGGGAGGGCGACACCGCCCATCCCCAAGCCCCCCAACCGCGTCGGGGGGATCGTCCGGTGCAAGCGGAGGAGATCGACAGTCCCTCCGCGTCCCCCTCCGCACCACCATCCGGGGATGCGATTGCAGCCGATCATCACTCCACCCTCGACGACACCGATCGCGAGGCGATTCTGCGGTGGTTGCTCGCACAGCAGCACCGGGCTCCCCATCCGTACACCGGGGCTGCACCGGGCGGGTGGGCGTGGACGGACCGCAGCGGCGGCGTCCCCGACGCCGACGACACCGCCGGTGCGGTCCTGGCGCTGAAGCACCTGGGCGGGCGGGGAGCAGCAGGGGAGGCCCTGGCGGGGCTGCGGTGGCTGCGGGGGGTGCAGAACCGCGACGGGGGCATCCCCACGTTCTGCCGCGGCTGGGGGCGTTTGCCGTTCGATCGAAGCTGCCCCGACCTCACCGCCCACGCCCTGCGCGCGTGGTGCGCGTGGCGGGGCGAGAGCGAGGACCTCGCCGCCGCTCTGGACCCCGCACGGCTGCTGCGGTCCCTACAGCGTTCGCAGAATGCGGATGGCTCCTGGACACCGCTGTGGTTCGGGAACGAGGGCGAGAGCGGTGGGGAGAATCGCACGTACGGGACCGCGCGGGTGCTGCAGACGCTGGCGGCGGTGGCGAGGGCGCCGGTGGACCCCACCGCCGCCGTTGCTGAGGCAGCCCTGGGCGCGGCGGCTTGCGAAGCGCCGGGTGCCGTGGCTTGCGGAGCGCAGCGGAGCAACCACGTCGAACCCACGCTGCCGGGGAGTAGGGGCGTCCGAACCGGGTACGCCCTCCCCGCCGTTCGCCCCCTCGCCGCCCGCGCCCTCGCGTGGCTGCTGGCCGCCCAGCGACCGGACGGCGGGTGGGGCGGTGGGGGGGTGTCGGAGTCGAGCATCGAGGAAACCGCCCTCGCCCTCATCGCCCTCTGCGCCGCCCGCGAGGCCGATCTGGGCGAGGAACGCGCGGAGGCGGCGGGAGGGGCGTCAGCCGGCGCGCCGGCGGCCGTCGCGGCAAGCGCGGGCGCGGTGGGGGCGGCCATTGAGCGCGGGGCGGCGTGGTTGATCGAGCGGACCGCACGCGGGGCCGGAGGGGACGCTTCGCCCATCGGCCTGTACTTCGCCCAACTGTGGTACTACGAGGACCTCTACCCGCTGCTGTTCGCGCTGCAGGCCCTGCGCTCCTGTCAACGCGGCGAGAAACTGTCTTGACAGCGAGCCGGAAATGCCGATGCTGTAAAGGTTCCGGTGCGGGAGGACGGAACCGACGCGCCCGTGAAGTACCGAACCTGCGCCCGCACCGGGCGTACTGGAAGACATGGAGGTCGCCATGAAGATGATGAGATGCGCGGCGGTGGTGGTGGGACTGACGGTCGTGGTATCCGCCTTGAGCGGATGCGTGAATGCGCAGTACGCTCCCGCCCCGGCGGGCGCTTCGGGCGGAGAGGGCTCCATCCCCGCCGGCGGGCCGGAACTGGTGGCGATGACCCATCCGCCGATCCCGGACCTCCCGGTTCCGACGGGGTTCCGGCTGGACGAGTCGCGGTCGCGGAACTTCCGCGGCGGGTCGGCGAGGTATGTGGACCACCTGTACAAGGGATCGAGCGACAAGTTTGCCGTCGGCCGCTTCTACATGCGGCAGATGCCGATCCAGCGATGGACCCTCACCGCCGACCGCTTCGTGCAGGGCGACGTGATCATGGACTTCCAGAAGGAGTCCGAGAACTGCCAGATCATGGTGGTCGACGGCGGGCCGTTCCGCGGCTCCGAGATCCGCGTGATGCTGTGGACCAGCGGACGAATGGACCCGGTGGCCAAGCCGCGGCCGGATGGACGGTAGGGCCGCTTCGCGAGGGTCGATGGGCCAGGACCAAGCGGGAGCCAGGAACCGGGAACCAGGAACCAGGAACCGGGGCTCGTGGATCCGCCCGGTGGTTTTTCACGCGTTGGGTTTGGGATTTTGGAATCGTGCCAGTGTTGGGAATCCTATTGATTCCCCCAGAGACGGGTAAGACAGACGTATGAAGGCAGAGCGACGACACGAACTGCAGCAGAACGTACTCGATACCGAACTCGCCAAGGGCATCGAGTGGCTCAAGAGAAACGGCGTCCGCCTCGCCGCCGCGATCCTCATCGTCGTGGCCATCGTGCTCGGGGCGGTGTACCTGGTGAACCAGTCGCGGCAGCAGGCGGCCGCGGAGCAGGCGGCGTACTATGACATGCTCATGTACCCGTCCACCGGGGGCATCGAGGAGCGCATCACGCAGCTCCGCACCGTCGCCGAGGGCGACGATGACACCCTCGCCGCCTACGCCAGCGTGACCATTGGCGACACGCGGATGATCGAACTTGCCCTGCAGTGGCCCGATCTGTCGGACACGGCGCGCGATGAGAAGCTCACCGACGCCGCCAGCTGGTATCAGCGGGTCCTCGACCAGCACCGCGACGAGACGGTGCCCGTGGCGCTGGCGCACTACGGGCTCGGCCGCGTCGCCGAGTACCGCCGCGACTTCGCCGCCGCCGAGAAGGCGTACAGCGAGGTGCGGCAGATGCAGGCCTCCCTGCAGGGGCAGCCCGTCTTCTACCTCGCCGAGGCCGCCCTCCAGCGGATCCCGCAGATCCGCGAGCCGGTGGCCCTGGCGACGACGCGTCCGGCGGCGCCGCCGGTGCTGACGCCCGAGGGCGACCCGAACGCACCCCTCCCCGAGGCCCCGGCGGCGGAGACGGCTCCCGCAGTCGAGGAGGCTCCCGCAGTCGAGGAAGCCCCGGCGGCTGAGGAGGCTCCGGCGACTGAGGCTCCGGCGGTTGAGGAAGCCCCGGCGGACGAGGCTCCGGCGGCGGAGACGGCCCCGGCGGACGAGCAGGACGCGAACGCCCCGCCCACCCCCCAGGGCTGATCCCCCGCAGATTTTCCGCGAAAAACGTTTGCATAGCAGGTTGTTTTCGCCGAAATGGTTCGCTAAGTTCCCTTTGCAAGTACGTGATCCCTCTCCGGTGGGCGGCTATCGGGAAACACCCGCCGGACGGATCGGCTTGTCCTCACGATCAGGACGGAAGACGGAAAGGTAATTGGCATGGCAGATTTGCAGGCGCTCGCGGAAGCCCTCATCAAGGGCGATCGCAACAAGGTGGCGGAGATGACGAAGCAGGCCCTGGCGGAGGGCACGGCCCCCCGCGATGTCCTGGAGAAGGGCCTCATCGCCGGGATGAATGTCGTCGGCAAGCGGTTCAAGGCCAACGAGGTTTACGTCCCCGAAGTCCTCATCGCCGCCCGCGCGATGAAGGGCGGGATGGAGATCCTCAAGCCCGAACTCGAGAAGGCCGGCGTGCAGCCCGTGGGCACCGTCGTCCTCGGGACCGTCAAGGGCGATCTCCACGACATCGGCAAGAACCTCGTCGGGATGATGCTGTCCGGCGGCGGGTTCGAGGTCGTGGACATCGGCACGGACGTCCCGGCCGAGAAGTTCGTCGAGGAAGTGAAGAAGAGCGGGGCGAAGGTGTGCGCGATGAGCGCCCTGCTCACCACCACCATGCCCCAGATGAAGGACGTGGTCAAGGCCCTCAAGGACTCGGGCGTGGACGTCCGCACGATCATCGGCGGGGCCCCCGTCACCCAGAGCTACGCCGACGAGATCGGCGCCGACGGGTACGCCCCCGACGCCGCGTCGGCCGTCGATAAGACCAAGGAACTGCTCGGCGTGGCCTAGGCCGCCCCGACGCGGATCCCTGCTACGACTTGCTGCGCCTTCACCGGCGGCGAACCCTCGCCGCCGGTGAAGGCCTTTCTTTGCGCCCGCCCCCGTGCGAGGAGGGGAGGGATGGATCGGCCCCACGGCGCGTTCGCGGAACGCGAACGCGATGCCCCAAGCGCCTGCGACGCCCCAAGCGCGTGCGTTGCCCCAAGCGCGTGCGTTGCCTCAAGCGCCTGCGCTGCCTCAAGCGCGTGCGTTGGGGGTCTCCT
>JAWLCQ010000085.1:0-18886 GCA_041687095.1 Phycisphaerae bacterium | reverse complement strand
GATGATCGCTCCCAGCACGCCCCCCGTCCACCGGCGCACCCACAGCCCCACCGCCATCGCCGCCATCGCGTGCAGCAGCACGTTCACGAGGCGGAAGTCGAGGGGCTGGGGGGCGTACTCCGGGGCGGAGTGCTGCGAGCGGCGAAGGGCCTTGGCGACGCGGGCATTGAGCCAGTACGACGCGATCGTCACGGGCCGGTAGAGGTTGCGGTCACTGGTGGCGTGGTAGACGCGGCCGTCGGTGTCGACCTGGGCCCAGTAGTGCGTTCGCCACAGCCCGGCGAAGGCGGCGGGGGAGGGGCGGCGGACGGTGAGGCTGGAGGCGACGATGGTGGTATCGTCGGAGAGGAAGGGGTTGTGCAGGGCGTTGGCGTACAGGGCGAAGGCGGCGAGGACGGCGAGGAGGGCGAGGGCGATGCGGGTCGGGCGGCGGAGGGGGGGCTCCGCGGGGTTGTGCGGGCGGGGGGCGTTCCGGGGGTCCTTTGGCCGTCGCGACATGCGCCCATTGAACCGTCTGCGCTCCCGCGGAGTCCAGCGCTTTGAAGCCTCGGGCAAACTGCCGACGCAAAATGGCCGATGAAACCAGGGACCCGTTTTCTAGAATGAGGGTCATAAAGGTCGGGACTGCCGCCCCAGGAGACTCGCTCATGTGTGGAATCGTTGGATACGTCGGTCGCAAATCGGCTTGTGGAGTGCTCATCGAGGGTCTGAAGCGGTTGGAGTACCGCGGGTACGACTCGGCCGGTGTGTGCGTGCTGCACGAGGGGCGGATGTGCCTGGCGAAGGCGCCGGGTCGGATCTCCGCCCTGGAGGCGAGGCTGTGCGAGGTCCTGGGCCTCGAGGAGGGGACGATCGGGATCGCCCACACCCGCTGGGCGACGCACGGGGCCCCCACGGAGAACAACGCCCACCCGCACTGCGACCAGCACGGGCGGATCGCCCTGGTGCATAACGGGATCATCGAGAACTACGCCACGCTCAAGCGGTTCCTCATCGAGAAGGGCCACGAGTTCCGCAGCGAGACCGACACCGAGGTCCTCGCCCACCTCGTCGGGGAGTTCCTCGACGACGGGGCCGATACCATCGAGCAGGCCGTCCAGTCCGCCCTCCGCGAGGTCACGGGGACGTACGGGATCGCGGTGCTGTCGGCGGACGAACCCCACAAGCTCATCGTCGCCCGCAAGGGCAGCCCGCTGATCGTGGGCGTGGGGGCCGACGAGTACGTCGTCGCCTCCGATGCCTCGGCCATCATCGAGCACACCGCCAACGTCGTGTACCTCAACGACAACGAGATGGCCGTCATCACCCCCACGGGCATGCGGACGACGACGGTGGACAACGTCCCAGTGACCAAGGAGGTCAGCCAGATCGAGTGGTCGCTGGACCAGATCGCCCGCGGGGGGTTCGACGACTTCATGCTCAAGGAGATCTTCGAGCAGCCCGAGGTCGTCCGCCAGGCCCTCAGCGGGCGGTTGGACCTGCGGGAGATGCGCGTGCAGCTGGGCGGGCTGTCCGACCTCGCCCGCGACCTGGCCCGCACGCGGAGGATCATCCTGACGGCGTGCGGGACGGCGTGGCACGCGGGGCTGGTGGGGGAGTACCTCTTTGAGGACCTCGCCCGCATCCCCACCGAGGTCGAGTACGCCAGCGAGTTCCGCTACCGCAACCCCATCATCGAGGACGGGACCGTCGTCATCGCCATCAGCCAGTCGGGCGAGACCGCCGACACCCTCGCCGCCATCCGCGAGGCCCGCGAGAAGGGCGCGATGGTCCTGGGCATCGTCAACGCCGTCGGGTCCACCATTGCCCGCGACACCGATGCGGGCGTCTATCTCCATGCTGGGCCCGAAATCGGCGTGGCGTCCACGAAGGCCTTCACCTGCCAGCTCGTCGTCGAGACCCTCATCGCCCTGATGCTCGGGCGGCGGAAGTGGATGTCGCAGGCGACGATGGAGCACTACCTCAAGGCCCTCAGCGAGATCCCGGACAAGATCGCCCAGGTGCTCGAACAGTCCGATACCGTCAAGCAGATCGTCGCCGAGAACGTCGATCGCGACAACTGGCTGTTCCTCGGGCGGGGCTACCAGTACCCCGTCGCCCTCGAGGGGGCCCTGAAGCTCAAGGAGATCAGCTACATCCACGCCGAGGGCCTCCCCGCGGCCGAGATGAAGCACGGGCCCATCGCCCTGATCCACGAGGGGATGCCCGTGGTCTTCGTCGCCCCCCGGTGCGCGACGTACGACAAGGTCATCAGCAACATCGAGGAGGTCCGGGCCCGGGGCGGGCGCGTCATCGCCGTCGCCACCGAGGGCGACGAGCAGATCCGCGACTACGCCGAGCACGTCGTCTACGTCCCCGACTGCCCCGCGCCCCTGCAGCCCATGCTCACCGTCGTGCCCCTGCAGCTCCTGGCGTACCACGCCGCCGTCGCCCGCGGGTGCAACGTCGACAAGCCCCGCAACCTCGCCAAGAGCGTGACCGTGGAGTAGTCGTCTTTCCCATTGCGGAAACGGGAGCGCATGGGCTACAATTCCATGCTTTCGCCGAGGCAATGGAAAGGAACAGGACCATGGCTCTTCGTCAGAAAGTCCGCAAAGATAGGCGTCGGGCAACGCAGATCGCGACCCGGAAGAAGAATGCGGCCCGCAAGGGCAAGGAGCGCGTCCGCCGCGCCGAGCGGTTCGCCGCCAAGCAGGAGCGGATGGTGGCCAAGGGCGTCACCGGGCAGGCCCAAGAGGCGCCCCAGCAGCCCACGCCCAACGCCACGCAGCAGTCCTAGACTGCCGCTTCCGCTCCGCCCTTCGCAGCCCCGCGGCCGGGCGGCAGTACGCGGCACGCCCAGTGTGGCGCCTGCGCCCCCCTCTTGCGCGCGGGGAGTTCTCGTTTTGCATAAGAGCCTGTTTCAGGAATCACCGCAAAGGTCGCAAAGACCGCAAAGAGGGAGTGGAATCCCCTCTGTTTACGCCCGGTTGCCTTTGCGATCTTCGCGTTCTTTGCGGTGGAATCGGGTTCTGAAACAGCCTCTAAGACGCGCCCCCGATCATTCGCAGGCAGTGTCGATTGGACGTGGTTGCTCCCGTCGCCGGCAAGGTTCCGCCGAGGCAAACCGCTGCGCTCCGCAAACCGCGGCGCCCACCCCCGAGAACTGACTGGCGCCCAGCCGAGAACGAACTGGATCGCGCATAAGAACGGGCACCCCGAGGCCCACGGCCCCGGGGTGCCCGTTTCTCATGTCAGTCCGCCGTCTCCGTGCGATCAGAGCGTACCGGTGAACCAACTGGAGATGGAGAACCCCGCGCTGTAGCGGGCGATCCGGAGCTTGTAGTTCACGGTGTTGCCCGTGTCCACCACGATCTGCAGGAGATCCATGGACGGTGCCCGTTGCGCGGGATTGATCGAGAACGTTCCTCCAAGGCTTGTGCTCGTCTCGTTCATGCTTACGAGGCTCAGGACGTCGCCGTCATTCAGCAGCCAGTGCGTATCCTTCGCGCGGTCTCCTGCGCTGAGGAAGGCGACGTTGGTCAGGGAGGGGGTGGGGGCCACCCCGGCCGCCAGCACCTGGTTGAGAGGTCCGGAGATGTAGAAGCTCTCGTAGGCGTCCGAACTCGCGGTGGCCGCGGAGATAACGCTGGTGGGATCGATCGACGTGAAGGTGAAGGTGTGCTGCCACAGCGTCGTCCCGGTGACCTTCCGTCGCCAGATGTCCAGGCGGATCCCCTCGACCTGGAGGGTGTTCCCCTGCAGGTCGGTCATGAACCCGGGCGTCACCTCCGTATGCACGAGGGTATCCCATCGCCCCTCGGTGCGGCCGTACCGCATGAAGTGCTCGAACCCGCTCTGGAACGCGGTCCCGATGAACGGGACGATGTCGGGGTTCTGCGTACGGTACTGGCTCTCGCTGAACACCTGGGAGAAGGCTCGCGACGTCTCCTTCTGCCCGTAGAGGTAGAAGTGCGCGAAGCCCGAGCGGAACGCCCCGCTGGTGACGACGGCGGCGATGTCGAGGTTCTGGCTCAGGTAGTAGGACTCGTCGTAGTAGACGGACGTATCGTGCCCGGCGGCCTGCCCGGTGCGGAGGTAGTACTCGAACCCGCAGGCGCTGAGCCCGGCGCTGACGGCGGCGGCGGCGGCGGTGTAGTTGGAGAGGTACCAGCTCTCGTCGAACAGCGGGTTGACGATGCGGGGCTCGTGGCGGCCCCAGCGGACGTAGTGCTCGTACGCGCTGAAGGAACTCCCCGCCACGTCGGTGTGCAGCCCCAGGTAGAAGCTCGAGCTGAACAGGGCGTTGGGGTTGCGGTTCTCCTGCATGCCCCAGCGCAGGAAGTGCTCATAGCCGCTGAGCGTCTGGGCGTTGTGCAGCGAGGCGATGTCCCCGTAGCTGCTCACGTAGAAGGCGGTGTCGAAGACTGGCGTTGGCTTGTAGAGTGTGCTCCAGCGGCCGTGCTGCAGCCAGTGCTGGAACGGTTTGGCCACGCCGTCCACCTGCGACCAGTAGTACGGCAGGTCCAGGTAGGCGGAGGCGGTGCGGCCCTCGAACTGCCCGTACTGGACGTAGTGCTCGAAGGGCTGGATCTGCCCGGCGGCGGCGGCGGCGGCGACGTCGGGGTTGTACGCCAGGTACTCGGCCTGGTTGTAGAACATGGTCGGGCTGCGGTTTTCCGAGATGCCCCAGCGGACGAAGTGCTCGTAGGTGCTGGTCAGTGCCCCGCTGGACACTGCGGCCACGATGTCCGGATACAGCGCCGCGTACCACGTCGAATCGAACGCGCCCGCGATGTCTATCACCGTCACGTCGGCGGCGGCGGACCAGCGGACGTTGTTGCTCTCGTTGGTCTCGGCGACCTGGCCGGCCGAGTCGACCATGGCCCCGACGTAGTACGTTCCGCCCGCGGTGTTCCAGGGGATGACCGGGGCTCCGGCGACCCACTGCTGGGGGGCGGTGTTGGCGGTGACGCCCGCGGGGACGTCGACCTGCAGTACGACCACGTCGTCCGCGTCGCCCCACACCTGGTTCAGCGAGAGGCGGACCTCGACGCGGGTGGCCCCGGAGTTCGTGTCGCCCGTGTTCTCGAGCACCGCGTCCCACCAGCCCATGCCCTGGCTGGGGCGGTAGGTTCCGGCGGCGTGGTGGGAGTACTCGACCACCAGGTCCGTCCCGGGGGCGAAGGGGGCGAGGGGGGCCGAGCCATCGGGCCCGGCAGTGAGCAGCAGGCGCGGCTCGAGGGCTTCCAGCGCGCAGCGGGAAACCGTGCCGCGGAACGGGTTCTGCTGTTTTCCAGACTCACGACGCTTGCTCATGCCATGCTCCTTGTCGGGCCGACCGGCCTCGAACGCTCTCGGTCCACCCCCGCGCGGGCCGCCCTGTTTCCACGGGGCCACGTGCGCGGCGGGGACACCCGACCCGCCCGGCAGCCACGCCGCCAAGCGTCTCCGACCGTCCCCGTCGTCGCGGTGGGCAGGAAGACGAATCCTTCACAATCCTCTATGATATCCGCAAGTTCAGTTTTCGCCAAGCCATCCTGCGCCCCTTCGTCGCTGACAGGCCCGCCCCCCGCCTCACCGCCCTGCGACGACTACGACCTGTTCCTCCGCCTCGGCGGGGCGGTGCTGCTGTCGGCCGTGCTGCGCCCGCTCGATGCGGGGCGCGAGGAGGCCCTGCCCGTCCTGGCGGCCGCGTGGTAGCATGCACCGCTCACACTTACAGAAGGAGCCTGACATGGAGACGACGGAGATCACGATCCCCTCGCAGCGGGTCGAGGTGCTGGCCGAATCGGACGTGTTGGTGTGCGGAGGAGGACCCAGCGGGGTCGTCGCCGCCGTCGCGGCGGCGCGGAACGGGGCGAGCGTCATGCTCATCGAACGCTGGCCGCGGGTGGGGGGCATGGGGACCACGGCCTTGGTCAACGGGTGGCATCGCAGCGACCGCGAGAAGATGGTGATCTACGGATTGGTGGAGGAGATCGCCCAGCGGCTCGACCGCCGCGGCTGGATCCGCCAGGACCCGCAGTACCCCCACGCCCACGAGACGCACTGGTTCGAGCCCGAGGGCATGACGGTGGTCCTGCACGACCTGCTGGAGGAGGCCGACGTGCGGACGCTGTGCTACACCGTCGCCGGGGCGCCCCTCGTCGAGGATGGCCGCATCCGCGGCGTGCTGGCGGAGACCAAGCGCGGCACGCGGGCGATCCTGGGCCGCGTCGTCATTGACGCCTCGGGCGACGGGGACGTGGCCGCCAAGGCCGGCGTGCCCTTCGACTTCGGCCGCGAGGGCGACGGACGCGTGCAGGGCATGACCATGATGTACCGCGTGTGCTCCATCGACGAGCAACGGCTCCGCGCGTTCCCTCGCGAGCAGGCCCAGGCCGTGATGCAGGAGATGCGCGATGCCTCCGCCCGAGGGGACCTGCCCCCGTTCAACCCGTCGTTCTCGCTGCGGCACGCGCGCAATCGCTGCATCCCCAACATGTGCCCCGTCGCGGGGGACCCGCTGGACGAGGAGGAACTCACCCGCCTCACCGCCCGCTCGCGGCGGCAGGTGTTCGCCTACTGGGACTGGCTGCGGACGCGCGTGCCCGGGCTGGACCGCGTCGAGATCGAGCAGACGGGCCACTCGCTGGGCATCCGCGAGTCTCGCCGCATCCGCGGCCAAACCACCCTCACGGGCGACATGGTCCTTTCCGCCGCCAAGCAGCCCGACGCCGTCGGTCACGGCGTCTGGATGATCGACATCCACGACCCGCGGGGCACGGGCTACACCACGTGGAACGACCGCGGGCAGTCGAACATGCTCCCGCAGGGCCAGAGCTACCACATTCCGCTGGGCATGTGCCTCAACGAGCAGGTCCCCAACCTCGGTGTGGTGGGCCGCTGCGCGTCGAGCACCCACGAGGGCCATTCGTCCATCCGCGTGCAGACGCACTGCATGGTGATGGCCCAGGGTCTCGGGACGGCCGTCGCTCTCGCCCTCGACGCGGGCATCGACATGCACCAGGTGGACCTCCGCCAACTCCAGTCCACCCTCCGCGCCGCCGGCGTGTACCTGGAGGACGTTCCCGAAGCGTAGGGTTGCCCTTTGCCTCGCGGTCTGTCACGATGACCGTTCCATGGCTTGGGAGACGATCCTCATCGGAGCGGCCGTGCTGGCGTTCTGCAGTGCCCTGCAGAGCGCGGTGGGCTTCGGGTTCGCGCTGTTCAGCGTCCCGGCAATGCTGCTGCTGGGCTGGCCGCTCCCGGAGTCCGTCGTCATCGCCTCGTTGGGCTCCTTCGTGCAGCGGGTGCAGGCGGTGGTGCACCTGCGGCGGGACGTGCACTGGGGCCAACTCGCCGGGCCGATCGCCCTGGCCCTGCTGGGCCTCCCGCTGGGCGTGGGGCTGCTCCGCCTCCTGAGCGAGGCGGACCGAGGAACGGTGCGGCAGATCCTGGGGGGGCTGATTCTGGCAGTGGTGGTGGTGCAGCGGGTGTGGCGCGTCCGGCCGCGGGAGCGCCTCCACCGCGCGTGGGGCTGGGTCGCGGGGTTCTGCAGCGGAATTCTGTCGGGCCTGGCGAGCATCGGGGGCCCCCCGTTGGTGCTGTGGGTGCATGCCCACCACTGGCCGAACCCCCGCCTCCGCGTCACCATCCCCGCCATCACGATCCCCTGCACTCCGTTGCAGATCGCCCTGATTCTCGGGGCGTTCGGGCTCGGCGTGCTGCCGAGCCTCCCCGAGGCCGCCGTCTTCCTCCCCGCCATCGTCGGGGGGACGGTGGGGGGGTTGGCCATGGGGCACCGCATGGCGGTGCACCACGTCCGCCTCGCCGCCTACATGCTCCTGCTGCTCCTGTGCGCGACGGCGATCCTCTCGCCCGCATTCCGTTAGCATCGCCCGATCGCGGAGAAGGGGGAGAACGGACGCCAAATGGCAAGCCCCGGTCAGACCGTTGACAGGATCTGACCGGGGCTTGCCATTTGGCGTCCGTTGGTCATGCGAGGGACGCCCGGAGTCCCCGCCCCGCGCCCATCGCGACGGGGATCCCGAAGAGGGCGTCATAACGCATCCCCGGTAACTCGCAGGCAGTGTCGATTGGACGTGGTTGCTCCGCTTCGCTTCGCAAACCACGGCACCCGCGCGGGAATTGAGCAAGACGCGTATCAGCCTCAGGCGAAACGCGAAGGTCGCGATTCGCGAATCACTCGATCCCGCCCTCCCCCATGAGCACGTTGAGCAGCGTCCGCTGGAAGTGCAGGCGGTTGGCGGACTGCTCGAGGATGGTGGGGGCGTGGAGTTCCATGATCTCGTCGGTGATCTCGCTGCCGCGGTAGGCGGGGAGGCAGTGCAGGACGATGGCGTGCGAGGGGGCGTGGGACATCAGGTGGCTGCTCACCTGGTAGGACCCGAAGGCGTCCTGTCGCTTGGCCCGCTCGTCCTCCTGGCCCATGGAGACCCAGGTATCGGTGTAGACGACGTCGGCGGTGCGGACGGCGAGGGCGGGGTCGGGCTCGCTGACGTAGCAGTCGTCCCCGCCGGCGGAGCGGACGCGGGCGACGAAGTGCCGGTCCAACTCATACCCCCCCGGGGCCGACAGGACGAACCTCGCCCCCAGCTTCGCGCAGCCCATCGCCAGCGAGCGGGCGACGTTGTTCCCGTCGCCCACGAACGCGAGGGTCCGGCCGTGCAGGGGGGCGCGGTCCCGCTGCGTCGCGCTGAACCACTCCTGGACCGTCATCAGGTCCGCCATCGCCTGGCAGGGGTGCGAGTGATCCGTCAGGCCGTTGACCACGGGCACGTCGCTGAACTCCGCGAGTTCCACGACCATGTCGTGCGAGAACGTCCGCGCCATGATCCCATCGGCCATGCGCCCCAGCACACGGGCGATGTCGCACGTCGCCTCCCGCTTGCCCAGGCCGATGTCGTTCTGGGACAGGTAGATGGCCGCCCCGCCCAGATGGGTCATGGCGGCCTCGAAGCTCACGCGGGTGCGCAGGGAGGGTTTCTCGAAGATCATCGCCAGCACCTTCCGCGGGAGGGCGGGGGGAAGCTCCCCGCGCTGGAAGAGGGCCTTGTCGTCCAGGGCCCGGTCGATGAGGCGCCGCAGTTGCTCGCCGGTGAAGTCCCCGAGTTCGATGAAGTCCTTGATCATGTCCGGTCTCCGGTGCCCGCGGTGAAAGGGGCGGGGAGGAAACAGCACGGCCCCGGGCGGTGCTCCCGCCGGGGGCCGTGCGGGGTCTACTTCTGTATCAGCGTCCCGGCCCCGGCGTCGGAGAAGATCTCCAGCAGCAGCGAGTGCGGGAACCGTCCGTCGATGATGTGGGTGCGGGTGACCCCGGCCCCGAGGGCCCGCAGGCAGGCGTCGACCTTCGGGAGCATCCCGGAGGAGATCGCCCCGCTGGCGATCATCTCGCGGATCTCGGTCTCCGTGAGGACCGGGGCGAGCGACGCCGGGTCGTTCGGGTCCCGCCGGATCCCGTGGGTGTCGGAGACGACGACGAGCTTCTCGGCCTTCAGCGCGGCGGCGACCTCCCCGGCGGCGGTGTCGGCGTTGCAGTTGAGCTTCGTGCCCGTCTTGTCCCGCGCCAAAGGCGCGATGACGGGGATGGTGTCGGCCTGGCAGAGCAGCTCCAGCAGCCGGGCGTTGACGGCCACGACCCGCCCGACGAACCCGAGGTCGACCTTGCGGCCCTCGTCCTCGAGGAAGAGCTTCTCCCCGAAGAGCACCCCGCTGGCGAGGGTGTGCAGGCCCATCGCCCCCGAGCCCAGGGCCTCGATGGTCATGACGATGCGGCGGTTGATCTCGTTGCACAGGACGTGCTCGACGACGGTGAGGGTCCGCTGGTCGGTGTAGCGGCGGCCCTGGACGAACTGGACCTCCAGCCCGCGGTTCTCCATCGCCTGCGAGATCGCCTTCCCGCCCCCGTGCACGATGATGGGCCGCATCCCGACGGTGTTGAGGAACACCACGTCGGTGATGAGGTCGTTCATGGCCCGCTCGTCGTCCATGAACGATCCGCCCATCTTGATGACGATGATCTTGTCCGCGAAGCGCTGGATGTACTCCAGGGCCTCGATCAGGGTCTTCGCCTTGGCAATCGCTTCCTGCATCGCATTCGCCTTCTGAAAAAGAGAAACCGTGAACGCTACCGCGCGGCCGCGGGGGACGCAAGGGGTTGGGTGACTGGTTTTGCCGCCGGGTGCAGGAGCGGATCGTGGCGGGGCAAAGGCCCCCGCGCCCTCCCCCCAGGGCGGAACGGCACATCGGGCCCATCGCCTACCGCCGCCCGCCACGAGTCCATCGCCGCCGCCCCCTCGGGCCCGCGAGGGGGAGGCAGGGGGGGAACCCCGGTCTGCGGCCGCGGGTTCCCGCGCGGGGCCGCGGTTTGCGGCGGGGGATTCAGGGTTCGGGAGGCCTGAGGGCGGGGGCCCGCTCCGGCCCCGGGGGCAAATTGTGCTTGAAGCGGCGGGTCCGGGCGCTATAATCGGCGGAGCAAAGTGTGTTTGCGCGTTCTCTGCGACAGGTGCTTATGCCGGACACAGCAACAGGCAACCCTCCCCCCCGCGCCGCGACCGTGGCGAACTGGCTCGCCGTCGCCCTCCTTGCGCTGGTCGCGGCGGTGCTGGTGTCGGAGGTGGGATTCGGCGTCCCCGCCGCCCACGGGCAGGGAGGGGCGGGCATCGAGCGGAGCGAGAACGTCTTCGTCGTCGCCGGGCAGATCACCCCCGACACCTACGGGATCTACCTGGTCGACACCGAGCACCACCGTCTGTGCATGTATCAGTGGCTCCCGTCGAGCCGGAAGCTGCGTCTCCTGGCCGTCCGCAATTATTCCTACGATCTTCTTCTGGACGAGTACAACACGGAGAAGCTTCCGCGGGAGATCAAGCAGCTGGTCGAAGAAGGCCGGCCGCTGACCGATTAATCGAGGTACCCGTCCTTCCGGGACGGGCAAGGAGCAGTCACGCATGGCGAAGAAGATGTACTACAGCGAGCAGGAGGCTGCGGGCGCCCTGGGCATCGGCGTCGAGGAACTGGGCCGCTACGTCCGGGACAACCGGCTGCGCGTCTTCCAGGACGGGACGCAGCGGATGTTCAAGGCCGCCGAGGTCGACGCCCTCGCCGCCGAACTGGGCGGTGGGGACGACGATGAGATCGAACTCTCCCCCGCCGACAGCCAGGGCACCGGGGTCTCCCTCGCCGACGCCGACGCCGTCGAGCCCCCCAAGGGCAAGGAAGACACCGTCATCACGTCCGAGGGCATCAGCATCTTCGATGACGAGGACCTGGAGGTCGAGGCCGCCGATCCGATGGCCAAGACCCAGATCGCCCCGTCCCTCGAAGAGCAGATGTCCATGGAGGGCGTGGGGAGCGGCTCGGGCCTGCTGGACCTGACCCGCGAGAGCGACGACACCTCCCTCGGGGCCGAAGTCCTCGATCACATCGACATGGACGAGGGCATCGCCGACGGGGAGATCGACGTCCCCGAGGAGACCGCGGGCGCCGGTGCGTACGCCCCGGCCGCCGCGCCCGTCCTCGTCCCCGTCGCCCAGGAGGAGATCGTGGACGCGTCGAGCGGGTTCTTCGGGGGGGCGATCATCGGCAGCGCGATCGTCGCCCTGGTGATCCTCGCCCTCGTTCCCGCCGCCATGCAGGGCGTCGTGCCCGGGTACGTCGCGTTCATGAAGGAAAACATGCTGGTCGTGCTCGGGGCGTCGGTGGTCACCATCGTCGTCTGCGCGATCGTCGGGATGATGGTCGGCAAGGCCGTCGCCGCCCGCCGCCTGGCCCTGGGCCGCATGGCCGGCTGACCGCGGCCGGTCGACCGCCGGCCGACGGGGTGGCGAGGCTCGCAACCCGTCGGTCCCGGGCCCTCGGGCCCTGGCCGCACGCCCCCGGTGCACCCGATTTGGCCCTGGCTTTCCGCACGGCGGGGGGCGAGGGCTTCCGTCGCAGTCCCCGCCCCAGGGATGGGGCGGTCCGCGAACGACAGACAGAGCGAAAGGATGGTTCGGTTATGAAAAGGATGCTGGTGACCCCCGCACTCGCGTTGGTTCTGGTGGGGCTGCTGGCGGCCGGCGGGTGCGTGCCGCAAGGGGAGTACGACGAAGCCCTGAGCATGAACATGAAGCTCAAGCGGCAGCTCGAGGACTGCCAGTCGCAGCTCCGCGGGATCGAGGGCGAGCGGGGCACCTTCGGGGCCTCCCTCGCCGAGTGCCAGGCCCGCCTGGACGCCCGCAGCCGCGAGGTCGAGGTCCTCAACGACCAGAACCGCGCCCTGCAGGGCTCCCTGGAGGAGCTGACGGCGAGGTACCGCGAGTTGGAGGCCAGGCTCGGCCAGGCCCCGCCGCAGTTCGGCGCGCTGCCCACCCAGGTCAACGCCGCCCTCCAGCAACTGGCGAGCGAGTACCCCGACCTCGTGGAGTTCGACGCCCAGCGCGGCATGCTGAAGCTCAAGAGCGACCTGACCTTCGCCAAGGGGTCGGCCGACCTCAACCCGCAGGCGACGGCCGCCATCCAGCGCTTCGGGCAGATCCTCGCCACCGCCGAGGCCCGCGCCTTCAACATCTACGTCGCCGGGCACACGGACAACATCCCCGTCCGCCAGCCTCGCACCGTCGAGCTGTACCGCGATAACTGGGGCCTCTCCGCCGCCCGCGCCATGTCCGTCGTCCGCACGCTCGGACAGGCGGGCGTGACCCCCGCCCGCATCGCCGGGATTGGGTTCGGGGACAACCACCCCATCGCCCCCAACGCCCCCGGGCAGAAGGGCAACGAGGCCAACCGCCGCGTCGAGATCTGGATCGTGCCCCCGAGCCTGTTCCTGACCGACACGGTCGCTGCGGCGTCCGAGGCCCCGACGACCCCCGCCGTTCCGGTGGAGATGGAGAAGTAGACCCACTCCGGCCGCGATACAATAGGACATAGCCCCGCCCCGGCGCCGCCCCCGTGCGACGCCGGGGCGTTGCATGAATGGAGACTGCCTTGTCCGCCCTGCGTGCCCTCGTTCGCGTCGCGTCCAGCACCGTGCTGGGCCTGCTGCTGTTGGCGCTGGTGGTGCTGTACCTCTCGGCGGCCTCCGTCCCGCCCTCGGCGGCGGCGATGGCGGGCCTGCTGCACACCGCGCCCCAGGCCCTGTACGCCCACGGGCTGTTCCTCGCGCTGGTGGGCCTGCTGGGGGCGAATCTGCTGCTGGCGACGGGGCTGCGGGTCCGCTTCGATCTGCCCCGCCTCGGAGCCCACGCCGCCCACGCCGGTACGCTGGTGCTCCTCGCGGCGTCGGTGTGGTACGGCACGCACCGCCTCGCGGGCCAGTCCATCAGCTACCGCACCGCCGACGGCTGGACGCCCGTCCGCCACGCCTACCTCGACGACACGCTCATCCTCACCCTCCGCCAGGGCACGGAACGTGACGTGCAGGTCCCGCTGCAGCCCGTCCCCGACGATCCCTCGCTGCTGCAGGGCGATCCCTGGGGCCGGGGCCTCCTCGTCCACCGCCAGAGCAGCGCGTTCGCTCCGGCGATGCAGCTCGCGGTCACCGACGGGAACGACGTGCAAACGGTGGTGCTCTCGCCCGACATCGCCGGTCGGGAGAGCCTCCGGGGCGAGGACTACGTTCTGCTCTTCCGCCCGCACCTGTCGGACGAGGAGGCGAGGGAACTCTTCGAGGGCGATGCGTCGGCGTTCTCGTTCGACGCGGGGGTGATCGTCGTTGGTTCGCAGGGGCAGGCGGCCGTCGTGGTCATCCGCCCCGACGGGCAGCGCGAGGTGCACGCCCTGCAGCCCGGGTCTCCGACGGAGGTCGTGCTCGGTGGGCGGGCGGTGCGGATCACCCCGCTTCGCTTCCTCCGGATCCCCGTGTTCACTGCGAAGCAGCGCGAGCCGGAGTCCCGGTTCCTGCTGCCGTACGATGAATTCGCCACGCCCGGACTGGGCGCCTTGGTGACATCCGAGGAGGGCCCCGCGTCGATGGGGGAACTCATCCTCTCCCGCCGCCGCGTCGAGCTGCCCGGGGAGCTTCGCCTCCTCGGGACGGAGTACCAGACCTACCCGGGCTCGGGCATTCCGCGGGACTACGTCACGCGCGTCGAGGTGGATCGCGGCGGGGCGGTCGAGCGCGAGGTGATCGCCCTGAACGACCCCGTGCGCCTCGGGCCCTTCCAGCTCAGCCACGAGTCCTGGCTGCCCGCGAGCGACCCGCAGATGGTCATCCTTAGCGCTGCCACCGCCCCGGGGCTGTGGGCGGTGTGGGTCGGCTGTGCGCTCATCAGCCTGGGGTTGCCCTGGGCGTTCTTCGTCAAACCGCTCCTCCTCCGCCGGGGAGGCCCCGAGCCCGAAAGGAGCGAAGCATGACCCGTCCGCCAACGCCAAGCGCCGGGTGCCACGGCTGCGCTGTTCGCAGCCGTGTCCGTCCCGGCCGCACGGCTGCAAACGGCGCAGCCGTGGCACCCAGGCTCCTTCCCGCCATCCTGCTTGCGATTCTCATCCTCTCCTCACCGGTCCTCGCAGCCGATGCCCTGCGTGACGGACCCGCAGCGCCCCCCGACGGCACATCGCGACGGAGCGCAGCGGAGACGGGCGTCGGGGAGGTGACATCGGAGGGCGCGGCGACGTCGGCGCCCGCATTCGACGCTCGCGAGGATTCCGCCGCCCCCGTTGCCCCGGATCTGTTCGACGCGGAGACCCTCGCGTTCCTGCGGAAGCTCCACGCCCCGCCCCTCTCCCGCCTGCCCGTGCAGATCTCCGCCCGCGTCGCCGTCCTCGATACCCTCGCCCGCGATCAGGTCTCGCAGGCGACGGGCGAGCAGGCCCCCGCCGACCTCGCCCCCGCCGTCGCGTTCCTGGAGCTGTACTTCAACGCCGGGCACTACCTCGGCCGCCCCGTGCTCTACGTCCGCGAGGCCACCGCCCGCGCGTGGTTCACCGACAGTCTCCCGCCCCGCTTCCGCCCCGCCTTCGCCGCCACCCATCGCATCCCCCCGGCCGTGCTGGCGGACGAGGAGGCCCTCGAACTGCTCCTCGCCACCGGCCGCGCGGACCTCGCCGATCTCGAAACCGTCCGCGACGTGCCCTCGCTCCGTTCGGGCCTGATGATCCGCGGCATGGAGGGGCCGTTCCGCGTCCCCATCGACCGCCTTCAACTCCGCTACGCTGCCTTCTTCTCCGCCGACGCCCTCCGCGTCCTGCCCGACCCGAACGGCGGGCCGTGGCGAACGCCCGAGGACTTCGCCCTGCGCCCGGGCGAGCTTGGCCCGCGGCTTTCCGCGGCCTACGCGCATTGGCGGCGGCTGCAAACCGCATGGCGCTCCCGCGACGCCGACGCCGTCAACGGCCTCATCGATACGTTCCCCGACGAGCAGGAGGCCTTGGCGGGCGCCGAGGCCCTCCCGCCCAAGCTTCTCCGCGACCTGGAGGTGCTCTACAACCGCACCGACCGCGCGACGATCACGTGGGTGGGCTTCGCGGTGTCGCTGGTCCTGCTCCTGTTCGCCGTCGCCACGGAGCGGCGGGGGGTGAGGCGGCTGGGACTGGGAGTCTTCGCCCTGTCCACCCTGGCGCTGGGGGCGGGGTTCGTGGTGCGATGGATCCTCAGCGGGCGGGGTTGGCATCTGCCGCCGATCCTCAACCAGTTCGAAGCCGTCACCGCCTCGGCGCTGCTGGGGGGGCTGCTGGCGCTGGGGCTGGAGGCGGTCCGCCCGCGGGGGTGGTTCGCCCTGGCGGCGGCGTTCTACGCCACGGTGGGCCTGCTGTCGTGCTTCTTCCTGCCCGGGCGGACGGGGGCGGGGATCACCGCGATCCCGGGGATCCTCGATGCGCCCATCATGTCCGCCCACGTGGCGGTGATCATCGTCGGGCATGCACTGGTGGGCATGACCCTGCCGATCTCCCTGGCGCTGCTGGGCGTGGCGGCGGTGCGGGGGAGCGGGAGCGAGACGCTCCGGGTGATCGACCGCTGCAACGTCCTGGTGGCGCAACTGGCGACGTGGACGGTGGCGGGGGGCACGATCCTCGGGGCCGTCTGGGCCCACGCCGCCTGGGGCCGCTTCTGGGGCTGGGACCCCAAGGAGACCTGGGCCCTCATCACCGTGCTGATCCTGCTGGCGACGCTGCACCTGCGGTTCGTTGTCCCCCCGCGCTCCCGCGGGACCCTCACTGCCGTCGGCTGCCTCCTCGCCGTCGGGGCCATGCTCTTCAACTGGATCGTGGTGAACTACCTCCTGCCCGGGCTGCACAGCTACGCGTGAGGCGCCCTGGCCATTGACTTCCCGCCGCTCGCGCGGGCATGATGGGCGGATGGAGTTTCCGGGGCGCCCGTCGCGCTGGCCCCGGTCGGCCTCAAGGAGTTCATGGATGAATCGGACGCTCGCCCTCACGCTCTCGCTGGCCCTGGTGTTCGCCGCCCTCACCCTCTCCGCGTGCGGGAGGGACACCGGCACGATCATGGTGCCTCTCGACCAGGGCCCGGACTACAGCCGCCCCCTCCCCCCGGGGCAGCTTGGCCTGCGCAGGGTCGAGCCCGGGGAGATCCCCGATTTCACCGTGGCCGCGGGCAACACCCATGACCTCCGCCGGGCCATCGACCGCTCCCTGCACTACCTCGCCAAGCCCTCCAGCCAGAAGTACTACCCCTACGGCGAGATCACGCACGCGCAGGTGGTGCAGTCGCTCCAGGCGTTTGCGGCCCTGCTCGATCGCAACCTGCCCCCCGCGGAGATGAACCGCGTGCTCCGCGAGCGGTTCGACGTGTACGAGTCCGTCGGCTGGGATGGACGGGGGACGGTGCTGTTCACGGGCTACTACACGCCGATCTTCGACGCCTCGCCCGTCCGGACCGACCGCTTCCGTTACCCGCTGTACAAGACCCCCCCCGACCTGGCCAAGGGGCCCGAGGGGGAGATCCTCGGGCGGCGCACCGCGTCGGGCTCGCTCGAACCGTACCCCGCCCGCCAGCAGATCGAGTCCGCCAACCTGCTCCGCGGGCAGGAGCTGTTCTGGCTGGCCGATGCGTTCGACGTCTACATCGCCCACGTGCAGGGCTCGGCCCGCCTGCGGATGCCCGATGGCCGGATGGTGACGGCCGCCTACGGGGCGAGCAACGGCCACCCGTACCAGAGCGTGGCGAAGGCGTTGATCGATGACGGGAAGATCGCCGCCCAGGACATGAGCCTCCAGGCCATGATCGCCTACTTCCGGGCGCACCCGCAGGACGTGCAGACGTACGTGTGGCGGAACCCGCGGTTCGTGTTCTTCACGCAGGGCGACGAGCTGCCGCACGGGTCGATCAACGAGCCCGTCACGCCCTGGCGGACGGTGGCGACGGACAAGACCGTCTTCCCCCGCGCCGCGCTCACCTTCCTCAGCACTCGCCTGCCCGTGAGCACCTCGCAGGCCATCCAGCAGGCGCCGTACACCGGGTTCGCCCTGGACCAGGACACCGGGGGGGCCATCCGCGCCCCCGGCCGCTGCGACCTGTACATCGGCGTGGGCGACGCCGCCGGGCAACTCGCCGGCCACGTCAAGCAGGAAGGCCGCCTCTACTACCTCTTCCTCAAGCCCACCACCGACGGATCCGGGGACATCCAGGCGTCGGCCGCCACCGGTGACAGATAGGACCATCGCGGCGGAGAAGGCGATCAGCGGAGAAAGCTTTCAGCGGTCAGCTTTCAGCAGAAGAAGAGAAAGACGCCGGGTGCCGTGGTCTGCGGAGCGCAGCGGAGCAACCACGTCCAACCGATGCTGCCCGCGAATGATCTGTGACGCGTAGTGAAGGGAGGCCTCAATGGCGAAGCGGCGATCGGTGGAGCAGAAGCTGGCGGACCTCGCCGCCCTGCGCGACGCGGCCGCCGAGCCCGACGCCCGCCCCGCCGTCCTCGCCTCGCTCCGCCGCGAACTGGGCGACCGCAGCAACCTCGTCGTCGCCAAGGCCGCTCGCCTTGCTGCCGAACTCGGTGCCGATGATTGCGCTTCCGAACTCGCCGACGCGTTCGGCCGTTTCCTGACCGACCCGCTCAAGACCGACAAGGGCTGCCGCGCCAAGACCGCCATCGTCGAGTGCCTCGTCCAATTCGATCGGGACGAGGGCGACGTTTTCGTCCGCGGGATCCGGCACGTGCAGAGGGAGCCGTCCTACGGCGGCCCGGTGGACACCGCCGCCGTCCTGCGGGGGCAGTGCGCCCTGGGGCTCGCCGAGTCCCACCATCCCCGCGCCCTGACGCTGCTCACCGAGCTGCTCGCCGACCGCGAGCCCGACGCCCGCGTGCTGGCCGTCCGCGCCCTCGTCCGGCTGGGACGCCCGGAGGTGGCCAGCCTGCTCCGCTACAAGACCCTCGCCGTCCCCGACGGCCCCGAGGTGCTCACGGAGTGCTTCGCGGCCCTGCTGGTCCTGGAGCCCGAGGAGTCACTTGCGTTCGTGGCTGGGTATCTGTCGACCCCCTCGCCGGAGGTGCAGGACGCGGCGGCCGTCGCCTTGGGAGAATCGCGTCTGAGCGGCGCCTTCGAGGCGCTGCGGGGCGCGTGGGAGGCGCGTCGTTTGGACCCCGAGCCCCCACAGACCGTCCTGCTGGCGATGGCGACACTTCGGCGAGAGGAGGCGATGGATTACCTGTGGGATCTGGTGCGGGAGGGTTCGGCCCGTCATGCCGCCGCCGCCGTAAGGGCTTTGGCGATCCACCGCCACGATGCCAACGTCATCGCCCGCCTGCGCGAGGCGGTGGCAAACCGCGGCGAATCCGAGGTCCGCGAGGCGCTGGAGTAGGGGACGCCGTCAACTGTCGGCTTTCACCCGTCAGCCAATACGCATCCCAGATACTTTGCAGCCCGTGTCGATTGGACGTGGTTGCTCGTGCGCCAGGCGAAGCCTGGGTAAGGAGGCGCGACATGGACTGAGGGTCATGAGCAAAACCTTACGTTGCAGCCCAGC
>JAWLCQ010000084.1:0-19301 GCA_041687095.1 Phycisphaerae bacterium | reverse complement strand
CCGGGGGTCTCCTGACCCCCGGCGTCCGGGAGGGGTGAGCGACGCCTCCGCGGCAGCGCCGTTGGAGCGCCCCCTTCGCGGCGGGGACCGCCGCGACCGAAACGCCGCCATAACGCTGTCGCGGAAGCGCTTGTTGGTCTTCCGGGACGTTGGGGGTCAGGAGACCCCCAACGCAAGCGCTTAAGCCGTCCCACGCGCTCGGGCCGTCGCACGCGCTGGGGGCGTCGCACGCGCTGGGGCCGTCGCACGCGCTCGGGCCGTCGCACGCGCTTGGGCCGTCGCACGCGCTCGGGGCGTCTCACGCCCTCGGGGCGCCGCACGCCGCGACGTGGGGAACAACGGGGCGCGAACCCCACTCTGGACTTTCCCGCCCGGGGCGGTACGCTCTGGGCGGCCGCGTCACCGAATGAACCGCCAGCAAGGAACGACACCATGAACAGCACCTACACCTGGGACTTCCCCCTCCCGCGAACGCACACCGGCATGCTTCAGGGCAACGCCCGCCTGGGCGTGATGATCTGGGGCGAAGGGTCCGTCCTCCGCATCACCCTCGGCCGCTCGGACTGGTGGGACCACCGCGGGGGCCTGCACTGGGACGCCCGCCAGAGCTACGCCAACATCCGCCGCGCCCTGGAGGCCAACGACGAATCCGCCGTCCGCGAACTCTTCGAGCACACGCAAGCGGACGCGGGCCAGCCCCGCCGCCCGTCGCTGCTGCCCGTGGGGCGCTTCGAGCTGGACTTCGGGCCCGGCTGCGAGCTGCGCACCGGCGAGCTGCGCCTGTCCGACGGGTACGCCACCGTGCAGATGGACCGCGACGGGACCGCGCACACGATCCGCCTGGCGATGGACCTCGACGCGTCGGTGGTCTGCGTCGAGTGGCCCACCTCGCTCGCCCCCACCGTTCGCCCGCTGCCCGCGTGGGAGTTCCTGGGCGAGGAACTCGCGAAGATCTCCTTCGCCCCCCCCACCCCCGTCAAGGGCGACAGCGAGTGCGGCTGGGTCCAGTCCACACCGCAGGACGACTCCGCGTGCGCCCTCTGGCAAACCCAGCCGGGCCAGGCATGCCTCACCTGCCAGCTCGGATCCGACGACGCCTCCGCCCTGTCCGCCGCCCGCACCGCCTTGGAACGCTGCACCGGCGGGGTGGACGGGGCGCTCGACCGCAGCCGGCCCTGGTGGACCGCCTACTGGAGCGACATCCCCCGCGTCGAGATCCCCAACGACGACCTCCGCATGCTCTACGAGTACGGCCTGTACAAGTTCGCCGGGCTCACCCACCCCGACGGAATCGCCGCCGGGCTGCAGGGCCCGTGGATCGAGGAGTACCGCCTGCCCCCGTGGGCCGGCGACTACCACTTCAACATCAACGTCCAGATGTGCTACTGGCCGGCGTATCGCAGCAACCGCCTCCAGCACCTCCGCCCGCTGTTCGAACTCATCGCCAGTTGGGCGGGGACGCTCCAGCACAACGCGAAGGTGTTCGTCGGGATCGACGACGGCGCCATGCTCCCCCACGCCGTCGACGACCGCTGCACCTGCATGGGCGGGTTCTGGACGGGCTCGATCGACCACGGCTGCACCGCGTGGATGGCCGAGATGATGTTCCGCTACTACCGCTACACGCTCGACGAACCCTTCCTCCGCGAGACCGCCTACCCCTTCATGGTCGCCGCCATGCGCGTCTACGAGGAGATGCTCGAACGCGACGGGGACGCCTTCGTCCTGCCCGTCAGCGTCTCCCCCGAGTACCGCGGATCCGCCATGAACGCCTGGGGCCGCAACGCCAGCTTCCAGCTCGCCTGCGCCCATCGCCTCTGCGAGGACCTGCTGGAGGCGTCGCGCGTGCTGGGCGTCGCACCCAAGCCCCTCTGGGGCGAGATCCTCACCCGCCTGCCCAAGGCCTGCCTCATCGGCGAAGGGCCGCGCCGCTCCATCGCCCTCTGGGAGGGCACCCCCCTCGAGGAGAGCCACCGCCACCACTCCCACATGGCCGCCATCGTCCCCTTCGACACCCTCGACTGGGAGGACCCCGCCTGGCGGGAGACCGTCCGCCAGACCTACGCCGAGTGGATCCTCCGCGGGCACGGGCTGTGGTCCGGCTGGTGCATCCCGTGGGCGTCCATGCTCCACTCGCGCGCCGGCCACGCCCAGATGGCCGAGATGCTCCTGGAGGTCTCCGCCCGCTTCTACTGCAACATCGGCCGCGGAACCCTCCACGACGCCGACCAGCCCGGGTTCACCCTCATGGGCCGCTCCCCGCTGGACGACGCGCCCCCGCGGCCCGAGATCATGCAGATGGACCTC
The DNA here is from genome assembly GCA_041687095.1 of Phycisphaerae bacterium. GTDB lineage: Bacteria > Planctomycetota > Phycisphaerae > SM23-33 > SM23-33 > JAWLCQ01. Next base: position 16,994 of record JAWLCQ010000084.1, on the reverse strand, counting down.
GGGATGGCCGCCATCGTCGCCGTGCAGGAGATGCTCCTGCACACGAAGCGCGGGGTGCACCACCTGTTCCGCGGCTGCCCGCGGTCGTGGAAGCGCGTGGGCTTCGAGCGGATGCGGACGGACGGCGCCTTCCTCGTCTCCGCCGAGCGGATCAACGGCACGGTCCCGTCCGTCCGCGTGGAAAGCCTCTCCGGCGGCCCCTTCCGCCTCCGCACCCCCTGGCCCCCCACCCCAGCCACCGCCGCGCCCCTCCCGGCCGTCCCCGCCGCGGGCGTGCCAGTGTCGGCCATCGACGCCACCGGCCGCGAGATCCCCGTCACCGTGACCGAAGGGACCATCGAGCTGACGCTGCAGCCCGGCCAGACGGTAGACGTAAAGCCCCGCGGCTGACGGGCCGCGGGGAAGGAAATGCGAGTGCAGCGGGAGGACAGCATGAATGTTAGGGATGCTGCCCAAATGTTGGGGACGCTGCCCGATTTCCAAGCGCGTGCGACGCACCAGCGCGTGCGCCGGGGGTCTCCTGACCCCCGGCGTCCGGGAGGGGCGAGGGGTGCCTCCGCGTCAGCGTCATTGGAGCGCCCCCTTCGCGGCGGCGGCCGCCGCGACCGGAGCGCCGCCATAACGCTATCGCGGAAGCGCACGTTGGCCTTCCAGGACGTTGGGGGTCAGGAGACCCCCAACGCTCGCGCTTGGAGTCGATCAAGACGGACAGTTACTGTTTATGCCGTCCCTGGAGACGTCTCGCGCAAATCCGGGGACAGCTTACTGTTTTATTATGTCAATAAGATTCCCCGCCCTTCTCGCGATGCTTCCTCGGCCGACCTCGGGGGGCGGGGTACTGGGGACGCCAGGCGGGTCCGGGGTTGGAGCGGGGCTGAAGGCAGACTTGTCGCGTCGAGGCGGAGCGGAGACGGGTGAGCGCGGGATGAGCGATGGATGAGCGAGGGAGTGGCGTGGGGGAGGCGAGGCGTGGAGGCCCGGGGGTGTCGGGACGCGCGGAGAGGAATGCCCACGGGACGCTGTTTGTCCCGTGGGACGGGCTGGGCAACCGGACCGGTCCGGGGCCCCGAGAAAGCCCCCGCATAGGGAAGACCCCCTGACGGAACCCCCACGGAAGACGCGTCTGTCCCCCGACGAGGCCTCCCCAAAAACGGTCCGGAGCGGGGAGTTCTCCGCCCCCCGGGAACCCGGGCACGTTGGTCCTTCCCGGAAGCTCCCGCAGGGGCTCGGGAGGCGTGGGGCGAACGGAGCCCGCTCGGTCGTCGGGGGCCGTCCCACGGGACAGACTGCGTCCCGTGGGCATGCGCCCGGGCGTGCAGGTAGGGCGCGCAAGCGGCGGAGCGAAGCGGAGACGCTTGCGCGCGGGATGGTGCGTCCCGCGCGCAGAGGGCTCCGCTTCGCTCCGCCCTCTGCACGCCCTACCATCTGAACGGGACCCGCTTGGTCGTCGGGGGCTGTCCCACGGGACGGACTGCGTCCCGTGGGCATGCGCCCGGGCGTGCAGACAGGGCGTGCAAGCGGTCATCGCTCCTCAAAGCGGCGGATGGTGACTCTCTTGCCCCTGACGGAGGCGTTGCCCATGGCCTGGAGGACGTCTTCGATGATGGCTTGGGGCACTTCGACCAGGGAGAAGCGTTCCTCGATTTCGATGGCGCCGATGTCCTTGCCGCTGATGCCCGATTCGCCGGTAATGGCCCCGACGAGGTCCTGCGGCCGAATGCCGTCGGAGAGCCCTGCTCCAACGTAGAGGCGGGCCATGTTGGCGGCCGGGCCGGCGTGCCGCTTGCCCCGGGGGGGTTTGCTCCGCCCCCCCTCCTTCCATCCGCCTTCCTTCCGTCCGCCGTCCTGGCGTTTGCCGTCCAGGGGTTTCCCATCGGTCGCGCGGGGCAGCGCGATCTCGATTTCCGTCTCGTTATGCTCCCCGCAGGTGGCCACATGAGCCAGCTTGACGGCGGCCAGTGCGACCGTCATGAGGTCGCAGTCCTGGGTGAGCGTGTCGATGGCGGGTCGGTACAGGTCCAGATCCTCGGCCTGGGCGGCCTGCTGCAGGGCGGCGAGCGTCAGTTCCAGCCGTCGGGCCCGCAGGTCTGCAATGGTCGGGACTTTGGCGATCTCGATCTTGCTCTTGGTGAGGCGTTCGAACTGCTGGAGAAGCCGTGATTCACGCGGGTCGGCGAGCGTGATGGCGATGCCTTCGCGTCCGGCGCGGCCGACGCGTCCGATGCGATGCACGTAGGAGTCTGCGGCGGTGGGCACGTCGTAGTTGATGACGTGGGAGAGCTGCTCGATATCCAGCCCGCGGGCGGCCACATCCGTGGCGATCACCAGGTCGATCGCGCCCTCGCGGAGAAGCTTGATGACGCGCGTCCGCTGGTCCTGCGAGATCCCCCCGTGCAGGGCCTGCGCGCGATAGCCGTGAGCGCTGAGCTTGTCCGTCAGCTCGTCGACCTCGATGCGCGTGCGGCAGAACACCAGTGCCGAAGTGGGATCTTCGACATCGAGGATGCGGCCCAGCACCGCAGGCTTGCTGCCGCGGGGAACGATGTACGCCACCTGGCGGACCCGTGGGATCGTGCCCTTGATGGCGGTCTCGCGGGCGATCTGAATGCGCACGGGATCCTTGAGGTGCCGTTTCGCCAGGCCGGTGATGCGCGTGGGCAGCGTGGCAGAGAACATGACCGTCTGGCGGGCTTCGGGCGTCTCCGCCAGGATGGCCTCCAGGTCCTCCGCAAACCCCATGTCCAGCATTTCGTCGGCTTCATCCAGCACGAGAATGGCAATGCCGCTGAGGTCCAGCGTCTTGCGGCGGATGTGGTCCAGTGCCCGGCCGGGCGTGGCCACCACGACATCGACCCCGCGCTGGAGCATTCGAATCTGCTGGCTGAACGACTGTCCGCCGTAAATGGGCGCGGTGGTGGTCTTGAGCCGCCGGCCGTACTTGTGGATGGCTTCGGCGACCTGCATGGCCAGTTCGCGCGTGGGCACCAGGACCATCGCCGACGGCTGGGGCCGGTCCTTGCCCGCCGCCACGAGCCGCTGGAGCATGGGCAGGGCAAAGGCCGCCGTTTTGCCCGTGCCGGTGGCAGCCTGGCCCATGAGGTCGCTGCCGGCCAGCATGGGCTCGATGGCCGCCTGCTGGATCGGCGTTGGCTCCTCGTAGCCGAGTTCAGAGAGAGTGGCGAGCAGCTTGGGATCGAGGTCCAGCTTGGCAAAGCCTTCCAGCAACGGCGGTTTCTTCTCGGTGGTCATTCTGTACCTGTCTATTCAGGCTCCAGTCACGCGACAAACACAACGCCGCGGCGGAGCTGATGGGGAGCGGCGAGTTTACCAACAGGGCATTGGGGACGCTACCCGGTTTCGGAGATGAGTGAGGTGCGCGCACTGGGGAGGGGGTGGGCGTTCCTCCGTTGACGTGGGCCTCGACTGCTGTCCCATTTGCAGATCCCAAGTGTCCACCGGGGCGGGCGGGGCGCGGGAAGGGAAAATTCTCGTCGTCGCAACCTGCTAGTAATAAGGCGGTTGCAACTCTGATGCCCGCAGATTCCCATTTCGGCGGGACGGCGCTGTCGGTTGCGCCTAAGAATAACTATAGAAGGAGTTGCCTTTTGCATAAACTGGCGGGGCGAGGTGCGCGCGTGCGTGCACGGACGGATGCGAGGTACGCCCGGGGCTCGCGGCCCGGCGGCGGCGGGACGGACGGGGCGGGACGGACGGGGGCGGCGGGTCCCCCGCCTCGGCCGTGTGGGGCAGGCGAGGCGCGGCGGCGCACAGCAGCCCAGGCCCGGCCGGGACCAGCGGGTTTGTACGAGGCGGGATGGACAACAATCGGAATAGTCTGCGCTGGGTTCGTTTTCGAGGATGGAGAGGAGGCGCGGGATGGGTTTGTTTTGCACGGCGGGCGAGTTCGGCCGCGAAAGGGGGACAGGCACCTCCGGGGCGAACGACATGCCCCTACGGAGCCAGTCCCCGTTTCGCTCGCCCCTTCGACACCCGTCCCCGTTTCGCTCGCCTGCGGGTCGGTCCGGCGCCCCCTCACCTGTCGCTGCGCGACATCCTCTCCCCGAGGGGAGAGGGGTTTTCCCGCCCGCGGGGCGGGCGGGGGGAGGGGGAGGCGGCGCGAAGATCGGAAGAGTCGGAAGGCTTGCGCAGGTTTGGCTTCGTTCCGCAGAAAACAGCGGGCGGGGCGCGGTGGGTTCGTTCTGGAGGGAGGGGTGTCGTGTGGACGGCTTGATGGGTTCGTTTTGCGAAGGAAGGCGTGCGGGTGCGCGGGGCGCCCCCTCACCTGTCGCTGCGCGACATCCTCTCCCCGGGGGGAGAGGAGTTTTTCGGCCCGCGGGGCGGGCGGGGCGCGGTGGGTTCGTCGTGGGGAAGGCGGGCGGGGACGAGGACTCGGGGCGCTACGCGCGGGGGCCTTGCCCCTCCCGGACCTTGCGGACGAAGTCCTGGTACTCCTCGGGCGTGTCGATGCGGGCGCCGCGGTAGTTGACGAGGGCGACGGCGATGGTGGCGCCGTGTTCGAGGGCGCGGAGCTGTTCGAGTTTCTCGGCGCGTTCGGCGGGGGTGGTGGGCCAGGCGGCGAAGCGGCGGAGGAAGCCCGCGGTGTAGGCGTAGATCCCGTGGTGGAGGTAGTACGGGACCCCGCCGATGGCGTCGCGGTCGTGCGGGATGCGGGCGCGGGAGAAGTACATCGCCGTCCCGTCGGTGCGCAGGACCACCTTGGTGAAGTGGAGGCGGGCGGCCTCGTCGGGGGTGATGGCGGTGGCGAGGGTGGCGATGTCGGCCTTGCTCTCGGCGAGCAGGTCGGCGGCGAGGTCAACGCACTCGGGGGGCATCTCGGGCTCGTCGCCCTGGATGTTCACGATGACGTCGTCGTCATCGAGGCGGAGGATGTGGGTGACCTCGGCGAGGCGGTCGGTCCCGGTGCGGGCGGTGTCGCTGGTGAGGACGGCTTCTCCGCCGAAGTCGCGGACCGCCTGGACGACGCGGGCGTCGTCGGTGACGACGATGGCGCGTTCGATCCGCCGGGCGGAGCGGACGGACTCGACGACGTGCTGGACGAGGGGCTTGCCCGTCTCGCGGAGCAGGACCTTCCCCGGGAGCCGCGACGATGCGTACCGTGCTGGAATCGCTGCGATGGTGGTCATGCCCGCAGAGTGTAGGCGGGGAGGCGAAAAAAAGCAAACGGCCGAAGCGCCCGGGGACAGGCGCTTCGGCCATTCGCGGTTGACGGCGGATACGTTCCGCGGGGCGGCGTTCGCTGGGGGGCTTACGCCCGCCCGAGGTATTCGCCCGTGCGGGTGTCGACCTTCACGACGGTCCCGTTCTCGACGAAGGGAGGGACCTTGATCTTGGCGCCGCCTTCGCACTCGGCGTCCTTGAGCTGGTTGGTGGCCGTCGCCCCCCGCACCTGCGGGGGCGTGTCGATGACGGTGAGTTCGACGGTGTTGGGGAGTTCGACGGTGACGGCCTTGCCCTCGACGAACCCGACCTGGATGACGAGGTTGGGGGTCAGGTAGACCTTATCGTTTCCGATGAGGTCGGCGGGCATCTCGACCTGCTCGTAGGACTGCTGGTCCATGAGGACGTGCGCATCGGTGGTGGAGTAGAGGTACTCCATCGGCTTGCGGTCGAGGAAGACGGGCGTGAAGTCCTCGTCGGTGCGGAAGCGGTCCTCGATGGACTGCCCGGTGAGGACGTTCTTGAGCTTGATGACCTGGTAGCTGCGCCAGTTGCCCTTGGCGACCTTCTCGTTGCTGATGACGGTCCACAGCCCGTCCTTGAAGTTCACGACCGAACCTTTTCGCACGTCAATCGCTTTAATGCCCATGGGGGGAATACTCCTGTCTGTCGTCTGGCGGCCAAACCGTCGATTGTACCGAAAGGCGGGGCGGATTCAACCCCTGCGCGCTACGGGGGCGCGGCTGGAAAATGGCGGGGCGCTGCGCGGGGCACTGCCGGCCGTCAACCGGGACGCCCCAACTGTCCAAATCCGAAATCCGAAACACGAAATCCGAAACACATCCAAAACCGCAAATACGAAATACGAAACCGATGCGCACTCGTGGGCCCTCGGGGTCGCAAGGGACCCTGCGCATCGGGGACCCGTTTGGGGTTTTGGACTTCGTGCTTTGGATTTGTTTCGAGTTTCGGGTTTCGGGTTTCGCGTTTCGGGTTTCGGATTTGGATCGCCTCCATCGCGCGCGAGGACTCGCCGCGGCCCAGCCGAAAACCGGCCACACCCGGTCTACGGCGCGGCGGAGTCGGCGAAGCGGAGGGAGATGGCCTCGGGGGTGATCTGGACGGCGTGGAGGGTCACGAGGCGATGGTTCATCTCCTGCTCCACGCGGATGGGCTCGCCGCCGATGGCGCGGACGATGCGGCCGAACACGCCGAGCAGGCGGTCCGTCGGGGCGGCCGACGCGGGCAGGCCGTTCGCCCGCACCGTTTCCTGCAGGGCCTCGATGCGTTGGCGGTACGCGGACTCGGGGAGCGGCAGGGCCCCGACGCGGACGCCCGTCACCGCCACCTGCAGGCGGCTGTCCTCCGTCATGTCCAGGCGAACGTCCACCGAGAGGACCGCGCCGTACTCCTCCGAACGGGCCATGAGCGTCAGCCCCCCCTCCCGCAGCCGCACCGCCGGATCGGACAGCCCGACGCGGTCGAGGGCGGATCGGACCTCTCCGCGACGCCCCCCCTGGCGGTAGAAGGCGATCTCGTCCATCGCCGCCAGGTAGCGGTTGATCCGCTCCTCCGTGCCCGTCCAGACGAGGGGTTCGGCGGTGGGGGCCTTGTTGAAGAGGTCGACGGCGTCGCGGACGAACTGCTGGGCCGCCTGCTTCTCCTGCTCGGGGGACAGCTCGGACGGGGCGTAGCCCTCGGGCGTGCGGGTGGCCGTGAGGTACAACCCCACCCCCGCCGCCACCGCCAACACGACAATCGCCGCCAGAATCCGAATGATCCACTTCACGCGGGAAGGCCTCCACTGGGTGCAAGACGCCAGTGTAGCCGACGCCGCCCCCCACGCCAACCGCAGGTGGAGAATTGGAGGGGCCACCGCAGAGTCCCGTGCGCGGGGCGGCAAGAAGTGCAGACGGGGGCGGGGGTGGCCCCGCGCCCGCTCCTGCGGCTGTCCGCTGTCCCTCGTGACGGCGGGGCGGATGTTGCCATCCGCCACGCCGTCGGCTGCACTCGGTCCCTCCCTCCGGTATCGAAGAGAATGGAGCATCGGGCCCCGCTCCGGGTGAATAGGCGGCTGGGCGGAAAGGAGCAGAAGCTGGGGGGGGAATCAGTGACGGCCGAAGGTGCTGGGGGACACTTCTACCGCCTGCCTCTGCATTCCGTGCTGGGTGGAGCCGGAACCAAGCCCGATGCTCGATCCTCTTCGATTGTCACTGCGTTGCAGCGTCCGTCGTGGGGACTGGTTGTTGTATCGGCCGTCCGGGGGGAGGCTTTAGCAGTGAGTGCTTTTCCCTACGGCGCTGTGGTTGCGGCCGATGGGAGTCGGGCGGGGGCGGAAAGAAGAAGAAGAAGAAGAAGAAGAAGAAGTGAAAGTGGATCGCCGCCGGCTAGCTTAGAAACCTTCGCTCCGCCGGGACGAGCCCGGCGGGGGCGGCCCGGCGGGGGCGGGGGCGGCGCAGCGGGGGCGACCCGACGGGGGCGGGGGCGGCCGGACGGGGGCGGGGCCGGCGCAGCGGGGGCGGGGCGGCGGGGGCGGGGACGCTGCCCGGGCTGTCGAAGGAGCGAGCAGCGATCCGTCCATCGAGATGAATGGAACAACGGGTGGTGCGAGTTCGCGGCGTCCGTCGGATCACCGCGGGGGGACGTCCGGGTCGCGGAAGAACTCGCGAAGGATCGGGCGGTACTCGGGGACGACGGTATCCTGGCGGAGGGCGTCGGCGGCGCGGCGGCGGGCGGCGGACCAGGCGTCGTCGTAGGGGCGGTACGGGGTCGCGGGGCGTTGGCCGGCGAGGGCGGGGGCGGGGGCGACGTCGGCGTACTGCGGGTCGTAGAGGCGGACCACCCCGCCGCTGGCGGGGAGGTCCTCGCTGGGGTTCTGGTCGTCGGGGGCGGGGACGTCGTCCTCGGAGCCCCCGCCGCGCCGGGGCTCCTGCCCCCCCCCGCCCACGCCCGCGGCCGCCAGGATGTCGGCGGGCACGGTTTCCAGCGGGCGGTAGCCCTCGGCCTGCAGTTGTTCGAGCACGCGTTGCAGTTGTTCTTCGTTGCGGGCTTCGACGAGGCGGGCGGCGGCGAGGAGGCGGTCGCGGAGGGCGGGGTCGGAGGCGGCGGCGCGGAGGGCGGCGGCGAGGCGGGCGAGTTGCTGGTCCGTCAGTTCATCGAGCGATCCGGCGAGGCGGGCGGTGTCGTCCCCCACCGGTGCGGGGGAGACCGCCGCCACCGCCACCGCCAGCAGGACCGCGCACGCCACCGCGGCCGCCGTCGTACGGGTCCGTTGCCACATGGGTGCCCGCTGGGGCCGGCGGGTGCGGAGGATCTCGGCGGCCTGGGCGAGGACGGTCGTCTCGGACGGTGCGGCGTCCCGCGGGGCGAGGGCGATCTCACCGGCGGTGGCGAGCCGCTCGCGCAGCCCGTGGCGCTCGTCGAGGAACCGCCCCGCTGCCAGCACGCCCGCCCCCCGCATCGCCCGCACGCCGCCCGCAAGCAGCCCCATCGCCGACGGAACGCCCAGCGCCCACACCAGCGGGGGGACGCGGAGGTGCATTCCCAGCCCCAGCAGCACGGCGCCCGCGAGCGCGGGAGCGGCCAGGGCGGCGGCGGCCCACAGGGCCTCTGCGCGGTCCCGGAAGAGCGGCGGGGAGCCCGCGGTATACGCGCGGAGGGATCCGGAGCGAGGACGGGACATTGCGGGGCGTCCGGGGCGGTCCCCCCCACGCCGCCGGGGGACTTGGGGACGAGTGAGAGAAGGCATCGCGACCGTCGAGAGCACCGCACGCACCCATCCCCCCCCTGCAATCCCCACCCCGACGGCAACGGGCAGCAGGCACAGGGCCCAGGCGGCCCAGGGGGCGTGGGGGGCGAGGGCCCATCCCGTCAGCACGGCCGCCACTGCCAGCGCCCCCGCGGTGACCACCATCCCCGCCCGTTCGGCGGAGCGTGTCCATGCAAGCTTCCGCCCCGCGAAGCGGAGGTCGGCCAGCACGTCCTGTCGCAGGCGTTGGGTGGTCATGGCGCGTCCAGAAGAAGGGAGATCGAGCTATACTGCTTTGCGCAGTCGCTGCCACGTGTCCTGCGCTTCGCGCAGGAAGTCGCGGGCGTGGGCAACGACCTCCTGAGCCTCTTCCCTGATTGGGGAGACGAACTCGCGGTAATCGAACTTCTGGCGAAACTCAAATGCCTGCCGCAGATAGACCGCCACCTGCGGCGGGAACTCTCCAGTTTTCACGAAATCCCGCCCAAAGACACTCAACACGCCGCTGTGTTTGCTCGCACCCAGTTGCTTGGCGGCAAGGAGCCCCAGGGCCGCATAGAACATCGCGTAATACCCACGGCTGATGGCGTCCCTGAAGTGCCCTCCATCAACCAAGCTCCAAGCTGCCTGCAAAGTCTCATTCGCTTGTTCGAGCCGATAGTCCACCAGCCTCTCAATATCGGGAGTCACAGGGATCGGCCCTCCCGGCGTGCATTGAGCAGGAATGGAGAACTCCGGAGGGGTGTGTTTTCCAGCTCGTGAACTGAGAAGCAAGCCGCGGAGAACACGCGGCCGCACTCAAGTTCGGCACGGAAGCAGAGATCGATTACCTTCTTTTCCGTCTCCCAATCCGCAACGGGCAGGACTACCAGCAGATCGATATCCGACTCCGGCGCCAACTCACCCCTGGCGGCCGAGCCATAGAGAAGCACCTCGCTCGCCCCCAGCTCTCGCCGGAGATCGCCCACCAGCGCTTGCAGCACTTCGCTTTCTCGCTCCGTCAGTTTCATGATCTGCCTCTGCCTCGATTATACGACTGCCTGCTGCATTCAGACAGCGCCAATCACGGTGGTGACGACGGTGGGCGTAGCGCCTGCCTTCCCCTATAATGCCCGTCATGATGGAGCAGGACGAGCGGTTCATGTCGGTCGCCATCGACTGCGCCCGCCGCGGGCGCGGGGCGGTGGAGCCCAACCCGATGGTCGGAGCGGTGATCGTGCGCGACGGGGTCGAGATCGCGCGGGGGTGGCACCGCAGGTTCGGGGGCCCCCACGCCGAACGCGACGCCCTCGCCGCCGCCCGCGACGCGGGAGCCAACGTGCGGGGCGCAACGATGTACGTCACCCTCGAGCCCTGCTGCCACTACGGCAAGACCCCCCCGTGCACCGATGCGCTCCTGGAATCCGGAATCGCCCGCGTGGTCGTGGGCATGCTGGACCCGGACGAGCGGGTGAGCGGGCGGGGCGTGGAGATCCTGCGCAGCGCGGGGGCCGACGTCACCGTCGGGGTGCGGGAGGGCGAGGTCCGCGAGCTGCTGGCCCCGTACGTCAAGCTCCGCAGGCAGCGACGGCCCTGGGTGATCTGCAAGTGGGCCCAGACCGCCGACGGGCTGCTCGCGATGCCCCCCGGGGAGGGACGATGGATCTCCGGGGAAGCCTCCCGCCGCCACGTGCACGAACTCCGCGGGCTCTGCGACGGGATCCTCGTGGGCGTGGGGACCGTGCTCGCGGACGACCCCCTGCTGACCAACCGCAGCGGTATCGGGAAGCAGCCCGTGCGGGTCGTGCTCGACTCGCACCTGCGGACCCCCAGCGACTGCCAACTGCTCCGCACGCTCAAGGAGTCCCCCGTCCTGATCGCCACGACCCCCGCGGCCGACGGGGCGGCGGCGGGGTTGCTTCAGACGGCCGGCGCCGAGATCGTCACGCTCCCCGCCTCCCCCACCGGTGTGGACCTGGGCGCCCTGCTGGACGAGTTGGGGCGGCGGCAGTGGACGCACCTGCTGGTCGAGGGGGGAGCGGGCGTGCTGCGGAGTTTCCTTGATGGCGGGCTGGCGGACGAGTTGCTCGTCTACGTCGCCCCCCACCGCTGCCCCGACGCCCCGGAGGACCTCCCGCGGTTCGACATCGCCCGCATCCGCGAGCAGATCCCCCTGGTCCTGCACGAGGAGCAGACCCTCGGCGCCGACCGGATGCTGCGGCTGCGGACCGCGTAGTCCACGAATTGCACGAAGGGCACGAAGGGGGGAGGCCGTAACGGGGCGGTGCAGAAGCGAGTTTCACCGCGGAGAACGCTGAGATCGCAGAGAAGACATGGGGTTGCCTGATTCCCATCCCCATCGGCCCCGTGCCGCTTGCCTCTTCTTCTCCCCACCGACCCCGCGTCGGTGGTAAGCGGCTATCAACTACGGTGGCGGTCCCCTCCCCTTCTTCCTCCTGCTCCCCACCGACCCCGCGTCGGTGGTAAGCTGGCTTCCTCACTACGGGATGACCCACGGGCGCGGACGATCCACGGGCATTGCGCACCGGCCGTAGTCGAGAGCCGTTTGAACCACCGACGCGGGGTCGGTGGGGGAAAGAAGAAGAAGAAGCGAGAGATCCGTGGGGGCCTGCGTGTAGTTGATAGCCGCCTTCCACCGACGCGGGGTCGGTGGGGAGGTTCGGATGGCGGCCGTCTTTCTCAGACCCCGGGGGGCGCCGCGTGAACGGTTACCGAAAATCGAAAGTCGAACATCGAAATTGGAAACGGGCGCAGCCCGCGCTGCGATCTCTGCGTTCTCCGCGGTGACACTCGGCTCTGAAACCGCCCGGTTACGGCCTCCCACCGTCGTGCCATTCGTGCCATTCGTGAAATTCGTGGACTACCGCATCCCGTCCAGCACGCCCACGAGGAACGCCGCCTGCTGGGCGCGGACGGGGTCGGTGAAGTGGACGTGGTCGCAGAAGATCTCGCTGCCGCCCAGGTTGCGGGTGAAGGTGAAGAGGTCGGCGATTCTGGCCCCGGCGGAGGCCATGAGCTTGTCGGCGGCGGCGTTGTAGGCGGTGACGTCGGCGGCGTGGCGGTGGAAGGTGGAGTCGGGCTTGTTGTGTACGGCGTCCTCGGAGGGCGTGGTGCGGACCCAGACGAGGCGGGTCTTGAGCCCCTGCAACTGCGCCAGGATCGTCCGCAGGTTCTCGCGGTACTGCGTCAGCGGCACCTGCCGCTCCCCCGTCGCCGGGTCCGTCTTGATGTCGTGCAGGCCGCAGTTGAGCACCAGCACGTCCGGCCGCCATGCCTCCCACGCCCGCATCGCGCGGATGTAGTCGAGGACCATCGACGAGTCCCCGCCATTCTCCCCGTGCTTGCGCTGGAACCCGACGGGGGTGGCCTCGGTCCCGGTCTTGCGCGCGTAGCTGAACGCTCCGGCAATCATCCGCTCCAGGTGCGGGCCGTACTGAATCGAAATGCTGTCACCGATCACGAATAGCTGCGGAAGCATGGCGGTCCTTCTCCTTCGGCCGCTCCGGACCGGTCAACAGCGGCCGGGCTCGGTGCGGAACTTCTGTGCGGAGAGGGCAGCCTACCCGCAATCGCCCCCCGACGCCAGCGATCTCCCCGCCCCGGCAGGCCCATCGCATCTCCGTGGCACGGGCGTCTCGCCCGTGTGTCGCAGGGGCGTCTCCCCCCTGCCGAGAGGCGAGAACGGCCTCGTTGCGAGCCCCCCCCCATCCACGGAGGTTTCCCCGCCGAACGCCACGGGCGAGACGCCCGTGGGACCCATGGGCGAGACGCCCATGCCACGGTAACGCGGAGATGCGATGCCCCGCCTGGCGTCCTTTGGGTTCCTTGCGGGGAGTTCTGAAACAGCCCCGGGGCGGGCCGGTTCGGAAACTTCGCTCTTGCCGAAAGTTACCGATTCTGCCCGCTCGGCCGGATCATCTTGACGCTGGTGGAGCGGGGGACTAGACTGGATGCCCGGCGTGGGGACGCGTGCCGGCGGCGACGGACAGGAGCGTGTATTGGCCTCGACATTCATGACGGACTTCAAGCGGTTCTTCTTCCGCGGACTCGCGGCCGTCCTTCCGACCGTCCTCACCGTGGCGATCATCGTCTGGGTGTTCAAGCTGATCGACCGGTACATGGGGCAGTACGTGAACATCGGGATCGCGTACGTCGTCACGTGGATCCGGACGTACCGGGCCAACCCGGCGGTCTTCGAGCAGGCGTTCTCGGAGAACTTCACGGAGTTCTGGCGGTACTGGAGCCAGTACTTCTGGTGGGTCGGTTTCCTGGGGGCGATCGTCTTCGTCTACGTCTTCGGACGGTTCGTCGCCAGCGTGGTCGGCCGATGGATTTGGCGGTTCATCGAAGGCAGCTTCTTCCGAATGCCGATCATTAAGGCTGTGTACCCCAGCGTGAAGCAGGTGACGGACTTCCTGCTCGCCGAACGGAAGATCTCGACGTCGCGCGTGGTGGCGGTCGAGTACCCGCGAAAGGGCATCTGGTCGCTGGGGTTGGCGACGGCCGCCGGGATGCGGCAGATCACGGAGCAAATGAGCGCCGAGATGCTGACGGTGTTCATCCCTTCGAGCCCGACCCCGGTGACGGGATATACTGTAACTGTGAGAGCGGATGAGGTCATTGAGCTGCCCATCACCCTCGATGAAGCGTTGCGTTTCACCGTGACCGGAGGAGTGATCATGCCCCTGGGGCAGCGGCCCGACGGAACGCCCGACGGGGCCCGTCCGCCCGGACGACTTCCCTCTACTGACGAAAAGGAGACCTCCGTATGAATATCACTGTCGAGGCCAGGCACATGGAGTCCCCCGGCTCGGTGCGCGAGTACGTCGAGTCGAAGATGGCGAAGCTGGAGCGCCTGTACGACAACATCCAGACCCTGCACGTGATCCTGGACCTGGAGGCGGACCACACGGTGGTGGAGATCGTGGCGACGGCGGTGCGGAAGAGCACGTTCGTGGCGACGCACCGGGGCCCGGACATGCACGCGGCGGTGGACCAGTGCCTGCACAAGGTCGAGGAGCAGATCCGGCGGCACAAGGACAAGGTGCGGGACCGCCAGGGCCCTCCGCACAGCGAGACGATGGCCCTCCCGCCGGCGGAGACGGACGAGGAATGATTCCGTACGGGCGGGGACTGGCGTAGACGCGCCGGGATCTGTACACTGGGGCGTTCCGTGCCGGAAGTCCGGGCACGAAGGAACTGAGCAGGAGCAACGAATGAAGCTTTCGGACATCATGGTAATGGACGCCATTCTCCCCGAGTTGAAGGCGAAGACCAAGGACGACGCCATCACCGAACTCGTCGATTCCCTCGCCGACGCCGGGGCCATCCCCCGCAAGAGCGTGCCTGACGTGGTCAAGGCCGTTCTCAAGCGAGAGAGCCAGGCCACCACCGGAATCGGCAAGGGCGTCGCCCTGCCGCACGCGAAGCTCAAGGGCGTCAAGAAGCCCCTCGCCGCCATCGGGCGGTCGAGCGAGGGCATCGACTTCGCGGCCCTGGACTCCAAGCCGGTCTACTCCGTCATCCTGCTGCTGTCGAGCCCCGACAACCCCGACGAGCACCTGCAGGCCATGGAGACCGTCTTCAAGCACGTCCAGCGGGACATCTTCCGCAAGTTCCTCCGCCAGTCCCAGACCAAGGAAGCCATCATCGACCTCATTCAGGAAGCGGACGAGCTGGGCTGAGCCCCGGATCGACCGCTCCCCGCCAACCATGGGATGCCTGCCGTGCCGCCCGTTGAGCGAGAAGTTCGGATCGTGAACAAGTACGGCCTCCACGCCAGGCCCGCGATGCAGTTCGTTGAACTGGCCAACCAGTTCAACAGCAAGATCGAGGTGTCCAACGGCGTGTTGACCGTCGACGCCAAGAGCATCATGTCCGTGATGCGCCTGGCGGCGACGCGAGGGACCGTGCTGAAGATCACCGCCGACGGCGAGGACGCCGTCGAGGCCGCCGATACCCTCGGGGAGTTCGTCACCTCGGGGTTCGGCCCCGATGAGGCGCGCATCGAGAACGAGGTCTATAGCATTGACGACGCCGGGGGCGAGGACGAGTTCGACCTCCCCCCCGATGACGAGGAAGCGGACGAGGAGACATGAAGGTCAAGAAAGGCATTGGGGTTTCCCCGGGTGTGGCCATCGCACCGGCCGTCGTGGTCGATACGGAGGAGTATGACATCCCCCAGCGCCACGTCCCCGTCGAACACGCCCAGGCCGAGATCTCCCGCCTCCAGCAGGCCGTCCAGGTCTCCAAGGCCGAACTCTCCGACCTCCGCCAGTCCACCGTCGACCGCATCGGCAAGGAGGCGGCCCGCATCTTCGACTTCCACCTGGGCCTCCTCGAGGACCAGGTCCTCTACTCCAAGATCGCCGAGGCCATCACCGACGGGAACGTGACCGCCGAGTACGCCGTCGCCTCCATCCTCCGCGGGTACGCCAAGGAATTCCTCTCGATGCCCCGCTACCTCTCCGAGCGGGTCAGCGACATCTACGACATCGAGAAGCGCCTCCTCCGCAACCTCACGGGCCAGCGCCAGGAGTCCCTCGCCCATCTCGCCCAGGACGTCGTCGTCCTCGCCCACGACCTCACCCCGGGCCAGACCGCCGCCATGGACCGCGAGCACGTCCGCGGGATGGCCATCGACGCCGGCGGGCCCGTCTCCCACACCGCCATCATCGCCCGCGCCCTGGGCATCCCCGCCGTCGTGGGCCTCAACGACGTCACCGCCGACGCCGGGGCCGGCGACATCGTCATCATCGACGGCAACCGCGGGGTGGTCATCGTCGAACCCGACGACAAGACCCTCGAACGCTACCAGGCCTTCGCCCGCCAGCAGGAGGAGTTCATCCACACCCTGGATGCCCTCCGCGACCTGCCCGCCATCACCCGCGACGGGCACGAGATCACCCTCCTGGGCAACATCGAGTTCCCCGAGGAGGCCCACACCGTCGTCGACAAGGGCGGGCAGGGCATCGGCCTCTACCGCACCGAGTTCCTCTACCTCGGCAGCGACGTCGAACCCACCGAGGAGGACCACTTCCACGCCTACCGCCAGGTCGTGGAGGAGTGCGGCGGACGCCCCGTCACCATCCGCACCCTGGACCTCGGCGCCGACAAGTACACCCAGGACCGCGCCCGCTACCCCGAACGCAACCCCATGCTGGGCTGCCGCTCCATCCGGTTCTGCCTCCAGAACCTCCAACTGTTCAAGACCCAGCTCCGGGCCATCCTCCGCGCCTCCGCCGACGCGCCGGTCTCCGTCCTGTTCCCCCTGATCTCCCAGATCACCGAACTCCGCCAGGCCAAGACCGTCGTCTGGGACGTCATGGAGGACCTCGAGGAGGAAGGCATCCCCTTCCGCTCCGATATCCCCATCGGGATGATGGTCGAGACCCCCGCGGCCGCCCTCCTGTGCGAAACCTTCGCCAAGGAAGTCGATTTCTTCTCCATCGGAACCAATGACCTGATCCAGTACACCCTCGCGGTCGACCGCGGCAACGAAAAGGTGGCGGGGCTCTTCTCCGCCGCCAGCCCGGCCGTCCTGCGCCTGCTCAAGGAGATCATCCGCGCCGGACAGCGCCAGGATATCCCCGTGAGCATGTGCGGCGAGGTCGCCGCCGACCCCCTGTACACGATGCTGCTGCTGGGCATGGGCCTGCGGACCTTCTCCTGCACGCCCCCCGCCATCCTCGAGATCAAGCGGATCATCCGCTCGGTCACCATGGAGCAGTCCGTGCAGGTCGCCCGCCGGGTGCTGAGCTTCGGGTCGGAAAAAGAGGTCACCAACTATCTGCGGGTCGAGACCCGGAAGGTCCTGCCCGAGATGTTCGGTGACTGACAACATTGCAGCATTGCAAAAGGAGCCGACCCGAATTTGCGGCGGAAATGGCTGATTCCGTTCGCGGTTGAAGGCGACGTACGTTTCCTGTCCCATCTGGACGTGATGCGGATCGTCGAGCGGGTCGTCGCACGCGCCGCCGCTCCCGTCCACTTCACCCAGGGCTTCAACCCCCACCCCGTCCTCTCCCTGCCCTGCCCCCGCCCCGTCGCCGTCACCGCCCTCCGCGAC
>JAWLCQ010000083.1:0-19351 GCA_041687095.1 Phycisphaerae bacterium | reverse complement strand
GACGGTTCGGTTGCTGGGACCGTCCCACGGGACAAACAGCGTCCCGTGGGCATTGGACCGCAGGGGGAGGCTTGCTCTGCCAGGGCCCCGAAATCCGCGCGATCGACCTCTTCCCATGTCATGGTCACCCGGATATCATGCGGGCCAGGGAGTCAAGTCCATGAACGGCAGCGGGAACATTTTGCGGGGACCGGGACGCGAGTGGCTCTGGTGGCTGGTCTCGCTTCTGGCGGCCGTGGCGGCGATGGCCGTGACGGCGGCGGCGCTCTACATGCCTCTCGGCAAGGGTACGGCGGTGCTGGGCGTGGGGGTCGTCGTGTACGTGGTGGTCCTCCTGCGTGATCCCAAGTATTGGCGGCGGCGGATGGCGGGGGGGTTGCTGGGCATGCTGGCGGCGACGCTCGCGATACCAAACCTGACGGTCTTCGGGCAACTGCAGCCGGGCACCCTTGGAGGCTTTCTCCTCGAAGGTCCCTCGTCCGCAGTATCGATCTCGCTCTCGCTCGCCATCGTCGCGATCGTCGTTGTGGACGCGTGGGTTGAGGTGACGGGGGCACGGATTGCACGAGGCGGCGGTGCGAAGCAGGGCAGCGTGACCCGCGAACCGAAGCTCGACCAGTCCACGCACGTTACGGTCACGAATCCCGTGAACAGCCCGACGACCGCGGACTCGCACGACGTCGGGCGGGACTCCATTGGTCGCGACAGGGTCGAGGGCGGCGTGGTGGGGCGCGATCATTTGGAGGGGGGGATTCATAACACCTACATCATCGAGCAGGCCGTCTTCCCGAACCAAGGTCCGGGTCTTCCGGGTCAGCCCGAGCCCGTCGGACTGCGCTTCGAGGTGCCCGCGCCCACCGAGGACTTCACCGGCCGGCAGGAGCAGGTCGAGGAGATCCTCGATTACATTCGGACGCACGAGGGCGGGGCGGCGATCTCGTGCGTGCACGGGGCGGGGGGCGTGGGGAAGACGGCCGTGGCGCTGGTGGTCGCCGACCGCCTCCGCCGCGAGTGCCCCGACGGGCAGCTCTTCCTCAACCTCCACGGTCTGCAGGACCAGGCGGACCGCGAGCCCCTCTCGCCTCCCATCGCCATGCTCGAGATCCTCCGCAAGCTCGACCCGCAGTACCCCACCGTCGAGGACCCCGACCGCCTCGCCGCCGACTACCGCGCAAAGCTCACCGGCCAGCGCCTGCTGCTCCTGCTGGACAACGCCCTGGATGACAAGCAGGTTGCACCGCTCAAAGCCCCACCGCCCTGCCTCACCCTCGTCACCTCGCGCCGCAAATTCTCCGTCAGCGGCCTGCTGTCGATCAACCTCAACGTGCTCGAACCCGACCGCGCCCGCGAACTGCTCCTGCGGATCGAACCGCGGATCGCTGAGCACGCCGACCGCATCGCCGGGCTGTGCGGCCGTATGCCGCTGGCCCTCTGCGCCGCCGCCCATCTGCTCCACGCGACGCAGGACCTCACCCCGGAGGAGTACGTCAAGCAGCTTGCGGACGAGCGGCACCGGCTGGACGCCATCGGGGCGGAAGGGGTGGAGCGGGGCGTGGAGGCGTCGCTGATGCTCAGCTATCGCCGCCTGCCCCCCGACACCGCCAGCGTGTTCCGCCAACTGGCGGTCTTCGCCCCGGGGGCGTCCTTCCTCGCCGCCGCCGTGGAGGCCGTCTGCGAGGATCCCGAGCATAGGCACTTGAGCGAACTGGTCCGCTACAGCCTGGTGGAGTACGACGCGAAGACCGCCCGCTACCGCCTGCACGACCTCGTCCGCCTCTTCGCCACCCGCCGCCTCGACGATCCCGCCCACGCCCCCGAACGCCTCCCCACCGAGCAGCGGCACGCGGAGCACTTCTGCGACGTGCTTTCCACCGCTGGCGGTCTGTTCCTGGAGGGAGGCGAGAAGTGCGTTCAGGGCCTGGCGGTCTTCGACCGCGAGCGGGCCAACATCATCGCCGGCCAATCCTGGGCCGCCCGCAACGCCGAAGGCCATCCGCCCGCCACCCACCTCACCGCCCGCTACCCCGACGTTGGTGCGTACGTTCTGGATCTCCGCCTGCACGCGAAGGAGAGGATCACGTGGCTGCAAGCGGCCGTCGCGGCGGCGCGAGTCGTGGAGGACCGTCACGGGGAGGGCATTGCCTTGGGGAACCTCGGGAATGCCTACGCGGGGTTGGGCGACGTGCGGCGTGCGATCGAGTACTACGAGCAGCGGCTGGTGATTGCCCGTGAGATCGGGGACCGTCGCGGGGAGGGCAACGCCCTAGGGAACCTCGGGGTTGCCTACGCGAATTTGGGCGACGTGCGGCGTGCGATCGAGCACTACGAGCAGGCGCTGGCGATTTCCCGCGAGATCGGAGACCGTCGCGGGGAGGGAGCGGACCTGGGGAACCTCGGAAATGCCTACGCGGTGTTGGACGACGTGCGGCGTGCGATCGGGTACTACGAGCAGGCGCTGGTGATCGACCGCGAGATCGGGAACCGTCACGGGGAGGGAGCGGACCTGGGGAACCTCGGGCTGACCTACGCGGCGTTGGGCGACGTGGGGCGTGCGATCGAGTACTACGAGCAGCAGTTGGTGATTGCCCGCGAACTCGGGGATCGTCGCGGGGAGGGAGCGGACCTGGGGAACCTCGGGCTGGCCTATGCGGATCTGGGCGACGTGCGGCGTGCGATCGAGTACTACGAGCAGGCGCTGGTGATCTACCGCGAGATCGGGGACCGTCGCGGGGAGGGCAATGCCCTGTTCAATCGGGCGGTTGCGCTGGACGCTCTCGGTCGGCGGGGGGAGGCGGTGGAGGGGGCGGAGGCGGCGGTGGCGATCTTCGAGCAGATCGAGGACCCCTACGCCGAGGAGGTCCGCCGACAGCTCGCCGAATGGAAGGGTTCCGGGTAGCCTCGGGCGGGCGCAGGGCCCGCGCTCTTATCTCGCAGGAAAGGGATCCGCCGGGTGTGCCCTCCATCGCCCCTGCCGGGGCTTGAAAAGAAGAAGAAGGAAGGATTGGGTCCCCGCTCTGTCCCAGCAGTGAACTGCTGGGCTATTGTCACAGCGTCCCTGCCGGGACGCCCGGAATCGCGTTCCTGTGGTTTCCTGGCGTACGGTTCCCGCTCTCCCCCGATCCCCTGCATCCCCGCTCCTTCCTTATCCGCGTTCATCTGCGTTCATCCCCGCTTGTCCGCAGTCGAGCGCGCGGGGCGGCGTCAGGTGTTCGACGGATCCACCTTTCCGAACCGCCGGTGGCGTTGGGCGAAGGCGCGGAGGGCGTTGTCGAACTCGGTGGGGGTGAAGTCCGGCCAGTAGGCGTCGGTGATGACGAACTCGGCGTAGGAGATCTGCCAGAGCAGGAAGTTGCTCACCCGCATCTCCCCGGAGGTGCGGATCACCAGGTCGGGGTCGGGCACCCCGCGGGTGTCGAGGTGGGCGTCGATGACGGGCTCGTCGATGGCGTCGGGGTCGAGCGTCCCGTCGCGGGCCTCACGGGCGATGGCGCGGATGGCGTCGGTGATCTCGGCGCGCGAGCCGTAGTTCAGCGCCAGGCACAACTGCATCCCCGTGTTCCCGCTCGTCACGCCCATCGTCGTGTCCAGCGAGTCCAGCACCCGCTGGGGCAGGTTGCCGCGCCGCCCGAGGTGGCGGAGGCGGATGTTGTTCCGCATCATCGTCTCACGCTCGCGGGCGAGGTACTCGGCGTAGATGCCCATGAGGATGGCGACCTCCTCCGGGGGGCGGTTCCAGTTCTCCTGCGAGAAGCTGTAGAGCGTCAGCGCGTCGATGCCCAACTGCGCGGCGTGCTCGACGATCGAGCGGACGACCTTCGCCCCCGCATGGTGGCCGGCCGACCGCGGCAGGCCGCGCTGCCGCGCCCACCGCCCATTGCCGTCCATGATGATCGCCACCGACCGCGCGATCCGCTCCTCCGGAACGCCCAGGCCCGCCCGGGCGGCCGCGATGGCGTCGGGGGAGAGGTTCGGGTTCACCGCAGGCCCTCCAGTTGGGTGTTGTGCGCGATCAACTGCTCGCGGTCCGGGCCCACGCCGATCGTCCCCACGCTCCGCCCCAGCAACTCCTCGATCCGCGCGACGTACCGCTGGGCGTTGGCGGGCAGATCGGCGTAGGAGCGGGCGGACCCGATCTCCTCCGCCCAGCCCGGGAGCGTCTCGTAGACGGGCTCGGCGGCGGCCATGACCACGGGGTCGAAGTCCTCCAGCACCTGCCCCCCGACGCGGTAGCCCGTGCACACGCGGATCTCGTCGAGCCCGCTGAGCACGTCCAGCAGCGACAGGGCGAACTCGTGCACGCCCGAGAGGTCGGCGGCGTAGCGGACGGCGAAGGCGTCGAACCACCCGCAGCGGCGCGGGCGGCCGGTGGTGGTCCCGTACTCGCGCCCGCGTTCGCGGAGGTAGTGCCCGGTCTCGTTGGCCTGCTCGGTGGGGAAGGGGCCCGCCCCCACGCGGGTGGCGTAGGCCTTGATGACCCCGACGACCCGCCCGACGGCCGACGGGGGCACGCCCGTCCCCGGGGCCACCCCGCACGCCGTCACGAACGAACTGGTGACGAAGGGGTACGTCCCGTGGTCGATGTCCAGCATGGAGCCCTGCCCGCCCTCGAAGAGGATGGGCTCGCCCTGGGCGATGGCGCGGCGGAGGAGCGAACCGGTGTCCCCGATCATCTCCCGCAGCTCCTCCGCATAGCCGACGTACTCGTCGGCGATGGCGGCGGGGTCGAGGGGGTCGGCGCCGTAGAGGGCGGCGAAGGCGGCGTTCTTGAAGGCCGCGACGGCCGTGATCCGCTCCCGCAGCACCGCCAGATCGAGCATGTCGCCCACGCGCAGGGCCGTGGAGCGATGGGCCTTGTCGGCGTAGCAGGGGCCGATCCCGCGGGCGGTGGTCCCGATCTTCCCGTCGCCCATGCGGCCCTCGCGGAGGATGTCCTCCCGCTTGTGCCAGGGCATGACGAGGTGGGCGGCCTTGGAGACGCGGAGGTTGGCCCCGCTGACCTTCACGCCGCGCTCGCGGAGGTGGTGGACCTCATCGAGCGCGCAGGCGGGGTCGAAGACCACCCCGTTGCCCACCACGTTGCACACGCCCTCGTGCAGGATCCCGCACGGGATGAGGTGCAGGGCGAACCGTTCGCCCGCGACGTTGACGCTGTGCCCGGCGTTGGCGCCCCCGCAGTAGCGCGCCACGTACCGCGACCGCCGGGCCAGGGCATCCACGATCTTGCCCTTGCCCTCGTCGCCCCACTGCAGACCGATGACCGTTACGTTCCTGCTGTCGTTCATGTTCCAACTCCCGCTGCGCGTATCGCCGACGGCGGCGCAGCCTCATCAGCATACCGTCTCGGGCCGGAGGGTCAAGGACTTGCGGATCGCGACTTGCGGAACGCGGATCTCACGGGGGCGGCAATCCACAATCGCTCTCGCTGCCAGTTGTCTCTCCTGTACTCGCCTTCTATTCTTCTACTGCGGCCGGGGAGGGGACACGGGCGGGGCCAAATTCCGCTCGGCGCTGGTATTTGGAAAGGGGAAAAGGTATCTCTATGACAACGACGTTGGCGACACGATTACTGGCCTTTGGAGAACGTGAGATCATGGCGGAGTGTGAGGATGACGTCCGGCTCTTCGTGCCCGGCCGATTGTGCCTCTTCGGAGAGCACAGCGACTGGGCCGCTGAGTATGGCCGGCATTCGGGGTACTGCCTCGTCATCGGGACCGATCAGGGCCTGACGGGCCTGGCGCGCCCGTCGGACAGCTTCACGGTGGAGACGCAGCTCCCCGACGAGAGCGGACGCCCCTCCGGGCGCACGCGTCAGATGAGCTGCCGCTGGAAACCGGACACGCTCCTGGCGGCCGCCCGGGACGAGGACGAGTTCTTCCGCTACTGCGCGGGGGTCGCCTACGAGATGTGCTCCCGCCCCGGGGTGACCGGGGGCATCGACCTCCGCATCCGTTCGATGGACCTGCCGCTCCGCAAGGGCGTGAGCAGCTCGGCGGCCGTCTGCATCCTCGTCGCCAAGGCCTTCGACTCGGTGTACCAGTTGGGGCTCTTCCCGCACGAGTTGATGGAGCTGGCGTACCTGGGCGAGAAGCTCACGGGCTCGCAGTGCGGGCGGATGGACCAGGCGTGCATCTACGGCAAGACGCCGGTGCTGCTGACCTTCGAGAAGACCGCCGACGTCCGCGTCGAGCCCGTCTTCCCGGGCGGGGAGATCGCGATGTTCTTCGTGGACCTCGCGGGCTCCAAGGACACCGTCAAGATCCTCGCCGACCTCCAGAACTCCTACCTCGACGCGTCCGACCTGCAGAAGGCCCTGGGGAGCGAGAACGAGCGGGTCGTCCGCTCCGCCTACCGCGCCCTGACCGGGGGGGACGCGGAGGCCCTCGGGGCCCTCATGACCGAGGCGCAGGACGTGTTCGACACGCTCGTGGGCCCCAACAGCCCCGCGCAGCTCCGCAGCCCGCTGCTGCACGAGCTGCTCGCCTTCGCCCCCATCGCCGAGCACGTCTACGGCGGCAAGGGCGTGGGGTCGCAGGGGGACGGGACCGCCCAGTTCGTCGCCCGCAGCCTCCCCGACCGCGACGCCGCCATGCGCAAGATCACCGAGGCGTTCCCCCAGATGCAGTGCTTCCCGCTCACCATCCTCCCGGGCGGACCCGTGCAGCAAGGGTAGGGCCGAGAGCGGGGACGCCTCCATCTGTCCGGCAAGGTGAGAGGTGAGAGGTGAGAGGTGAGAGGTGAGAAGCAACACGCATCTGGAAGCCAGATGAGCGTCAACACTCCTTCTTGTCTCCAAGCGCAAGCACTCTAACCTCTAACCTCTAACCTCTAACCTTTCACCTTTCACCTCTCACCTTCGTCACCCACGCAAATCCGAAATCCAACACCTACCTGGCCTTGTCGTACACCGCCTTGACCAGCGCGTTCACCCGGCAGCCGAACCAGCCGCGGTGCAGCAGGATGTCGCCCCGCTTCACGCCCTTGATCAGGTCGTCGAGGCGGGCGTCGTAGTTCTTGGCGTCCTTCATGTTGTTCACGCTGAACGCCTTGTCCCACAGGCGGACGACCCAGTCGGGCGTGATCCACAGCCCGCCGTAGTCCAGCTCCATGTAGGTGGCGCAGGTGGACCAGGTGTCCACGTGCGAGGTCCCGTCCCCGCGGTAGAGTTCGGGGATGAGCAGCACGTCGGGGTGGCGCTGCTTGAGTTCGACCCACATCCAGTGGGGCAGGAGGATCCACTGGAACTTGTTGTCCTCCCCGGTGGGGATGAAGATCCCGTTGGTGTCGATGTAGAAGATCGTGCAGCCCCAGCGCTTCTGGGCGTAGGTAATCTTGTCGCTCATGCGGTCGACGATGGGGAAGTACTTCCAGTCGGGCAGGTGCTTGGGCTTGCGGCCGGTGAACTGCGGGTTGCGCCCGGGCATGTCGCTGCCGGTCCCGTGGGCGAGCTTCCCATCGTCCTTGAAGTACGTCTGCGTGGGGCGGATGCACACGCCCGTGCGGAAGCCCGCGTCGCGGAAGACCCGGAAGAAGTCGTCGGCGAGGGGCTCGACCTCGGGGGCGAGCGTCTTGAGCATCCGCGGGTCCCCGATGTAGCTGATGGGGTGGGGGTTCTCCTCCCCCTCAAGGTTCCACACGATCATCCCCTGCGAGCCGGTGTCCTTCATCGCCTTGACGGAACTGGCGGCGTAGGCCATGAAGTGCTTGCGAAGCTCGGCCCGGCCCTCGGGGGTCGAGACGTCCAGGTCCTTCTTCCCGAACCACCCGCGGGGGTTCTTCTCGCTCTTCCCGCCCCCGCCCGTGTTGAGGTGCAGCGCCCCGATGGGCCCGTGGCCCTTCCACTCGTTCAGGAAGGGGTGGGCCTGGCGGTAGCGGCCGTGGAAGTCGGAGAGCGCCTTCTCGCGATCGGCGTCTTGGGGTACGACGCGGAGCGAGTACTCGAAGGTCAGCGTCTTGCCCGGTGCGATTCGCGGGTGCCCGTGGGGGAAGGGCTCGACGTCGCCCGGGGCGAGCGTGACGACGCCCCCGCGGACGCGGACGGGGTACTGCGCCTTGTCCTTGTCGGTGGGCGAACCGTACCCGAAGTGCACCGGGACGTCGAACGTGTCGCAGATCAGCAGCATCGCGTCGTCCCCGTAGGCGGCGTCGAGGATCAGGGGGCGGTCGAGCGTGCTTTCCATCTTCCCCTTGCCCTTGAGCTGCTCGGGCGATGCGGGGAACCTCACGGTGAGGAGCGACACGTCGAAGTCCGCGAGGGTGCGGTCGGAGGTGTTGACGATCTCGAGCGTCCCGACGAGCCCCCGCTGCGGGTCGCCGCGGAGCACGTGCGACACGCGCCCCCAGGCGTACTTCTTCACGACGGCGGCGATGTTGGCGGCTTGGAGGTCCTCGGCCTGGGGGTCCTTGAGCGTCTCGAAGGCGTACTGGCGGTAGCCCTTGTCGTCGAGCGTCGCGGCCTCCAGCGTGACGGAGTGGACGACGACGTCCATGTCGGTGAGGGCGGTCTGCCACGGCTCGCCCAGCATCGCCGCGAGCCCCGCGGGCACGGCCGCACCGGCGGGGGGAGCGCAGAGTGCGACGACGGCGAGTGCGACGGCGATTGCGAGAACGCCTGCCCGACGGGCACGGCCGAAAGCGGCGGGACAGGGGAGGGGGAGCGAGGCAGCGTTGCGCATGGGCGACTCCTTCCAGCGTTCGAATGTGCGCGGAATACCGACGGCGGCGCATTGTATCGCCGTATTGGACACCCGTACAGCCGCGAGGTTTTTCGGGCAGGGCCATCGCAAAGTCGTGGCACGGGCGTCTCGCCCGTGTGTCGCACCGTATGTCGCAGGGGCGTCCCGCCCCCGTCGGGCTCGCCCCGGCGGAGCGAAGGCTTGTAAGCTACCGGCGGCCCCTCCCTCGCTTGTTTCTTCTTCTTCTTTTCGCCCCCGTCCCGTCGGGACGGGGCGCGGGTCTGGAGGGTGCGGAGAGGCCGAGGTGTACAGAACAGCGATGCCTACTGACTCGCCGCCCCCAAGGGGCGGCGTCGCAGGAACGGCCGTGCAACCAGTTTTCCGTTGCGCTCGTCCGCCGCTGCTTGTAGAATCGCGCGGGTGAGCGGCGGGTGCTGGGGCTTCCTCGGCTCGCCGCCTCACCGCACTCGCCTGCGGGCGAAAGAAGGGAAAGGGCGGAATCATGGGTTCAGGGCGGCAGCGACGGTTCCTCGGGGTTCTCGGTGCGCTGGTTCTCCTATGCGGTCCCGTGGCGTGGGGGCAGGAGAGCGACCTCGCCATCCGCAACCAGGTCGTCCACGTGGACATCCACGGCCGCGTGGCGACGACGAAGGTGGCGATCACGTACGTGAACTACGGGCAGCGTCCCCAAGAAGCCGTCCACCGCTGGACCCTTCCCCCCGACGCCGTGGTGCACGACTGCGCCCTGTGGGTGGGCGGGCTGCGCAGCCCAGCCGAGCTGCTCACCCGCGTCCGCGCCGAGCGCATCTACCGCGAGATCCGCGACCGTGACGACGCCCGCGACCCCGCCCTGTTGGAGTACCTGGGCGACGGGCAGTGGAACCTCCAGGTCTTCCCGGTCCGGGAGGGCGGAACCCTCAAGGTCGAGTACACTTACTCGCAACTGTTGCCCGTGGAGACGGGCACCGCCGAGCACCGTGGGGGGATCCGCTACACGCTGCCGCGTCCGGGCACCGTCAGCACGGTGACGGAGGCGCAGGACTTCGAGTTCTCGGCGGTGCTGCACGACCCGGAGGGGATCGCGGATGTGTGGGCGTCGCAGGCGATCGGTGTGCAGCGGAGCGACGCCAACCGCGTTGTCACCGTCGGGTTCCGCCGCGAGAACTTCGACCTCCTCACGCCCGTCGAAGTGAGCTGCGCCCCCGTGAACCCGCCCCCGCAGGTGCTGGCACTGCCCGCCGCCGCGAACCGCCCCGCCACCTTCGTCACGCTCTTGCCCGCCCCGGCGACGCTGGTCCAGGACATCGTGCGCAAGCGGCGGTTCGTGCTCGTGATCGACGCGTCGGAGTCGATGGGGGGCAAGGTGCGGGAGCTGATGGAGGCGGCGGCGATGCTGATCGCGACACGCCTCAAGGACACCGACTCGCTGCAGATGATCGTCACCCGCGACGGAGAGGTGCGGACCTGGAAGCCCCAGCCCGTCCCCGCCACCCCCGACAACCGCCGTGCCGCCATGCACTGGATCGGGGACCAGCGCCCGGGCGGGGGCACGGACCTCGCTGCCGCCCTCGCCGCTGCCCAGCAGTTTGACACCGACCCGCTCCAGCCCTTCATCCTGTGCGTGTTCTCCGACGGGGACGACGTCGTCGGGGCTGGTAAGGACCTTCCGGACGGACCCGCCTCGCGACCCGTCGATCCTGCTCAGCACCTGGGCCCTGGGGCGCTGGTGTTCTGGTTCTATCCCGATCTCCCGCAGCGCCCGGACGCCAAGCCCATCGAGCCCATCGACCGCAGCGTCTCCATTCCCCTCGCGGACCTGGAGGCGGTGGGGGAGTACGTGGGGAGGGTCCTGGAACTCGCGGCGGCGGTGCGGGTGACCGACCTGTCCGTCCGCTGCATAGGACCGGACGGGCAGCCGGTGGCGGTGGCGGCGGGTCCGCTTACCCCTCGGGACCAGGTCGCCGTGGCATGGGAAGCGGTGGCGCCCGGTGACTACACCTTCACCGTCTCTGCCAAGGCCGACGGGGCCGACGTGCGGGGAACCGTGACAATCCCGAAGATCGACCCCCAAGCCTCGCCCGCCACCGACCCCGCCGCCATCGCGGCGTTGGAGAAGGTCGTTGCCCACCTCCAGGCTGAACGCATGTACAACGAACTCCGCCAAACCCTCCAGAAGCCCGAGCAACTGGACGCCCTCGTCGAGCACAGCCGGCGGTATCGCATCGTCACGCGGGCGACGTCGATGCTGGTGCTGGAGACCGACGAGGAGTACGTGGCGCGGGGGATCCCGCGCGAGGTGAGCTTCGTGGACGTGGGCAAGACGTTGGCGGAGGCGGGCAGGGCGGAGGGCATGCAACTCCGCAGACTGCCCTCCGCGGGCGAGGAAGTCGCCCGCGAGCTGGTGCAGGCCCGCGAACTCTGCCGCCTTGGCCGCTACACCGATGCCGCCAGCATCTATGAGCAGGCGGCGAGGCGGATGGGCGGGGAGGCGATGACGCTGGCGGACCGCCTGCGCGAGTTCGTCGCCCTCCGCGATGCCTTCGCCGCCGAGCGCAATCACACCGTCCGCGTGTCCCGCCCCGCGGATCCCGACTGGTACCGCCAGAACCTGCCCGAGCATCCCGTCGAGCTGCTTCCGCACCCCGGTGGGGAGGGGCGTACCGCCCCCCTCGGGATCGTCGTCCCGCCCGAGAACCCCGACCGCGAGAAGGTGGAGGCGGGCCTGCGGACGCGGATCCACGAGGTGGAATTTCGCAGCGTCTCCTTCGGTGACGCCCTGGACTTCCTCCGGGATGTGTCGAAGGTTAACCTGCGCGTGCGTTGGTTGGCCCTTCAGGACGCGGGGATCGACGAGAACACCGAGGTCCGTGCCGTGAAGCTCACCGACGTGCCGGTCCGCAAGGCCCTGGAGGTCGTGCTGGATGACATTTCCTCCGAGGGCCTCATCGGGTACATCATCGACGACGGGACGGTTCTGGTCTCGACGCGCGACGAACTGTCGCGGAGGACCGAGGTGTGCATCTACGACGTAAGCGATCTCGTGCCCGGATGGCAGGAGAGATGGACCCGCCGCCTCCGCCTTCCGGAGCGGGAGGCTGGTGGGGGGCTGTTTGGTGGGGGGCTGTCTGGTTGGGGGGACGAGCCCGACTTCGACCTGCCCGACCTGCTGACCGAGATGCCTCGCGAGACCGATGAGGACGACGGGGACGCTTGGTATATCGCGCTGCCCGGTTCGCCCACCGCCGAGGGGCGCCCGCTCGTGATGCGGGTCTACGGCATCCGCGACCTCGTCATTGACATCCCCGATTTCAACGGTCCGCAGGTTGCCCCCCCGGAGGGGGGCAGGAGGGTCCCCGACCGGTGGGCCCACGACTGGGGGAACGACTACAGCTACTCGTCCCCCGGGGAGATGATCCGCAAGCTCAAGGACATGATCCGTTCGTCGGTTGACCCGAGCTCGTGGCAGCCGGAGGGCGAGGCCGGGAGCATCGACTTCTACCGCGGACTGCTGGTGGTGCGGCAGACGATGGCAAACCAGATCCTGGTGAAGAGCCTCCTGCACAGGCTGCGCCGCCGCATGCACCAGCGGGCAGTCACCGACGTCCCCCCGGCGACCATCGAGGAGGATTTCCCCGAACAGATCTTCACCCGCGACGGGTACGTGTGTGAGTGGGTACTGCAACTGCTGGCCAAGGCGTGCGAGGGGCAGTTGGGCGAGCACACGTCGGTGGTGCTCGTTCAAGAGGGCGAGCGGCTGCTGGCGCGGGTGGGGGGGATCTGGTTGGATACGGCGATGACGAAGGCGACGCGGGTGCGCCTGGTGCAGCAGAACACGAAGGCGGCCGGGGCGCTGCTGGCGGCGTTGGGGGAGGGAGCGAAGGTGTTTCGCCTGGGGTCCAGCGTGGTCCTGTCGCTCAACGACACCACCGCCGTCGCCCTCGACTGGATCGGCGAGAGCGACCCCGATTCGCAAGGCATGCAGGCGATCCTGGCGGCGGCGAAGAGGTAGGGCGCGCAAGCGGCGGAGCGTAGCGGAGACGCTTGCGCGCGGGATGGACGCCTCTGCATCTCAGCGCCCGTCTCGCGCGCAGACGGCTGCGCTTCGCTCCGCCCTCTGCACGCCCTACGGATACCGAAGCAGAACGCGCCTCGTGCCGCCCGGTGCCGTGGTCTGCGAAGCGCAGCGGCTTGCCTCGGCGGAGCCTTGGCGGAGACGGGAGCAACCGCGTCCCATCGACGCCGCCCGCGAATCTCCTGCAATGCGCCTCACGCCGCCTTCACCCCCTGCTCCGCCAGCCACTGGCGGATGCGGCCGTCGAGGTCGTCGCGGATCTCGCGGAAGCGTTGGAGCTTCTCCTCCGCACCGGCGGCGTAGGACTCCGGGTCGGGCAGGGCCCAGACCAGGCGGTGCATCGGGGCCGCCCGCGACCACGCCGGCTGCACCGTCCCCGTCGCCCACTCGAAGACCAGGATCAGGTAGTGCACCTGCACCTTGCCCAGGAACTCGTCGAGGCCCTTCGCGCGGGCCCCCGACAGGTCGAGCCCCCTCTCCGCCATCACGCGGTACGTCATCGGGTGGATCGCCGTCGGCTGGATCCCCGCCGAGTGCACCTCGAAGCGGTCCTGCGCGTAGTGCTCCAGCAGCGCCTCGGCCATCTGCGACCGCGAGGCATTGCCCGTCCCCAGAAACAGCACCAGCGGCCGCTCGGTCCCGCCCGCCATCCCGCTCGCCCTTCCGCTCGCCATGATCGCACCTCCCCACCGCCCCGCATCATCGCGAGGCCATATTCATGGTAGCGGGGTCTCCAGGATGGCGTTGCGGCGGAGGAGTTCGGTGCGGAGGGCGGGGACGTCCACGTCGCGGAAGGCTTTGCCCTCGCGGACGACCTGGGCGGCGGCGAGACCGGCGGCTTCGCCCATTGCCATCACCGGCGCCATCACCCGCAGCGGGCCCAGCACGTCGCGCTCGACGCTGACGGACCGCCCCGGGCAGATCAGGTTGTCCACCCCTTGCGGGACCAGGATGCGGTAGGGGATGGGCGTGACGGGCGGTTTGGGTCTGCCGTGCATCGGCTGCAGCGACGGGCGGTGCGGGTCCGCGAGGTCCCAGCCGTAGCTCGACAGGCCGATGGTGTCGTCGAACGCCCGGCCGCTGGCGACGTCCTCGACGGTCAGGCGGTACTCCCCGCGGATCCGCCGCGTCTCGCGGACGCCCAGCATGGGGGCGATGGCCTTCACCCGCGCGTGGGCGAACCCGGGCATGTGCCCGCGGAGGAACCCGACCAGCCACTCGATCTCCGCCCGCCCCCGCCGCAGGCCCTCGGAGACCGACGCCCCATCCGTCCCGTCGATCCCGCACACCCGCGTGCTGTTGAGCATCATCACGCCCTTCTCGGTGAGCTGGACGCAGATGAAGATGTCGGCGTTCTGCGTCCAGGCGCCCTCGGCTTTCTTGCGCTCGATGAACTGCCGCATGCGGGGCTCGTCGTGGGCATAGACGTAGGCGGCGTAGGCGTCCTGGTCCACGTTGTCCAGGTGCAGTTCGAGCGTGACGGGGGTCATGGCCCCGTCGTCGTCGCGGCCCTTGTCGAAGGGGCCCCCGGCGAGGGCGGCGAGGTCCGCGTCCCCGGTGGCGTCGATGACGGCGGGGGCGGTGGCGGACTGCAGCCCGCTCTTGTTGTGGAAGATCACGTGCCCCACGCGGGGGCCATCGCGCGTGACGTCCACCACGCGGGTGTGCAGCAGGACGTCGATGCTCTCGGCCGACAGCTTGCGGTCGAGGAAACCGGCCATCAGGTGCGGATCGAAGGGGATCCCGTGGATCAGCCCCTTGAGCCACCCGTGCGGGGTGTACTTCGACGGCGGGTCGGTATCGGTGGGGATCAGGGCGATGCCCTCGCGTGCGGCCTCCAGGGACAGTTCGCGGAAGATGCCCCCGACGACCCACCTCCCGTCGCCCGTTCGCCCGCCGAGCCAGTGCGAGACCAGGGCGCTCGTCCCGGTGCCCCCGAGTTGGCCCTGGTTCTCCAGGACGAGCACCCGCAGGCCCTGCCGCGCGGCGGCCAGGGCGGCGGCGCACCCGGCGGTTCCGCCCCCGGCGACGATCACGTCCCACTCCCCGGTCACGGGGACCCGAGGAGACCAATCACAGTAGTTGTTCGTGTCGGACATTCTCACCTCGTCAGATCCGTAGAAGACAACGGGTAGGGCGTGCAGAGGGCAGAACGAAGCGCAGCCCTCTGCGCGCGGGAGGCGGCTCTCTGTGGGGGACGCGGCATCCCGCGCGCAGGCGACTCCGCTGCGCTCCGCCGCCGGGCCTCGGGCCAACCGGCCCCTCCCGCAGCGGATGGCGGGAGCGTAGCCCAATCGCGTCAGGAGAGCAAGGGAGGCGCGATGGGCCTGCGGGCGGGGGTGCAGCAGCGGATTGTGGGGGGGGGCAAAGGCGCGGCCGCCCCCTTCAGGGGGGGGACTGCGCATCGGGCCTCCGAGGGATGCGCCGCAGAGGCGCAGAGACTCAGAGGAGAGGTAACCGTTCACGCCTTCGCTGCTTCTTGCGAAGGCGTGAACGGTTACCGATCCGCAACTCCCTCCCCTCTGCACTGCAAACGCGCAAGATCCTCGCTCTTTCGAGGATGTTCCCCGGTCCTCAAACGGCGCTCACTTCGATTGGGGCCGTGGTAGGGGCGACAGCCCAATCGAAAATCGCACATCGCAAATCGAAATTGTGAGCGGGCGCAGCGCGGGCTGCGTCTCTGCGGCCCGTCCTGCGCACCGCCGCCCGCCAGGAGTCCTTGCTGCGCCCCCGCGGCCGTGGGGCGGGCGTCTCAACGTGTGCGGCTGTACCACACCGCCCAGAACGCGACGTGGAGGCCAACGATCCCCAGGAAGACCAACATGTAGCTGGGCTTGCGGAGCTTGTGCCGGAACACCACCTGCCCCAGGATTGCCCCCGGCCACCCGCCCAGGAGTTCCAGGCCATGGAGCGACCTCTCGGGAATCCGCCAGCGTCCGCGAATCGCCCGATGCTTGTCCATGCCGTACATCGCAAAGGTCACGGCGCTCGCAAGGGCGTATCCGCCGGCGACCCACGTCCACGTCTGCATCGAACTGGCTCCCCGGCCCGTTGGCAGGCGGGCCGTGCCTGCTGCCGTCCCCCCGCGCTTACGGGAAACGGGCCTCCGCGGCTGTGGACTTCGCCGCCGCTGCTGTCGTCCCCGCACGCTTACGGGAAACGGTTTGGATTGGCGGCCTTTTGCACTCCGAAGGGCCGGCACCGACCCCGTGCGCTCACGGGGAACGGGGCCCTTTGCCGTCTCGGTTGTCCAACTCGGCCGCCGTCCCCGCACGCTCACGGGGAACGGGGCGCGCGGTTCCTGGCTGGAGGGGGCCGGCGGGCGAGTCGCGGGCACGTCGTCCAGCGCTTCGCACTGGGGGCTTCGTCCGACGCTTTCCACTTGGCGAGCGGGCGGGGGCCTCGGACCCGGCTCCCGCCGCCCCCGCCGCCACGGCGAGCGATTGCCGCTCGCGATCTCGGCGAAGCTCACTGATGTACGCCCGAAAGGGCTCGAACCTTTAACCTTCGGTTCCGAAGACCGATGCTCTATCCAATTGAGCTACGGGCGCGTTGCTACGATTCGCCTGCATTCTAGCGGTTTCCCCTTGTCCTGCAAGGCTTTTCGCACGATGGGCTTCTGTCCCTCTAACCTATTGCTGCTGCATGTGTCCGGGTGGATAATGCGGTTGCATGGGGATATGAGAGCCCGGTTGTGGGTCAGCCAAGGAGATGGTGGGATGGAACGAATGTGGGTCGGAAGACTTCGGGTCGTCAGGGCTGCAGTGTGTGCGGGCGTTCTGGCGACGGCGGTTCTCTTGGTGGCGGAGGGCGCAGGGGCTGCGGACGAGGTTGTGCGCACGAACGGCAGCGTCGTCACCGGGCAGATCGTCAGCGAGACCGAGCAGGCGGTCACCATCGACGTCGGCAGGAACGGGGCAAAGATGCTGGTGGAGATCCCCCGCAAGGATGTCGCCGCCATCCAGCGGTCGTTACCGACGACGCAGCCGGCGACGCAGGCAACTGCGGAGGGGGACGCGACGGCGGGCGGGCAGGCGGGGTCCACGCCTGCCTCACAGTCGGGCGGGCAGGCGGCCGGGCCGGGGCAGGCGCCCACGTCGCAGGAGGCGGGGACCGACGACGCGACGACGTACTGCGTCGTTCCGCTGCAGGGGGAGATCGGGGTGGAGATCACTGCCGACCTCCTGCGCAAGGGCCTGCAGGTGGCGAAACGCTGCAACCCGGACGTCGTGGTCCTTCGGATCAACAGTCCTGGGGGCAGCGCTTCGGAACTCGAGAGAATCCTGGCGGTGCTCCGTGAGGAGCGGCAGATCCGCATCGTCGTCTACGTCGAGAAAGCGTTTGCCGCTGCGGCGGCGATCGCGTGCGCATGTCCGACGATCATGATGGCCGAGGGGAGCAGAATCGGTGCGGGCGGCGGGGTTCAGGCGGCGGTGGGGGGCACGGGGGACGGGACGCAGGACAATCCGGCGGCCTACCATAGTGCCGTCATGCGGACGGCGGGGCAGGCGGGGGGGCACTCCGAACTCCTTCTGCGAGGGATGGCCGAACCGGATCTGGAACTCTGCCTTCAGGATGTCGATGGGAAGACCGTCGTGGCGGAGGGACGGGACGGGCAGATCCTGAAGTCCAAAGGGACCATCCTGGAACTGGTCGCGGAGGATGCGGTCAGGCTCGGGCTCGCCCGCGCCTGTGTCCGCTCCTGCGAGGAGATCGGGACACGGATGGGGATTGATCCGTGGCGGGAGGTCGCGTCGCCCGTGGGGGCGTACATGCGATCGCAGGGCGACGAGGCCCGCAAGGCCGTCGACCGCTCCGCCCGCCGAACGGAGCGAGAGGCGGCAAAGGAGGGGATCGCCCCAGAACTCAAGGAGATCGCCGCGGAGTTGGGAATCGTCCGCGCCGAGGGGCGTGCGGCGGTGGCGACGCGGGAGGCCCTGACCCAACAGTACAACGCCGACTTGGCGCGCGCGAAGAAGGCCTATGACGAGGACTGCACAATGGCGTGGCAGATCGGGTACATCCCTGCGACCCGCAGGGCCTTGGAAGAGGCAAAGGCGAAATACGACCTGGAGGTCTCGCTGATCCGGAAGCGATACCAGCCGCAGGCGGCGGAGATCGAGGAGCGGATCAACCGCCTGAACGAGCACGAGCGCCGCCTGGAGGCGGAGCGCAAGAAGTTGCTCGATACCGTACCCGAGTGACGAACGCGAGCGGGCCTACTTCTTCGCGTCCGCCAGGTCCAGCGCGTACAGCCAGCCGTTGGAGGCGGGGGGCGGGTTGGCGGGCTGTCGCTGCTGCTGGGCGTTACCGACGATGATCATCGCTCCGCCCCGCGCCGGTAGCGTCGTGCCGAAGTACGCCACCCCCTCCGAGAGGGTTGCGCGGGCGAGGACCGGTTGAGGGGCCGGGGCGCTGCCGCCCGGGACAGCCGCATCGCCACCGCCGGGGCCAGCGGCTGCATCGCCGCCAGCGGCATCGCCGTCGGCGGGTGGGGCAGCGTCACCGCCGGCGCCAGTGGGCGGGGTTTGGCCGTTCTTCTTCGCGGCGGGGCGTGACGCCGCGGCGATGGGCAGGGGGGTGTCGAGTTGCCACGCCTTCGTCTGCGTCGCCAGGTCCACGCCCACCAGGCCCGTGGCCGTGCCCAGGAGCATCTCCCGGTCCGCCACGCAGGGCACGGAGTGCGAGGCCCCGCCGCCGGAGATCACGAGCTGCCCCTGGCCCTGAACGATGATCTGCCCGCGAAGGATGAGCCCGCCCCCACCCGGGGACTGCTCGTTCGCGGGGGCCTCGTAGGACCAGGCGGGTCGGCCGTCCTGTACGTTGACGGCCGTCACGCCGCTGGTGCGCGGGACGTACAGCCGCCCGTCGCGCACGGCCAGTTGCGCCGGGCTCGCGAGGGGGACGGGGCTGACGGGCTGGGCCTGGTTCTTGCCCTGCACCACGATCCTTGCCTGCTGGCGGATCATCACGCGCTGGCGGAGTGCGCCCTGGGCGCCGTCGGGGAGTTCCAGGGCCCAGGCGAGCTTCCCGTCGCGGGCGCTGAGGGCCTTGACGGTCCCGCCGGCGAGGACGGCGAGCCGGGTGTCGTCGAGGGCCTGCACCTCCTGGATCCCGTCGGCGATCTCCGTCGTCCACACCTCCTTGTGCGTCTGGAGGTCGAAGGCGTGAAGCTTCGTTGTCTGGTCCGCGAGGACGACCTTGCCGTCGAGGATGACGGGCCGGAGCAGCGCGCGGTTGGGCAGATCGGCGGACCAGAGGGGCTCGCCGCTGTTGGCGTCGAAGGCGTGGAGCGTTTCGGTGGCGGCGGCGGTGGCGTAGACGATTCCGTCATGGGCGGCGGGGGGGGAGAAACCGGTCTCGGCCTCCGTCTGCCAGCGGAGGTTGCCGCTCTGGAGGTCGAGGGCGTAGAGGCGGCCGAGGGTGGTGGAGACGAACACGCGGCCGTCGGCGATGAGGGGGGCGGGCAGGATCCCGCCGTTGGCCAGGACGCGGGGGGTGGGTTTGGCGAGGTCCTTGGCGAGCCCGTCGAACTCCCAGAGCTTCTGCCCGGTGGCGGCGTCGAAGGCGAGGAGGGTCCCGCGGGAGTTGTGGACGCACAGGGTTC
>JAWLCQ010000082.1:0-19537 GCA_041687095.1 Phycisphaerae bacterium | reverse complement strand
GAGGAAGCCGGCCTACCACCGACGCAGGGTCGGTGGGGAGCAGGAGGACGAGCGGGATGGGAGGGGAGACCGCCGCAGTAGTCGATAGCCGTTTACCACCGACGCAGGGTCGGTGGGGAGAAGAAGAGGCAAGCGGCACGGGGCCGGTGGGGCGAGGGGACAGGACGCCCGCCTGGGCGCCGGCATGTTCCTTTCCTCACGCCCGTCCCGCTGTCTGGAAGGGCGTGAACGGTTACGCTTTTGGGCGTTACGCCAAAAGGCCAAGCGAGGTCCGCCTCTCGCTGGGGAGCTTGCCTGCAGCTTGCTTCTTGGCGTTACGCCAAAAGGGCGAACGAGGTCACGCCTCTCGCTGCGGAGCTGCCCACGCCTTGCCTTTCAGCGTCGCGCCACGCCTCCCGCGCGCAAGCGTCTCCGCTCCGCTCCGACGCTTGCGCGCCCTGCCTGCTGCACCCGCCCCCCCTACCCCGCAAGAGCAGGCTTGCGATTCGTTTCGGCGTGGAGTACCTCCTGTGCTTGCGGCCGACCGGGCGTCGCGCGGCGGCGAGCGGTTATGGCCCGTGGAGGAACGACATGGACTCTCCAGCAGGTACGAGCGATCTTGCAGGCAGCAGCGAGCTTGCGGTTCACCGCCATCGCGGAGGGCTGCGGCGGACGCGCGAGGCCATCCGGCACGGCCGCCTCACCCTCGGATTCGCCGGGGGGTCGATCACGGATCCCCGGAACGGCTGGAACTGGCCCCAGTACGTCGTCGCGTGGTTCGTCGAGACGTTCCCCGCCGTTCGCATCGCCGTCGAGAACGCCGCCATCGGGGCCACCGGAAGCGAGTCGGCGGTCTTCCGCGCCCAGCGCGACCTGCTGGACCGCGGGTGCGACCTTGTCTTCGTCGAGTACGCGGTCAACGACAGCGGCATAGCCAGCGTGGCCCGCCGCCGCACCCGCGAGGGACTGCTCCGCAAGCTCCTCGCGGGCGAGCGGGAAACAGCGCCCCGCGACGTCGTGCTGACCTATACCTTCGGGCAACCGATGTACGAGGACATGATGGCCGGTCGCGTCCCGGCCACCATCGCCGAGTTCGAGGACCTCGCGGAGCACTACGGCATCGGATCGGTGTGGATGGGCCTGCACGCCCTTCGCGTCGTGCAGCGCGGCTGGATGCGGTGGGAGGAGTGGCTGCCGGATGGCGTGCACCCGCAGTTCCGTGGCTCGCACTGCTACGCGGAGAGCGTCAACGCGTTCTGCGACCGCGAACTTGTCACCGCCCCCTCCCCGGGAGTCATCCGTGGCGGAACCGCCCTGCCCGCCCCGCTGGACCCGCTGCACTGGGCGTCGGCCGCCTCGCTGCCCCTCGACGCCGTGCACACCACGGGCCCGTGGGCGCTGCACCGTTGGTCGATGAACACGTGGATCGACCAGGTGCTGAGCACGTCGGCCCCCGGGGCGGGGCTGGCCTTCCGCTTCACCGGGCGGGCCGTGTCGCTCGGGCTCGACGTGGGCAAGACGTCCGCCGACTTCCGCTACCGCATCGATGGGGGCGAGTGGAAGACGTTCGCGTTCGAGCACCCCGACTGGTGCGGAGACGCGGGCTGGTTCCGCTTCATTCCCCTCGCCGACGCCCTGGAAGCGGGCGAGCACGAGGTCGAGGTCGCGCTGACCCACGGCGGCCGCCCGGGCTGCCGGGGGACCAACTTCCGCCTGGCGCAGATCGGGATCGTGACGTAGCGCCCCAGCCCGCGCGAGGGTTGCCGGGACTCCCGGGCGAGGCTCACCGGGAACGCGTGTCAGATCTCGTGGGCCTTGCGGGCGGCCTCGTAGACCTCGTCGGGGGTCCTGTACTCGTGATCGGGGATGCGATGCAGGAGCCGGACCGCGTCGGGGGGCAGGTGCTGACCCTGGGCTTCCAGGATCATCCGCTTGGGCCGGGACGGATACGAGAGGTGCGCGACCTGGTCGCGGAACTGCGGCGGGGGCTTGCCGGGCCCGCCCTTGTGATGCTGGTACGGGGGTGTGTTATGGTGGTGTCGAGTGCCTTTCGAAGGCATGTTCGCTCTCCCATCTCGCCCGCAGGGGGGCGTCTGAGTCCCTCCCTCATTACATTGTAGCCCGATCACCCTTCACGGGGTGTCACCCGCAAGCGGGGCCGTTCAGCCGCTTGGCGGTGCTGCGCATCCCAGGTACTTCGCGCGCACCGTTGGCTTGACGTGGTTGCTCCCGGCTTCGCCAAGGCTACGCCGCCGCAGGCCGCTGCGCTTCGCAAACCACGGCACCGGCGCATGAAGCGTGGGATGCGTATGCTGCGGCGTGGTGGGTATCGCCCCAAAAGTCTCCAGTAGCATGCGGCGCAAGGGGGGCTGTCTGCACGGTCCCGTGAACCGTCAGGAGCCTGGCGGGGCGCGCACCGCGAGCGGTGCGGAAGGATGGGGAGAACTACGCGCGAGAGGGCTCGAACCTCTAACCTTCGGTTCCGTAGACCGATGCTCTATCCAATTGAGCTACGCGCGCATGCGCTAGACAGATCTCTATAGCACGCCGCCGAATCGGTTGCAAGGGGCTTTTCCGGGGGCGTGCGCCTTTTTCCGTAACCGTTCACGGGGTGCCACCCTCAAGCGGCGCCGTTCAGCCGCTTGGGGGTGCTGCGGGGTGGCGAGCCCCCCACCCCCAAGCCGCGAACCGCATGCGGCTTGAGGGTGGCACCCTGTTTGAACGGTCCCGTGAACGGTCGCCCGCTTCCGATCTCCAGGCGTCCCGACAGGGACCGGTCTCCAGGCGTCCCGGTAGGGACGCTGTGACAATAGCCCAGCAGTTCACTGCTGGGACCCGGGCCCCATTCCTTTTCTTCTTCTCAAGCCCCGGGAGGGGCGCTTGAGGGCATCACATGGGTTCAGCTTTCAAGCGCCCCCCCCCGGGGCTTGAACTTCCGCGCGACCGCGCCCCAGCAGTGAACTACTGGGCTATTCTCCGGCCGTCCCTTCGGGGACGCCCGGAATCGCGGCCCTGCCGCCTCAGCCTAACGGGAGCAGGCTCTGGAAGCGGCACACCTCGTAGATCTGCCCCGCCTGCCCCACCGGGGGCGTCACGCACAGGTCGCGGCCCTGCCGGAGCAGCTCCTTCCGCAACGCCACCAGCCGCGCCATCCCCGCCACCGTCGCCTGCCGGGCCTGGTGGAGGTCCACCAGCACGTTGCTGGAGGCGGCCATCGCCTCGCGTGCGATGCTCTCGGCCGCGTCATACGTCAGGGCGTCCCCGCCATAGCGAATTGTTCGCCTCGCGTCGGCTCCCATGGCCATCCACCTCCCGCGGGCCGGCCGCAACCCGCCCGCGAACTGCGCCTGCTCCAGCCCCCCCGCTGCTGTCGCAGTGCATCCCCATCACGGCGTTTCCCCTTCATCTCGACATGGTTGTCCCTGAAGTATAGACACATCCGCATACGTCAACCACTCTTGGCCTCGCCCCCCCTTCTTGTGTAACATGGCCGGGGTGAGCACGAACCCCTCGATCGACGAACGCTGGATGTACGCCGCCCTGGAACTCGCCGACCAGGCCGCCGCGCTCGATGACGTCCCCATCGGGGCCGTCATCGTCCGCGACGGGCAGCTCCTCGCCGGTGCGCACAACCGCCGCCTCCTCGACCGCGACCCCACCGCCCACGCCGAAGTCCTCGCCATCCGCGCCGCCGCCGCCGCGGTGGGCGACTGGCGGCTGACCGGGTGCACCCTCTACGTC
The DNA here is from genome assembly GCA_041687095.1 of Phycisphaerae bacterium. Classification (GTDB taxonomy): domain Bacteria; phylum Planctomycetota; class Phycisphaerae; order SM23-33; family SM23-33; genus JAWLCQ01. Next base: position 15,817 of record JAWLCQ010000082.1, on the reverse strand, counting down.
ACCCTCGAGCCCTGCCCCATGTGCGCCGGGGCCATCGTCCTCGCCCGCCTCGACCGCGTGGTCTACGGGGCCGCCGACCCCAAGGCCGGATCCGTCGACACCCTCTACCACATCTGCTCCGACGACCGCCTCAACCACCGCCTCCCCGTCACCGGGGGCGTCCTCGCCGACCCCTGCGCCCAGCGCCTGACCGACTTCTTCCGCCGCCAGCGGGCCCTGGGGAAGAAGTAGCGAAGTAGCGGGAATTCGGCCTTGTCATGGGGGCGGGGTCGAGTATTATGTAGCTTGGACAGACCTGTCTTTGGGATGGGCTCTCCGCGGACAGCGTTCCCCGCGGCCGGTCGACGCAATGTGCCCCCGGCGAAACGGAACGTCCCTTGTAGGAGCCTATAGGCAAAGTGGACCCGATTTTATGGGCCGTGTGGATCATGCCGGCCCTATGCGGTTTTTTTTCCCTGGCGGACATCTCCCTCCGGTCGTTTCGCCGGGTTCAGCTCGAAGAGGCCTTCGGGGGCGCTGCGGGCGAGAAACGCCTGGAGCGATTCGAGGCCCAATTGCCCGCGCTGCGGCTGACCGTCTCGCTCTGCCGCGCCCTGTGCAACCTCACCCTCGTCGTGCTGCTGCTGCATCTGCTGGACGCGATCGGCAACGGCGTGTGGCCGACCGTGGCGGCGATGCTGATGGCCGGGGGGATCATCGCCGTTGTCGGCCTGGCCATCCCCCACGCCTGGGCGAACTATGGCGGGGAGAAGGTCCTGGCGAAGACCTTCCTGCTGCTGCTGGGCCTGCGCTACGCCCTGCTGCCGATCATCGAGTTCATGCGGGTCTTCGACGTCCCCATCCGCCGCCTGTCCGGGGCGCCGGACAAGCCCGAGGAGAACGGGGCCAAACGCGAGATCCTCTACGCCGCCGAGGAAGGCCGCGCCGAAGGCGCCGTCGACGAGGAGGAGGCGGAGATGATCGAGTCCGTCATGGAACTCGCCGACACCGAGGCCGGGGAGATCATGACCCCCCGCACCGACATCTTCGCCCTGCCCGTCGATACGCCCTGGGAGGAGGCCTGCCGCCAGATCTCCGAGGCCGGGCACTCCCGCGTCCCCGTCCACGAGGGCGACATCGACAACATCATCGGCATGCTCTACGCCAAGGACCTCCTCGTCCCCATCAACCAGAACGGCAAGGACCTGCGCCACCTCATGCGCAAGTGCTTCTTCGTCCCCGAGACCAAGCACGTCAACGACCTGCTCCGCGAGTTCAAGGCCCGCAAGGTCCACATCGCCGTCATCCTCGACGAGTACGGCGGGACCGCGGGCCTGGTCACCATCGAGGACATCCTCGAGGAGATCGTCGGGGACATCGACGACGAGTACGACCGCCCCGAGCCCGTCTCCATTCGCCAGGTGGACGAGGGCACCGTCGAGGTCGATGGCCGCGTCCACGTCGAGGAACTCAACGACGCCCTCGAGATCGAACTGCCCGACGACGAGGACTACGAGACCGTCGCCGGATTCGTCTTCAGCGAACTGGGCTACATCCCCGCCGTCGGGGAGACCCTCGAGTCGCGCGGGGCCCACTTCACCGTCCTCGCCGCCGATGAACGCAAGATCACCCGCCTCCGCGTCCAGCGAACCGAGACGCCCGAGGATCACGAGGAAGCGTAGCAATGACGAATGACGCATGACGTCATTCGTCATTCGTCATCCTGCCCCCTGGAGCACCCGATGAGCAAGTACGCCGACAACGCCTTCTTCATGGCCATTCTGGGCCGCAACCCCAAGACCATCCCCCACTGGGAGCACTGGTCCTGCCCCGACGCCGAGACGTACCTCACGGGCATCGACTACTACGACCACCCCCGCTCCTGCCGCCTCCGCCTGCGGGAGCTGTACCCGCACCTGTCGCTGTCCATCCCCGCCACCGATGACCCCAAGCCCCGCCCCACCCTGGGGGCCAGCGGGCCCAGCTCCAACAGCGACAAGCACACCGTCCGCTGGGGCGACAGCGAGACCGCCACCTGGGAGCACGGGGAGGCGTTCTTCAAGACCCCCGAGGACGTCTTCGCCTTCAGCCCGCTGGCCAAGGGCGACTTCTCCGACCTGCCCGTCGTCGAGGCCAAGGACTTCTCCGACGAGGCGAAGCTCTACGAACTCTACCGCTCCCGCTACCCCGCCGAATGGGGCGACAGGGCCCCCGACGACACGCCCGCGAGCACCGGGTTCTACAACACCATGTTCATGTGGCCGCTGCTGACGTTCGGGTGGGAGCTGTTCCTCGAATGCTGCCTCGACGACCGCTTCGAGCGGGTCATGGACGAGTTCGCCGAGATCAACCGCCGCGTCTTCCGCACCTTCGCCCGCCTGCCCGTCGACTACGTCGTCTGCCACGACGACATCGTCAACGCCCGCGGGCCCGTCTGCTCCCCCGCGTGGATGCACAAGTACATCTTCCCGCGCTACGAGGAGTTCTGGGGCCTGCTCCGCGACGCGGGCAAGGAGGTCATCTTCATGGTCGATGGCTGCATCGACGCCTACGCCGACGACGTCCTCGCCTGCGGGGCCCGCGGGATCATCTCCGAGCCCTACACCGACTACAAGGCCCTCGCGCGCCGCCACCCCGAGAAGAACCTCTTCCTCGCCGGGGAGGGCGACAACCGCATCCTCACCCGCAACGACCCCCAGGAGATCGACGCCATGGTCCGCTCCATGGTCGAGACCGCGAAGATGACCGGCGGGTACATGATGTGCATCGGCAACCACATCCCGTGGAACGTCACGCCCGAGGGCATCAAGCGGTATCTGGAGCGCTCGGCGGAGTGGGCGCACCGGTGATTGGTTGATTGGTTCACTGGTTGATACGCATCCCATTTGATTCATGCGTGGATGCCGTGGTTTGCGAAGCGTAGCGGAGCAACCACGTCAAACCAAAGGTGCGCATGAATTGCTTGGGATGCGTATGATCCGTTCATTCGTTGACGGGTCGGTTCCCGGAAACGGACGCCAAATGGCAAGCCCCGGTCGGATCCTGCTCGCGATCTGACCGGGGCTTGCCCTTTGGCGTTCACTTCATTCGCCCCGCTGCCGCGTCCTGACGCTCGTGCCACGCGTCCAGCTCCGCGCGCAGTGCGAAGGCGATGTCCGCGCACCGCGGGTCGTCGATGCGGTTCGTCCCGTCGAGCGGGACCTCCGTGCGGTCGTACAGTTCGTACGCCATCTCGCCGCCCTCGCCGGGTCCGCGGAGGAGCTTCCACTTCCCGCGGACGAGCAGCGAACGCGGGCCCTCCTTGTGCAGCGCCGAATCATCCCACGGGGCGTTGGGGCGCAGCAGCAGGTCCCGCAGGTCGCGGGACTCCGAGTCCCCCGGCACGGCCGCCCCGCCGCACTGCAGCAGCGTGGCGAACAGGTCGATCGTGCTCACCGCCCGCTCCTCCCGCCGACCGGGCTGCGGGTTGCAGGGGTCGTGGACGATCAGCGGCACGTGGGCGCTGCCCTCGTAGGGGATGCTCTTGTAGAAGCACCCGAACTGCCCCGCGTAGTCCCCGTGGTCGGCCGAGAAGATCACCAGCGTGTCGTCCCACAGCCCGCGCTCGTCCAACGCACCCAGAACCTCGCCCACGTAGTGGTCGATCATCGCGATCCCGCCGTAGTAGGCGGCCAGCAGCGTGCGGTACGTGTCCTCGGTCCAGCCGCGTTCGCGGCGGCGGGCGGGGTGGTCGCTCAGCCACGAGTGGCGGAGGATGGGCTTGTCCTCCATCGTCGCGTGGAAGTCGGCGGGCAGGGGCACGTCGGCGGGATCGAACAGGGTCCCCCACCGCCCCGGGCACCGGTAGGGCTGATGGGGCCCGAAGAACGAGCAGTTGACCAGGAAAGGCCGCCCCGCGCGCGTTCCGGGCAGCTCGCGGAGCAGGCGGGCGATTTCGCGGGCGGTCCACGTCGTCGGGTGGTGGGCCTCGTCGACGACGTCGGACCCCAGCAGGAAGCGAAGCTCGTCGGAGGCGAAGGCGGCCTCGTCGGCGTCGAAGCGGGCGACGAGGTCGGCGGAGGCGTCGTCGCCCAGCGTCTCGCGCAGCCAGCGGACGTAGGCCGAGTCCGTCACCTCCTCGGGGTCGTAGAGTGTGCAGAACGAGTCGCTCCGCAGGCAGTGGGCGAACCCGTAGCGGCGGGTGAGGGGCTTGAGGTGCAGCTTGCCCACCAGGGCGGTCTCATAGCCCGCCTGCTGGAGCATCTCGGGCAGGACGGGCCGGTCGGGCGGGTCGAGGTGGTTATGCCCGCTGCACAGCCCGTGCGCGTCGGGGTAGCGGCCGGTGAACACCGACGCCCGCGCGGGCCCGCAGGGCGTGGTCGGCGCGTAGGCCGATGTGAACAGCACGCCGCGCTCGGCGAGGCGGTCGAGGTTCGGCGTGCGGACCGCCGGGTGCCCGAGGGCCCCGAGGCAGTCGAACCGCCACTGGTCGGCGAGGATCAGGAGGATGTTGGGGGGCGAGGTCGTCATTCTGCCTCGACGATGATCTGCCGGTAGTCGTGCCGCCCTACCGGGACGGTGATCGTCCCGTCGGGCGAGAGGCCCAGGGGCTTCACGTGGGCGTCGGAGACCTTCACCGCGTTCCCGTCCGCGTCGAGCGCGGTGTACGTCGCGAGCTGCTCGGCGTCGTAGACCTTCCAGTCCGTCGCGTCGGGCAGGCCGAGCACCTTGGGATCGAGGCGGACCGCCGCGTTCACGGCGTCCTTCGCGTTGCGCTCGTTGACGACCAGCAGCAGGACCTTGCCCGGGCGCTTCCACGCGGAGACGTACACGTCCTTGTCCTCGCAGCGCACGGGCGACTCGACGTCCCAGAACCCCGCGAACGTCACGTCGTCGGCCTCGATGCCGAAGCGGTCGCGGGCGGCGAAGAACTGGGGGTTGGCGATGTGACGGTCGGGGACGATGTCGAAGAGCCCCACGTGCCCCATCCACGCCCGCGCCCTCGCCCGCACCAGCTCCGCCGGCCAACCCGTCCCGTTGCCCAGCCCGGTGGGCATGAACTTCACCGCGACGCCCCACTGGTGCGGGATGTCCATCATGAGGCGTTCGATCGGCCAGGTGTCCATGTGGTCACGGGGGCTCTTGGGGTCGATCCCGCCGTCCTCGCCCTCGTAGGCGATGTCGGCGGCGCCGATCCACGGGATGACCATGTTGTGCGTCATGTGGATGACGATCTTGTCCCGCTTGCCCAGCTCATCGAAGGCCGCCCGCATGCGGAGGAAGTACTCGCGAACGCCGAAGAGGTTGTACGCCGGCTGCACGCGCCCGTCGGGCAGGCGGTAGCCCCGCCCCGCCTCGACGTTCCAGCACGGCTCGGGGCGGACGTTGTCGCTGTAGATCCCGTCGATGCCCGTCTGCTCGCACCACTGGGCGTAGTGGTGGATGAAGTAGTCGATCATCGACCGGTCGTAGAAGATGTGCCACGAGTTCTGCATGTTCCAGTGCTCCGCGAGGTACGCGGCCTCGGGGACCATGTGGCGGGGGACCAGCTCGTTGTGCCTCGAGTACGGGACCGCCGTCGCGGGGTACTTGTCGATCCCGAACCAGTACCCGTTGGTCGAGTTGTGCTGCTTCTCAACCATCTGGCGGCACTTGTCGACGTCGAAGGTCCAGGGGACGGGCGAGGCGCGGCGATCGGAGCCGACCTTCTGGGCGCACTGGTACTCGGCGAAGGTGTCGGCGATGGACCACGGATCGGCCCGCCAGCCCTTGTGCATCGGCTTGACCGGGGTCGCCTGGAAGGCGAACTCGATGGTGCGGGGTTCCTTCAGCTCAAAGTCGCTGCTGATGAAGTTGAAGACGATGTCGCAGCCCTGAATCCAGTCAAACCCTTTCTTCTCGGCATCGAGAAGGAGTTGCCCTCCCCGTACCGGACGGTAGATCTCGATGGCGGGGACCTTGTCGTTGGGGACCCAGCCCTGGTCGCTGTCGGCGAACCAGGCGAGCCCCCCCTTGGGACACCCGACCCACAGGAACGGGATGAACGATCCCACGGTCATCCGCTGCCCGTCGACCACGGTGGAATCCCAGACGGGCCCGAGCTTCTCGGTGGGCAGGGAGCGGCAATCGTAGCCCCAGCGGATGCCCTCGCCCGAGGCGTGGAGGTAGCGGTCGAAGGGGGCGGCGAGGGGGACGACCATGCGGACCGCCTTGAGCGTGACGGGCTTTCCGTCGCGGGGCGAGAGGGTCAGGCGGACGCGGTACATCCCGTCGAACTCGGCCGTCACCTCGGACTCGACTCGGACCGGTCCCCGGTCCGCGGCCGCGCGGGCGGTCACCCTCGGATCGCTCGCGAGCTTCACTTCGATGGGCGAGGGATTCCCCAGATTCGCGGCCGCGTCGGGCAACGTCACCTCCATCTGGACGGGCCCGCGAAGCATGGGCAATTCCTGTGTGGTGATGGATTCCGGCAGGCCTTCGGGCCCGACCTTCATCTCGCGGCCCCAGACGCCCAGCACGCCGTCCTTGTACGCCACCGGCGTCCAGGGGCTGGGGACGCGGGTATCGAGGCGGCCGTGCTTGGTGTTCCACCAAGCGAACTCCTTGGCGTGGTCGCGGCGGAGGAAGTCCTTCTCGCGCTGGAGGACGGTTTCACCGGCGGCGTCGAGGCAGGTGAGCTTCGCGAGGTACTTGCCGGGCGTCAGTTCGCCCGGGCGGAGCACGCCGCGCATGTACGCCTTGTCGTCGATGGTCAGTTCCTGCGTCGCGAGCACCTTGCCCGACTCATCGGTGACCGTCGCGATGCCCTTGGCGATGCGGGCACGGTCGTCGTAGTCGATGAAGTCCCCCGTCACGCGGACGTAATCGCGGATGGGGTTGTACGCCATATCCAGGGCAACCTGCCCGCCGTCCTCGAAGGCGGCGTCGAGGACGTCCGCCCGCTTGTCGGCCATCCCGTACGACCGCTGCGAGCACCAGTCGAGCAGGACGGTTCGCCCGCCCTTCCCGTCGTCCGTGGTCGCGCGGATGCGGTAGCTGCCCTTCCCCGCGGGCGAGAGGGCGGGCTTGTCCACGAGCACCTTCGGTGCGTCCGTCCCCGCCTTGGCGGTTCCGCTCTCGCTCACGCCCGCGTCGTCGGCGTACGACCACGCGATGTCGCGGCCCTTCGCGTCGTGCCCCGCCAGCGTCACGCCCACGGTGTCCCCGGCGGGATCGCCCACGCCCAGCAGGTGCAGGGCGGGGACGTCCTTGGACAGGACCAGCGATGCGAAGCCCTCCGTCGATCCGAACGCGCCCAGCGAGTTCTGCTCCCACGGCCGCTTGTAGTTGCGGGCGAGGACCATCTTCACGACCTGCCCGGGGGCGAAGGGCTTGGCGAGCTGCAGCGAGGCGAAGGGGACGGCGACCTCCATCTCCCAGACCCGCACCCCGTCGCGCTCAACGATGCGGTTCCGCGGGGCCCACCCCGCCGCGTAGCCCATCCGCCGGATGCCGATGGCGGGCAGGCGGAGGTTGTCGTAGACGGCCCCCGCGAGGTTGCCCAGGTACTGCACGTAGCACTCGTGCCCCCCGGAGGTTTTGGCGCCGACGTCGATCCAGAACTCGTAGCAGTCGTCCCAGATGACCGACTCGTCGCCGTCCAGCAGGCGGTTGCGTTGGATCAGCCGCTCGCCGTTCCGCAGGGGCGAGCGCATGGCGACGTAGAGGTTCTTCTCATCCCAGGCGACCCACCAGCGCGTGCGGCGGAGGCTGAGTTGTCCGCGAACGGTCCCGAGGGCGTCGGCGCTGAAGGCGGACTGCCACTCGGCGTCATCGACGGCCCCGTCGATCGTCGGGGGCGTGGAGGCGTGGGGGATCGCGAGCGTCGGGCACACGTAGCCCGCGGCGACGTCGGGCGCGTCGGCAGCGGGCCCCTCGGCGGCGGGCCCCGGGGCGCCCGGCAGCGCCCCCGCGCACAGTCCCAGAACCAGCCAACCGCTCAACCATAGCTGCGCGTTCATATCAGCCGCTCCCTTTCCATTGGGTCCCGGGACCCGTATCCTGTCACCGACCGGTTTTTTCCGCACGCCGACCGGGTTGCCATCCGGCTGGCCGCGCGGTACTGTACTATGTACCGGACTATAGGTAAATGGTGAACCAGGAAAAAACTTCTGCCGATACGGCGCCCAAGCATCCCGAGGTCGCGCAGCGGCTGCGGTGCGACATTCTTCGCGGCCGCTTCGCCACGGGCCGGCTGCCGGGCAACCGCGTGCTCGCCGAGTCATACGGCGTGCATCCCATCACGCTCCGTAAGGCCATCCGCGCCCTGGTGGATGAGGGCCTCCTCGTCGCCCGCCCGGGCCGCGGGACCTTCCTCGCCGACCCCACCCGCCGCCTCACCGGGCTGATCGAGGTCGGGGTGGTCGTCCACGACTTCTTTGACCTCAGCCACCCCTACGTCTGCAAGCTCTTCCGCGGCCTGTCCGAGGAGCTGTGCCCCCCGCGGGGCTACATGACGCAGTTGACGGCGATCCCGGCGGCGGAGGAGTGGAAGCCCACGCGCTTCGCCCGCCTGCGGCAGATGGTGGACGGGGGCTTCCTGCACGCCCTCGCCGTCAACGCCCGCCTCAGCGAGGAGGAGATGGCCGCGCTGTGGGAGATGGGGCTCCCGACCGTGGTGATCGGGCGCGGGTATCGGGCGTCCTACCCGCGCGTGGTTCAGGACAACGCGCGGGCGGCGGAGATGGTGGCGGAGCGGCTCGGGCTGTGGGGGGCGCGACGGCCGTGCTTCCTGGGCACCATCGAGATGGGGCGGGGCGCGAGCGGTGAGGACGGGCACGTCCTTGACCAGGTGCTCAGGCGGCTGGAGCGAGAAGGGCTGCCCGTGCCCCCCGAGCGCATCGTCCTCGCCGATCACGACGACGTGGACGAGGCCTTCGGCTGCCGCGAGGCCATGCGACTGCTCCACGCCTGCCCCGACGCCGATGTGCTTCTCGCCTCGGGAACGCCCTTGGCGCGAGGGGCGCTGCGAGGCCTCCGCGAGGCACGGTGGGATGGGGTGCGGCTGCTGGGCGTGACGGACGACGATCCCTTGGAGGGGCAGACCGCCCTGGCGCTTCCGGTCACCGAGATCGGCCGTGCCGCGGGGCGCATGCTTCGCCGTCAGATCGAACTCCACCGCAGCCGAGCCATCGAAACCGAGCGCGTCACGATGCAGTGGCGGGAGTAGGAGGCATCCCCTTTGATTCTCAGTAACCGTTCACGGGGTGCGGGCGAGGAGCCCCGCACCGCCTCGCAAAAGGGGACAGGCACCTGCGCGGCAAGAAGCATGCCGCTACGGAGCCAGTCCCCTTTTACGAGGCTCCCTGCACTGCAAACGCGCAGGATCCTCGCATTTTCGAGGATGTTCCCCGGTCGTCAAACGGCGCTCACTTCGATTGGGGCCGTGGCAGGGGCGACAGCCCAATCGAAAATCCAAAATCGGAAATCGAAATTGGGAGCGGGCGCAGCCCGCGCTGTGCCTCTCCCGCCTGCGCCTACCCCGCCGCGGATCCCGGCGGCCCCTCTTCTTCACGCCTTCGCTGCTGTTTGCGAAGGGCGTGAACGGTTACGGAGCGCGCCTTACAGGCGGCCGATGCGGTCGTCCTCTTCGCGGCGGCGGCGGGTGGCGTCCTGAAGGGTGCGCTTCTCGCGGTGGGACAGCGAGTGAAGGCCTCCGCGCTTGATCTTGTCGAGGATGCGGTCGATCTCGGCCTCATCCTCCTCGCGGGAACGCATCTTGCGCTCCCACGAGCCCTTCTTGCGGGCCTGCCGGATCCCCCCGGCGGCGCCCCGCATGCGGGGGATCACCCAGATCCACACCGCCGCCGCCAGCGCCCCGCCCAGATGGGCCACGTCGCTCAGGGCGTCCCCCACGCTCCCGCGCATGAGCGACTGCGTGACCAGCAGCAGCATCCCCCCGAAGATCAACCCCGCCGCCAGGCGGATCGGGACCGGGAAGAACAGCAGGATCAGCATGAAGTGCGGGAACAGGACCGCACACGCCAGGATGATCCCGAACACCCCGCCCGACGCCCCGATCAGCGGGATGAAGCTCAGCCCCGGCTGCAAGGCCCACACGATCGCCACGTACGCCACCCCCGCCACGACCCCGCACGTGAGGTAGAACCAGGTGAACCGCCGCGGCCCCCAGTGGTTCTCCAGCGGGGTGCCCAGCATGTACAGGCCCAGCATGTTCAGCGCGATGTGCCAGAAGTCCCCGTGCAGGAACTGGAACGTCACGTACCGCCACACCTGCCACCACGCGCCCGCCGTGACGCCCAGCGCCCGCGTCATCGTGCCGTTAGTGTCCAGGAACACCTGCAGCACGAAGACGAGCAGGTTCACGATCAGCAGCGACTTGACGACGTACGTCGGTTTCGGCAGGCCGATCCCGATGTGCCGCCCCATCCCTCCGCCCCCCCCGCCGTCCTCGTCCCGCCAGTACGTCCGGTCGTGCATGCCCATTCAGATGCCCCCCTTCCGCAGCCAGTACAGGCACAGCGCCCCGATGCTCTTGCCGTCGTGCAGCGTCCCCTCGCGGACCCGCTCGCGAACGGCGGCGTCGGAGTGGACCTCCACGGTGATCTGCTCGTAGTCCTCCAACGCCTGCGGGCCGTTGGACAGGTCCTGCGCCAGGAACGCGTGCATGTTCTCGTCGCTGGACCCGGGGCTGGTGAAGAACGTGCCCAGGGGCTCGATGCGGCCGGCGGTGTAGCCGGTCTCCTCCGTCAGCTCGCGGGCGGCGGCGGCGAGGGGATCCTCCCCGTCGTTCAGCATCCCGGCGGGGAGTTCCAGCAGGTGCTCGTTGACGGCGAAGCGGCGGTTGCGAATGAGCACGATGGACCCGTCGTCCAGCACGGGCAGGATGACGGCCGCCCCGCCGTAGTGCACGAAGTCCCTGCGGACCACCCGCCCTCCGGGCATGCGCACGCCCACCTGGTGGAAGTCCGCGACGCGGCCGCGATAGATCAACTCGTCGTAGGTGAATCGTTCGTCCATGGTGCGAGGAATTATACGGGCAACGGCGGGCGGCGGGAACCAGGAGCCGGGAACCGGGAACCGGGGAGCCAGGAGCCAGGAACCGGGAACCAGGAGCCAGGAACCGGGAACCGGGAAAAGGGGACGGGCTCCGGAGCGGCACGTCGTTCGCCGCGCAGGTGCCTGTCCCCTTTTCCGAAGCGCAGGCAAGCCGGGAACCAGGAACCAGGAATCAGGAGCCGGGAACCAGGGCGATCGCGCACATCTGCGACGGGGGTCTCCTGACCCCCGTCGTCCTGGAACGCTCGCGCGGCGTTCCGCGGAGCGTGATGGCGGCCCATGGATCGCGGCGGCCCTTCGACAGGCTCAGGACCCAGCGGCCGCCGCGAAAGGGGGCGATCCAACAGCGCTGGCGCGGTGGCGTCCTTCGCCCTTCCCGGACGACGGGGGTCAGGAGACCCCCGTCGCATGCGCATGGGGAGCGTCCCTGTGCGGGGCGCTCTCCAGGACCGGGACGGTCCGGTTGCCCAGGCCGTCCCACGGGGCAGACTGCGCCCCGTGGGCATTTTCCCTGCGCGAGGTCGAGGCTCCACTGTCGCCCCCTCCCCCGCGGGCTGCCGGATCTCCATCCACTAGACCCGGCAGCCCTTCGTCCTGCCGTCCCCTCCCCCGCGCGCTGCCGATTGATCCCGGCGGGGAATCCGGTACACTATCGGGATTCGCCGCCGCTGGGCGGGACTGCCCCTATGAGCCAACGCCGTATCGCCATCCTGGGATCGACCGGAAGCATCGGGCGTCAGACGCTGGAGGTCCTCCGCGCGCTGCCCGGGTACGCCCCCTGCGCCCTGGCGGGGGGCGGGAACTGGCAACTGCTCGCCGAGCAGGTCCGCGAGTTCCGCCCGCCCCTCGTCGCCCTCGCCGACGAGCAGCACGCCGACGCCCTCCGCCGCGCTGTGCCCCGCGACGTGAAGCTCCTCGTCGGCCCACACGCCATGACCGACATGGTCCGCCTCGCCGAGTGCGACATCCTGCTGTCGGGCGTGGTCGGATCGGCGGGGCTGGAGGCGACGCTGGTGGGGATCGAGCGCGGGGCGCGCCTGGCGATCGCGAACAAGGAAACGCTCGTGATGGCCGGGGCCATCGTCATGCCCGCCGCCCGCGCCGCCCACGTCCCCGTCCTGCCCGTGGACAGCGAGCACTCGGCGATCTTCCAGTGCCTCGCGGCCGGGAAGCGCTCCGAGGTCCGCCGCGTGGTCCTCACCGCCTCGGGCGGGGCCCTGCGGGACTGGGACCCCGCCTCCGCCCACGCCGCCACCGTCGACGACGCCCTCGCCCACCCCACCTGGTCCATGGGCCGCAAGATCACCATCGACTCGGCGACGCTGGTCAACAAGGCCTTGGAGGTCGTCGAGGCCCACTGGCTGTTCGACCTGCCCCCCGAGCAGATCGGGGTCGTCGTGCACCCGCAGTCGGTGGTGCACTCGTACGTCGAGTTCTGCGACGGGTCCGTCATCGCCCAGATGGGCCTCCCGGACATGATGACCCCCATCGCCTACGCCCTGTGCTACCCCGACCGCCCCTGTCGTGACGTGCCCCCCCTGGACCTCGCCCGCGTGGGGGCGCTGACGTTCCGACCCCTCGAGGGCCGCTTCGCCGCCGCCGTCGAACTCGGGTACGACGCCATCCGCCGCGGCGGCACCGCCGGAGCGGTCCTCAACTCCGCCAACGAATCCGCCGTCGCCGCTTTTCTCGACGGGGCCATCCCCTTCGGCCGGATCGTGGAATTGGTGGCGGATACCATGAACCAAGCCCCCCCGACGGGGGAAGTAACACTGGACGCCCTGCAGGCCGCCGACCGCTGGGCCCGCCGGAGGGTCCGGGAGGCGATCGACCCGCCTACCGAGTAAGCCTCCCCCGCGGGCCCTGCCGCCCCGGCCGCCGCAGGGCGCGGATGCGAAACGCGAGGCTTCGACACGAGTTCTCGCTTCGAACAGGCATTTTCCCCTCGGGGGGACCGGCCGGACCGCAGAGAACCGCGCCGTCTGCCGATAAGACCGTACGGACACCGGAGAAAGTAAACGCCCATGGATGACATCCTCGCTTTCAGTCTTGCCGCCCTCTTCACCGACTGGGTCTGGCCGATCCTGTGGTTTGCGCTGGGCCTGGGCCTGGTGATCTTCGTACACGAGGGCGGGCACTTCCTCGCCGCCCGCGCCGTCGGGATCAAGGTCGAACGGTTCGCCCTGGGCTTCGGGCCCCGCCTGTTCGGGTACCGCGGGAAGGAGACCGACTACTGCGTCAACGCCATCCCCTTCGGGGGGTACGTCAAGATGCTCGGGCAGGAGGACTTCAAGCCCCTCGAGGAGGGCCAGGGCGACCCCCGCGCGTACAACAACAAGTCCGTGGGCGCCCGCTTCCTGGTCATCTCCGCCGGGGTGGTCATGAACGTCGTCCTGGCGGCGGTGCTGTTCGTCATCATCGCCCTGGTGGGCAAGAGCTTCATCGCCCCCATCGTCGGGTACACGCTCCCGGGGTTCCCCGCGTCGGAGGTGCAGATCGCCTGGCAGCACCCCACCGGCGGCGACACCGCCCCCACGACCCGCCCCGCCGACAGCATCGGCCTCCAGGAGGGCGACCGCCTCGTCGCCCTCGACGGGGACGAGCTGTCGCGGTTCGACCTGCTGAAGATGAAGGCCGTCCTCGCCCCCCGGGACCGGCAGTTCGAACTCACCGTCGCCCGCGAGATCGACGGGCAGGAGTGGATCGGGACGACCCAACTGGGCGTCCGCAGCATGCCCGAGGGGACGCTGGGCTTCGGGATCGCCCCGGCCATGGGGACCGAACTGTACGTCCTGGACAGCGACGAGACGCCCTTTAAGACCGGTGACCGCATCGTCGCCGTCGCGGGCACGCCCATCGAGCACCACTGGGACATCTCGCGGCTGCAGGACGCCTTCGACGCCACACCCGTCCCCGTCACCGTCGAGCGTGCGACGGGCGAGGGCGAGACGCAGACCCTCACCGCCGACGTCCGCCCCTCCCTCCGCAGCCGCTCGGCCGTTCTCTATGACCGCCGGGGCGAGCGGATCGAAGGGGCCATCGTCATCGACGGCGATGCGAACCGCATGATCCGCACTCCCGCGGGCGAGGACATGGAGCGCAAGACCGCGGAGGTGTACTCGGCGGGGAGCGACCTGATGCTCGACCTCCTGGGCCTGGTCCCCCGCCTGAAGGTCGACTCCATCGCCGGGGGGCCCGCCGAGAGCGCCGACCTCGAGCCCGGGGACATCCTGGTGAACTACGGCGACCGCGGGGCCCCGACGTTCCGCGACCTGCGTTACTGGAACCGCGAGTTCGTGAACCAGGAGACGCCCCTCGTCGTCCTCCGCGACGGGCAGCGCGTCACCACGTCCATCCGCCCGACCGAGAAGGACGGGCAGATCCTGCTGGGCATCCGCCCGCTGCCGGACCTCGAACACCCCGTGATCGCCAGCGTGCGCCCGGGTTCGCCCGCCGCCCAAGCGGGCATCCTCGCCGACAGCACGATCGCGGGCGTCGAGGTCTCCGACCCCAACGGCGGCCCCCCCGCCCGCCACGCCGTGTCCAACTGGTACGACCTGTTCCAGGTGCTCCGCACCAGCCAGGGCCGCGACCTCTCCCTCGTCCTGCTCGTCGGGGGCGAGGAGCAGACCGTCGAGATCGGGACGCTCACCCCCGAGGTCTTCGACCCCGCCGACTACGAGCTGGCGCTCTTCGGGGCGGGGTCCTCGGCGGTGCTGCTGCCCGTGTCCGTCACCGTGCAGATGAGCAACCCGCTGAAGGCCCTCGCCTGGGGCGTGCGGGAGACGGGGCGGTTCATCCTCATGACGTACGCCTCGCTGCGGTCGCTGTTCACGGGCACGGTCCCGCTGACGGGCACGATGGGCCCGGTGGGCATCGGGGGGTTGGCGATCTCGGCCGCCCGGCAGGGCGTGATCGAGTTCATCTGGCTGCTGGCGTTCCTGTCGGCGACGATCGCGGTGTTCAACTTCCTCCCCATCCCCGTCGTGGACGGGGGGCACGCGGTGTTCCTGCTGATCGAGAAGGTCCGCGGGCGCCCGCTGCCCGTGCAGGTCATGAACATCATCCAGGTCGCCGGGCTCGTGCTGCTGCTGGGGGTGTTCGTGGCGGTGACGTTCAACGACATCCGCCGGCTGATCTGGTAGCGGCGGGGCGCACAATCGTACCGGCGCAGTAACGTACGGTCTGGCCATTGGGGCCGGAGAGAGGGGGATTACGAAGATTTGAGAGATTGCACAGATTGGGAGTAAATCGCGCGTCCTCATTCTCGGCGCAACCTCCGATGGACATAAACTCATCTGTGTAATCCCATCAATCTGTGTAATCCCTTTCTCTCCCCTTCCTCTGGCCGGGCGCCACGGCGGGGTCCACTGCGCAGGTACGGTCGTGCACCCGGTAGCGGCGGGCGGGTTGACGGACGGGGCCCTTGGCAGCATAATGCGGTGGCCTCCGCGGAGGCAGAGGAACTGACCGGACCCCCAGCGCAGAAAGGCTGAGTCATGCAGAAGTACGTGTGCGATCTCTGCGGATACGTGTACGATCCCGAGACGGGCGATCCGGACAACGGCGTGGAGCCCGGGACCGCCTTCGCCGACGTCCCCGACGACTGGGTGTGCCCGGAGTGCGGGGCGGGCAAGGACGAGTTCTCCCCCGCCGACTAGCACTACAACGAAGCTTGGTTGACTGGTTGACTGGTTGACTGGTTATTGAGCGTCACTTTAATAATGTCGCAATCAGGGTGCGCCCATATGATGGCTCATGAGACAAGCTGGTTCACCAGAGTCCTGGGCGATCACTCGAT
>JAWLCQ010000081.1:0-19598 GCA_041687095.1 Phycisphaerae bacterium | reverse complement strand
CAGTCCCCCTCCGCATCGCCCCCCACCGCTTTTCGGTCACACCCCGCGGGGGGGTGCGGCGGGGCTTGCTCCGGTTGTGGGGGCGGGATATGTTGTACGCGTTGCGCGGCGGGCGACCCGTCGTTGGAAAGGGTGTCGAGCATGAGTCAGTGGTACTACGCGAAGGGCACGCAGCAGCTTGGGCCCGTCGAGATCGTGGAGTTGCAGCGGCTGGTGGGGGCGGGGCAGGTGGCCCCGGCGGACCGGGTCTGGACGCAGGGCATGGCCGACTGGGCCCCCGCGCAGACCGTGGCGACCCTGTTCCCCCAGGCTGCCCACGTCCCCCCGCCCATCGCCCCCCCGCGCGGGCGGTCGCACGAGATCGACTTCGAGATCATCGGGGACGACATGCAGTGCGTCATCGTCGAACTCGACCCGGGCGAGACCGTCGTCGCCGAGGCCGGGGCCATGAACTACATGGAGGACGGGATCGACTTCCAGGCCCGCATGGGCGACGGGTCCAAGCCCGACGAAGGGTTCATGGGCAAGCTGCTGTCGGTGGGCAAGCGCGTCCTCACGGGCGAGTCGCTGTTCCTGACGCACTTCACCAACCGCGCGGGCGGCAAGAGCCACGTCGCCTTCGCCGCGCCCTACCCGGGCAAGATCATCCCCGTGAACCTCGCCGACGTCGGGGGCGAGGTCACCTGCCAGAAGGACGCGTTCCTCTGTGCGGCCATGGGGACGCGGGTGGACATCACCTTCAACCGCCGCCTGGGGGCGGGCTTCTTCGGGGGCGAGGGGTTCATCCTCCAGAAGCTCAGCGGGGACGGGTGGGCCTTCTGCCACGCCTGCGGGACGATCATCGAGCGCGAACTCACCGGGCAGACGCTGCGGGTGGACACCGGGTGCCTCGTGGGCTTCACCCGCGGGATCACGTACGACATCCAGATGGCGGGCAACCTCAAGAGCATGATCTTCGGCGGGGAGGGGCTGTTCCTCGCGACGCTCTCGGGGCACGGGAAGGTGTGGCTGCAGTCGCTGCCCTTCTCCCGCCTCGCCAACCGCATCATCGCCGCCGCCCCCCGCGCGGGCGGGTCCCGCAAGGGCGAAGGCTCGGTCCTCGGGGGGCTGGGCGACCTGCTGGACGGCGATTCGACGCGCTGATTGCAGAACGCGCAGGGATGTAGTGGACCGGCTATCCTTACGCGCCCCACTGGGTGCCACCCTCAAGCCGCATGCTGTTCGCGGCTTGGGGGTGTTGCGCCTGCCACGCCGTAGCACCCCCAAGCGGCAAACAGCGCCGCTTGAGGGTGGCACCCCGCGCTGCACTTTGGCGTAGACGGTATAGTGGGGCGCATGTGGCGGAGCGCAGCGGAGCCGCGTGCACGCCCTACGGCTGGACGGCGATTGGACGCGTTAACGGCGAAAGGAGAGCGACATGGCGGTGGAGATTACCTCGGTCTCGTGGTTCACGCGGATCCGGCAGTCCCTCAAGGGGATCCTCTTCGGGTTCATCCTGATGGCGGCGGCGGTGGTGCTGCTGTTCTGGAACGAGGGCCGGGCCGTCAAGCGCGCCCGCGACCTCAGCACCGGGGCCCAGATGGTCGTCACGACCCCCGCCAGTCCGGTGGACACGTCCCGGGAGGGCCAGCTCGTGCACGTGACGGGGCGGGCCTTCACCGAGGACCCCGTCGAGGACGCCCAGTTCGGGGTCAAGCTCACCGACACCCTGCGGCTGGTCCGCCAGGTCGAGATGTACCAGTGGGTCGAGAACCAGCGGACCCGCGAGGAGAAGAAGCTCGGGGGCGGGACGCGGAGGATCACCGAGTACACCTATGCCCAGCAGTGGAGCGCCCACCCGCAGGACTCCTCGAAGTTCCACGAAACCGGGCACGCCAACCCCGCCATGCCCTACCGCGGCGGGTCCTGGACGCCCACCCGCGTGCACCTGGGCGACTACCGCCTGTCGGACTCGCTGCTGGCGATGATCGAGGACGAGGAGCCCCTCGCCCTGGCGGGGGAGCTGGAGGCGAAGGTGAAGCAGGCGCTGGGGTCCGGGCGGCCGATCAGCCGTAGCGGCGAATGGGTGTACCTCGCCGCCGGCACCGCCAGTCCGCAGGTGGGCGACGTCCGCGTCCGCTGGCAGGTCGTGAAGCCCACCGTCGTGAGCGTCGTCGCCCAGCAGGCGGGCGACACGTTCCGCCCCCAGCCGATGGACTACGGGACGATCGAGCTGCTGCAGGTCGGGGAGCACAGCAAGGAGGCGATGTTCCAGCAGGCCCAGAGCGAGAACAGCACGCTGGCGTGGCTGCTGCGCGGGGGCGGGCTGTTGGCGATGATCATCGGGATCTCGCTGATCCTCCACCCGCTGCGCGTGCTCGCCGACGTCGTCCCCGCCCTGGGGAGCCTGGCGGGGGGCGTGATCCTCCTGATCGCCGTCCCGCTGGGGCTGGTGCTGACGTTGACCGTGATCGCGCTGGGGTGGATCTGGTATCGCCCGCTGCTGGGGATCTCGCTGCTGGTGGCGGCGGCGGTTCCGGCGGTGCTGCTGTACGTGCGGGCCCGCAAGGCCAAGGCGAGGCCCCCGGCGCTGGCGGCGGCGGGTCCGGCGCCCGTGGCGGTGGGGGCGGTCAGTGCGCCTCCGCCCCTGGGGAACGACGGCGACTCGCCCTCCGCGCCTCCCCCGCTGGGGTAGGCGGGCCGTATACGCCTCCCAGGGAGTTCTTGCGCGACCCGGGTCTGACGTGGGTGCCACGGCTGCGCTGTTTGCAGCCGTGTCTTCGCGAAAGCACGGCTGCAAACAGCGCAGCCGTGGCACCCGGCTTTTCTGCGAGGCAGTAGCGGGATCGCGTATCAGTCGTTCCGCCGCACCGCGATGGCGGTGGGGGGGGCGACCATCTCGGCGAGTTCGAGGTCCGCATCGGTGAAGGGCTGCTCGCCCTTGCGGTAGAGCACGACCACCCCGATCATCTCCCCCGCCTCCGGCAGCAGCGGGATGGCGAGGATGGTGACGCCCACGAGGTACTGGCGGATGTCCTCGGGGAACTCCTCGGTGTGGTCGGTGGCGTCGAAGAGGTGGATCCGCGGGTCGCGGAGCGTGCGGTCGATGACGGGGTCGGCGAGCTTGCGGCAGAAGTGGGCGGAGTCCGGCTGCGGGACGCCGAACCGCCCGGCCATCTGGAGTTCGGCGTCGGCGTTGCAGACGAGGGCGGCCCCGAAGACGACGCCCGAGTGCTGCACGAACAGGCGGAACAGGGCGCGGAAGACGTCGTCGTCGTTCTTCGCCGCCAGCAGTTCGCGGTGGTAGTCCAGGGCGGCCTGCTGCTTCGCCATCTGCTCGCCCAGGGAGCGGTAGCTGTCGGTCAGGTCCGCGCAGGTGGTCTCGAGCTGGCGGGAGACGGTCCGGCGCTGCTGGTTGGTCCGCTTCGCCAGGTGCCGCAGCCGCCGCGTCCGCCGCTCGCTCCGCCGCTGCTCCTCCTGCCGCCGCAGCTCCGTCTGCACCGTCGCCCGCAGGCGGTCGAGGTCGAGGGGCTTGGTCATGAGTTCCACCGGCCGCGTCCGCGACGCCGCCGCGAGCGTCTCGGGGTCGCGGTGGCCGGTGATGACGACGGCGGGCAGGTCGGCGGTGTGCTCGCGGAGGGAGTCGATGACGTCCATCCCGCTGCAGTCGCCCAGGTACAGGTCGGTCACCAGCAGGTCGGGGCGCTGGAGCATGGCGTGGCGGATGGCCTCGGAGCCGCTGGCGACGACGTGGAGCTGGACGCCCAGGTCGGACAGGGCGTCGGTGAGCAGTTCGCGGAGCTGGGGCTCATCGTCGACGACCAGGACCTTCGGTTGGCTGCGCTGTGCGAGCATGGGGGTCTCCAAGTGATCTCATGTGCGTCCCAGGGACATCTTCGGCGGTGCGGGGGGAGCGTTACTCCCGGCGTGCCCAGGGCCACGCCGTGGCAGGCCGCTGCGCTTCGCAAACCCTGGCGGGGACCCGCACGGGGAGGCGTGTCACGCGCCCCGTGCGGCGGGGACGGAGAACGTCACGGTGGTTCCGCGTCCCGGGCTCGAGCGGAGGCGGATCCGTCCGCCGTGGTTCTCCACCAGCCGCTTGACCCGGGGCAGTCCCAGGCCTCGCCTCCGCCCCGCCGGGTGGGCGGAGAAGAACGGCGTGAAGGCGGCGGCGAGCGTCGCGGCGTCCATGCCGCACCCATCGTCGGCCACGGTGAAGCGGATCCTCGATCCGTTCTCCTCGCCCTCGGCCCGCAGGCGGACGGTGAGGTCCGCGTCGCGGGCGGCGTGGGCGGCGTTGTCCAGCAGTTCCGCCAGGACCGCCCGCATCTGCTCGGGGTCCGTATCCGCGGGCGGCGTACCGTCTACAACGGTTATATCGACCGTAGCGGCGGCGGCTTTAGCATGAGGGGACTTCCGGAAGGCGGCGGCCGCGGAGGCGAGCAGCTCGCGGACGTCGACGACCGATCGTTGGGGCTCGGGGGGCGCGGCGAAGGCCATGAGTTCGGTGATGATGTCGCTGACCCGCTGGGCCTGGTCGGCGATGAGCTTCCAGGTCCGCTGGTCGCGCTCGTGGACGGCGCGTTCGGCCATGAGTTGGGCGCGGCCGGAGATGACGGCGAGGGGGTTGTTGATCTCGTGGGCGGCCCCGGCGGCCATGTCGCCGATGGTGGCGAAGGTTCGCCGCTCCCCGGCGGCGTCGCGGGCGGCGGCGAGGGCGTGGGACGCCGCCGCGAGCTGCTCGCTGAGTTCGGCGGTGCTGCGGGTGCGCTGTACCAGGGCGAGCACGGCGGCGGCGGCATCGAGGAGGGGCGGGGGGGCGTCCGCTGCACCTCGGGGCCGGGTGCCGTGGTTTGCGGAGCGGAGCGGAGCAACCACGTCTTTGACCGCCGCGCCGCACACGAGCACCCCGCCCACCCAGCGGCCGTGATGGACCAGCGGGAGGTGCTCGCAGGCGAGCGGGTCGAGCCACTCGCCCAGTTGCGAGGGATCGGTGAGGCGGGCGCAGAGCGTCTCGCTCGCCCAGCCGCGGGGGGCGGGGTTGGGCGGATCGTCCCCGGGCGCCAGCGCCATCCGCCGCCACTGCCCGTCCTGTCGCCCGAGCGGCCGATAGGCCAGCAGTTCGGAGGGCGCGGGGAGGACGGCGTAGAGGGCCTCGGGGTCGATGCCCGACAGCGGCAGGGCGTGGGCGAGGCGCTCCAGCGCCGCGGCGGCGTCGGGGTTGGCGGGCAGGCGGGTCAGGAGGTCGTGGAGCGTGGCGAAGGCGGCGGCGTGGGCGGTGTCGCGGTCGGCGGCGGCGCGGAGGGCGTCGGCGTCGTGGAGGAGTTCGTCGTTTCGCGCGGTGAGGGCGGCGAGAAGGAGCGGAGGGTCCGCGGCGGTCGGGAACGCGTGGGCCGCATCGTTCCCCCGCACCGCCGCCTCGCGCTGCGCGAGGAGGTCGGGCAGGCGGGCGAGCACGTTCTGAAGGTCCGCTTCGGAGATCCCGCAGCGCTGGGCGCGGGCGGAGGGCTCGTCGCGGGGGGGCGTTTCGTCGGGATGGGTGAGGGTCCGCGCGACGGCGGCCGCCAGGGCCACCAGCTCCACCAGCGGGCGGTGCGGGAGGCCGGGGGGGAGGCCCTCGAGCGGGGCGTGGTGGAGCCACAGGACGTCCCGCAGCCCGTCGGGCCACGCCCAGCGTTCGGCGAGGCGTTTGGCGAAGGTGGCGTGGTCGATCCCCAGCACGCGCCGCTCCCCGTCGCAGACGTCATCGGCGCCCGGGCAGGCGGCGGCGGCGCGGGCGACGCTTCGCGGGGCGACCGCCCGCAGGGCCCAGCGGCCGATGTCGTGCAGCAGCCCGCACGCGTAGGCGACGGGCGGGGCGATCTCCGCGGGACCCAGGGAGGCGAGCTGCTCGGCGGCGAGGGCGGTGGCGAGGCAGAAGCGGCGCTCGGAGCCCCAGGCGTCGGGGGGCTCGCCGGGATCCGGAACGGCGATGGGAACGCGGAGCAGCAGCGACCGCAGGTCCGCGTCGCTCAGGCGGTCCAGGGCGAGGAAAGGGAGGGGGCTCGCCGGGGACGTCTCCGGGGGCATCCGGGGGATCCCACCGGCGCAGTCGGTGGGCTTGGGAGAGGCGGTGGATTCGCTAGGGGGGAACGCGGAGGTCGCGGCGATCCCCTCGCGGAGTGCATCCATCCCTCTGCGATCTCTGCGATCTCCGCGGTGAAAAGCATCATTCCCGACGCAACCGGTGAGGGCGTACGAAGCGAGGACCGGATCGGACTCGAGGAGGGCGAGGGCGGCCGAGCGGGCGGTGGCGCGGTCGCCCTGGCGGAGGTCGCGGGCGAGGGACGCGGCGCGGAGGGCGAGGGCGGGGGGGATCCCCATCCCGTCGGCCCGGCGGACCCAGAGGTCGAGTTGATCGGCGTCGTCCATCGCGTCCCTGTGCTGCCGCTAGGAGCGGACGAGTTCCACGATCCGCTGGATGACCTGCTCGATGTTGAACGGCTTTTTGATGAAGTCGTTGGCCCCGGCGGCGAGGAGGGTATCGACCTCCGCGGGGTTCACCATCCCGGAGATGATGAGGATCTTCATGTGGTTCAGCTCGGGGTTCTGGCGGATGGTCTTGCACACCACGTTGCCGTTGATGTCGGGGAGCATGTAGTCGAGCACGACGATGTCGGGGCGGAACTGCTGGGTCATCACGCCCGCGTCGTACCCCGTCATCGCCGTGGCGACCTCGAACCGCGGGTCCTCCTGCAGCACGTCCACGAACAGCTCGACGATCTCGGGGGCGTCGTCCACCACCAGGACGCGGATGACGTTCTCGTCCAGCCCCTGCAACGGGATGCCGTTGTCCTTCATGAAGCGGAGGAGTTCGGGGTGGGGGATGCGGCGGAACTTGCTGCCCGGGACGCGGAAGCCCTTGAGCTTGCCGCTGTCGAAGCAGCGGATGATGGTCTGCTGCGAGAGCTGGCAGACCTCGGCCGCCTCGCCCGTGGTGTACACCGGTTTATGCTTCATGGGTCCGTGCTCCTCACGTTGCGCCCCCCGCCGCCGCCCCGCCCGCTCCGCGGACGGCCGCCGGGGGGGAGCGGGCGGCGGGCGTCGTCCTCGGCACGACCACGGGCACTACGGCTTGTATCGTCATGCCCGCGGCATCACCTTAAACTGCCCATGTGGTATAGCTTACCAAAGTTGCTCATTTTAACAAGGGGGCTTTGGCGCGAGAAACGGGGAACCGGGCGTCCTCGGGAGCGGGGGTGTCGGCGCCGGGGGGAATTTTTTGATCGTCGGAGGGACGTGGATGAGAAATGGCGCGGGGACCGCACTAGAATCCCCGGCCGCCTGACCGCGACGACCGCGTGCGGGGGGCGTTCGCCGCGCCGCGGGGACCGGTGGGGCGACCCGCTTCGCCCCGCGCGCCGGGCGAGGCGAGAGCGGCGAGGCGCCCGGGGAGTCGGCCCCATGCAAGCGACATGCAGGATGTGCGGCAGCCCGTCCCTGCGATCACGGGATCACGTGCAGGGGTATCAGTTCGTCGAGTGCGGGATCTGCGGGTTCGTCTTCGCCCCCTGCATCACCGACGACCACGCGGCCGATCACCACCCCGCCCCGTCGCTCGGGGCCTCCCAGTGGGGCAGGGGTTCCGGGGAGTTCCTCGAACCCGCCCTCGAACTCATCGGGCCCGGCAGTTCCCTCCGCATCCTGGACTTCGGGACCGGCTGCAGCGCGGGGCCCTTCGCCCTCGCGGAACGCGGCCACGACGTGACGTCCGTGGACGTCACCCCCCCGGTGCATGGGGGGCTGGGGCGGGCTGCGGAGAGCCGCCTCGACCTGGGCCTGCCGCACGAGCACTTTGACCTGGTGTTCTCGTACCAGACCTTCGAGCACCTCCCCGAGCCGCTCCCTATCCTCCTGGAACTCTGCCGCCTCACCGTCCCCGGGGGGCTGGTGATGGTCCACACGGACATGGAGGTCCCCGAGCGCCAGGGGGGGTTCGCGCGGTGGCGGTACGTCACCCCGCCCAGCCACTGCAGCTTCTACAGCCATCGCACCTTCCGCGTGTTCTGCGCGAACCACGGGCTGCAGATGGCCCACGCCTCCCCCACCGCCGTCATCCTCCGCCGCCCCGCCCGCAAGGTGCAGGCGGCGTAGCGGCGAGAAAAGAACCGGGCGGCCCGCGGTGGGCCGCCCGGAGATCCCTCGAAGCGGTCTCTCTGTTTCGCGGCGGCCGTTGAGCAGCGGCCGCCGCGCTGTGCTCCTTCATTCGCTCCCTGGCGAAGGGCGAAGTCTCGCTGAACTTCCCTCGATTCATGGTAGGCCCGGGAGCGAACGGCTTTCCACGCGGACCCGGGGCCGGTGGGGAGCAGGTACGGTCGTGCACCGGGCGAGCGAGGTCGGATTGACCCGGGGGGGACCGATCCGTAGGATCGGGTCCAGGAGCGTACCAATCCCATGGCCGCGAAGTCCTCCACCGCCGGACCGTCCCCCGCCCCCGTGGATCCCCCGTGCGCCCTGGCCGCCGCCGCTGCCCGCCCGGGCCGCCTGCGGTTCAAGCTGCTGCTGGCGGCCGCGTCGCTGCTGCTGGCGCTGGGGGCGGCGGAGACCGTCGCCCGCTTCGTTCACCGGCCCGCGGGCACGATGCGCTTCGAGCAGGACGTCAGCGAGCTGGAGCGGATGGGCCTGCACCAGTTGGCGGGGATCCTCGAGAACGACCCCGAGCTGTTCTGGCGGCTGGCGCCGGGGGCAACGCTGCCCGACGACGCCTACCCCTTCCGCGGGCGGATCGCCAACGCCCAGCACCTTCGCGAGGACCACGAGATCGCCCTCCCCAAGCCCCCCGGGCAGCTCCGCATCCTGTTCCTGGGCGACTCGTGCACGTTCGGGTTCGGCCTGCAGCGGAGCGAGACGTTCGCCGAGGTCATCGAGCAGGCCCTGCGCGACCACTTCCCGGGGGCGGCCGTCGAGTGCGTCAACGCCGGGGTCCCGGGCTACTCGCTCTACCAGGGCCTGCGCTTCCTCGAGACGCGGGGGGCGGAGCTGGGGGCGGACCTGGTGGTCCTGAACTTCGGGTGGAACGACGGCTCGGAGTGGGATGGGATGAGCGACCTGGAGCACGCCGCGCTGCTCCGCGCCGTCCGCCCGCCGCGCTGGCTCGCGTGGTCGAGCGTGGCGCGGATGGCGTGGGGGGCCCTGGGAGCGTCGCGGCCCCCCGCCCCCGCGGGCGACGGAAAGAAGCGGCCCCGCCTGACGACGGAGGAGTTCGACGACGTCCTCCACCGCACCCTCGCCCTCGCCCGCACACAGGGGGCGGAGGTGCTCGTGGTGGTCTGGCCGTTCATCGAGAACATCGATCCCCAGTACACCGCGGACTCGCGGGGCCCGTACCAGAGGGTCCTGCTGCGGTCTGCGCAGTGGGCCCCGCGGCTGGGCGGGACGGGGGGCGGACCCGTGGTGGACCTGGTGCCCGTGGCGCAGGAGATGGCGAAGCGGCACCGGCCGGACGAGATCTTCTTCGATAACGGCCATGCGACGGCGAGGGCGACGCGGAGCTTCGCCGCCGCGATCTTCGCCCGCATCCGGCCCTGGGCGGCGGAGCGGTTGCAGGGGTAGGCTCGGCGCGGGGGGGGCGGTTTCGGTACACTGCGGGATCGAACGGGCATCGCGAGCGCACAGGCAGGAAGGACGGGAAGAGTGTCCCAGGTACGGAGGCAGAGGCGAAGGTGGCGGATCGCACCGCCGCATCCGGATGCGGAGCGGCTGGGGCGGGCGCTGGGGACGGCCCCGCTGGTGGGGCAGATCCTCTGCAACCGCGGGGTCAGCGCCCCGGAGGACGCCCAGGCCTTCCTGGACCCCAAGCTCACCCATCTGCACGACCCCTCCGACCTCCCCGACGCCCCCCGCGCCGCCGACCGCATCGCCGCCGCCGTGCGCCAGGGCGAGCGGATCGTCATCTACGGCGACTACGACGTCGACGGGATCACCGCCGTCGCCATCCTCCACGCCCTGCTCACCCTCCACGGGGCCTCCGTGGACTCCTACATCCCCCACCGCACCGAGGAGGGCTACGGGGTCAACGAGGACGCCGTCCGCAAGATCATCGCCGCCGGCACGCAGGTGCTCATCACGGTGGACTGCGGGATCAGCGCCGCCGGACCCCTGGCGCTGGCGACCGCGGCGGGGATCGACGTGATCGTCACCGACCATCACACCCCGCCCGACCCGCTGCCCGACGTGTACGCCATCGTGCATCCCGCCCTGCCCGACCGTCCGTACGCGAACCCGGACCTGTCGGGGGCGGGCGTGGCGTTCAAGCTCGCGTGGGCGACGGCGAGGGCGATCTGCGGGAGCGAGCGCGTGGACGGGCCCATGCGCGACTTCCTCCTCAACGCCACCAGCCTCGCCGCCCTGGGCACCATCGCCGACGTCGTCTCCCTCGTGGGCGAGAACCGCGTCCTCGCCACGTACGGCCTGCGGGGCCTGCCCGTGTCGAAGCACTCGGGCCTCCGGGCCCTCATCGAGGCGTCGAGCCTCACGGGGGAGACGCTCGATGCCTACCACGTGGGGTTTGTCCTGGCGCCCCGCCTCAACGCCTGCGGCCGCATGGGCCATGCGCAACTGGCGGTGGAGCTGCTGACCACCGCTCCGCCCGACCGCGCCCGCGAGATCGCCGAGTACCTCAACGCCCAGAACGCCGAGCGGCAGAAGGTGGAGCGCGAGATCGCCGCCGCCGCCGAGGAGATGGTCGTCCAGCAGGGCCTCGACGACCCCGCCCACCGCGCGATCGTCCTGGCGAGCGAGCAGTGGCACGGGGGGGTGATCGGGATCGTGGCGTCGCGGCTGGTGTCGCGGTTCCACCGCCCGGTGGTCCTCATCGCGCTGGGGACCGACGGGCTGGGGCACGGGTCGGGGCGGAGCATCCCGGACTTCCACCTGTGCGATGCGCTGGCGGCGTGCGGGGAGCACCTGCTGGGGTTCGGGGGGCACGCGATGGCCGGGGGGCTGAAGATCGAGCCCGGGCGGATCGACGCCTTCCGCGCCGCCTTCGCCCGCCACGCCGCCGAGCGGATCCCCGAGGAGCACCTCACGCCCGTCCTGGACCTCGACGCCGAAACCACCCTCGCCGCCCTCTCCTACCCCGTGGTGCAGCACCTCGCCCGCCTCGCCCCGTTCGGGCAGGGCAACCGCGCGCCCGTCCTCGCCATCCCCCACTGCGAGATCGCCGTCCCCCCCAAGCGCATGGGCCGCACCGGCACGACCGTGGGCCTGCACGTCAAGCAGGGAGCGGTGTCCATGCGGGCGGTGGGCTTCGGGATGGGCGACCTCGCCGACGACCTCCGCGGGGTCCGCCACGTCGACCTCGCCGCCACCCCCGCCCTGAACACCTTCAACGGACGCACGAGCATCGAACTCAAACTCGAGGACGTGGTCTGGCGGTAGAGAGTCAGGCCCTCCGCCGCCGGTGCCACAGGGCGTTGACGGGGCCCGAGAGCATGAACAGGATCGACAGCGCCGCCAGCGTGATGTAGGGCTCGAGGAGCGCCGCGACGGCGATGACGACGAAGCGGACGATGAAGCTCAGGGGCTTGCGGCCGCGGACGTAGCGGTTGGCGAGGTGGGGGTAGGGGACGCGGGAGACCATCAGCAGGCCCGCCGCCAGCGTGAACACCGGCAGGGCGATGGCGAGGCCCCACGTGAGCGTCTCGGGCGTGGCCCACGCGCGGTCGTGCAGGTCGTTGGCCAAGAGGACGAGGCTGATGACGACGAAGGCGGCCGCGGGGGAGGGCAGGCCGGTGAAGTCCAGGTGGGGGGTGTCGGTGGTCTCGTGCTCGACGTTGAAGCGAGCGAGGCGGAGGACGGCGCAGGCGACGTAGATGGCCCCGATGGCCCAGACGAGCCGCTCGGGGGGCAGGAACGAGGCGGGGGTCCACAGGGAGATGGTCTGCAGGACCAGCACCCCGGGGGCCGCCCCGAAGCTGATGGCGTCGCAGAGGCTGTCGAGCTGGGCCCCGAAGTCGCTGGTCCTGCGCGTCAGGCGGGCCATCTGCCCGTCGAGCATGTCGAAGACCATCGAGGCGATGATGAACCACGACGCGTATGCCAGTTGCAGCAGGCGGACGTGGGGGGTGTCGGGCTCGATGTTCCGGGTCGCGAAGTGGATGGCCGCGAACCCGCTCAGGGCGTTGCCCAGCGTCAGCAGCACCGGCAGCGGGGCGGTGCTGAGGAGGATGCGGCGATGGAAGGGGGCGCGGATCGTCGGCCCGTCGGGATCGACGATCTCGTCGGGGGGCTCCAGGGGGTCGTTGACGGGCTCCTGGGGCACGTAGGGGGGCGGATGGCTCACGCGGTCTCCTTCGAGGGCGGGGCGGCGGCGAGGACGGTCTCGCCCGCCCGCGCGATCTGCCCCACCCGTACGCGGATCTCGGCCGCCAGGGACTCCGGCAGGTGCAGCTCCAGGCGGGACCCGAACTTGATCATCCCGAACCGCTCGCCCCGCTCCAGCTCCTGCGGGGGCTCCAGGTCCGTCACGATCCGCCGCGCCACCTTCCCCGCCACCTGCCGCACGGCGATGGGGTACTCCCGCCCGCCCCACCGGTAGGTGCCAAACACCGTCACCGACTCGTTCCGCTCCGGGGCCGACACGTGCCGCGCATCCAGGAACACCCCCGGATTCCGCTCCACCCGGTCCACCCGCAGCCGCTCGGGGCTGCGGTTGACGTGCACGTTGAACACGCTCATGAACACCCCGATCCGCACGCTGGGAATGCCCAGCGGGCCCTCGCGGCCCAGCGGGGTGATGTCCGACACCCGCCCGTCGGCGGCGCTGACGAACAGGCCCTCGCCCGTCGGGGGGGTGCGGTCGGGATCGCGGAAGAACGACACCGCCCATCCCCACACCAGCACCGGGGGCACGAGCGACACGGCGAACAGCGGCGACAGCCACACCGTCAGCGCGCACAGCCCCCCCGCCAGCAGGAGGAACAGCGCGGTGGCCATCCCCAGTTCCTTCCGGCCGTAGGGGGTCAACCAGAGCATTCGTTTCTGTCGGTTTGCCATGGGTTGGACTCCTTACCATCGTACGCCCTGAAGCATCAGGGTACAACAGGAAGGCGCACGGGATGCGGAATGCCTCTATGATTCCTCGGACACACCCGGAGCCCAGCCATCGAAAGGGGCAAAGGAGTTCTGCAAGCGGGGTCCGGGCGCGTGGGAAAGGGGAACGCCTTTGGGTGCGATTACCGCCTCTAGGAACGCCGTCTGCCTACTCTTTGCGCTGGGGTGCCCGCGGTCGAAGGCCGAAACGGCCCGGCTGGTGCCGTACCTGCAACTCAACGGCTGGCGCCTGACGGAGCGCGTCGAACGGGCGGACGTGGTCCTGGTGGCCTGCTGCGGATTCAACGACAAGGCCGAGGACGAGAGCGTCCGGTTCCTCCAGACGGTCTCGCCCCGCCTGCGCCCCGAGGCGAAGCTCATCGTCCTGGGGTGCCTCGGGGGGATCAATCCCGATCGCATCCGCCGCGCTACGGGACCCTGCGAGATCATCCCGCCCGTGGAGATCCGGTCGCTCGACCGCGTCCTGGACAGCGCCGTGCCCCTGGAGTCCGTGGGCGAGGTGAACGACTTTGACCCGGTGATCCACCCGCTCCACCGCCCGCTCCGCCGCCGGACCCACCGGCCGTGGTGGCAGTGCTGCTGGCCCCCGCGGGCCCTGGGGCGGCGGGCGGTGGGGCGGTGGCGGCGATGGCGATACCCCAAGCCCGAGCAGGCTCCCGGCGAACGCGTCTTCCACATCCGCATCGCCCGCGGGTGCCTCAGCGAGTGCACCTACTGCGCGATCCGCTTCGCGTGCGGGCCGCTGGTATCGCGGCCGCTGGAGAGCATCGTGGGCGAGTTCCGCCTGGGGCTGCGGCGGGGGTTCGGGCGGTTCGAGCTGATCGCGGGGGACGTGGGGGCGTACGGCATGGACCGGGGGAGCGATCTGCCCGCCCTGCTGGGGGCCCTGCTGGAGCACGAGGGCGATTACCGCGTGGACCTGCTGGACGTGCACCCGCAGTGGCTGATCCGCCACCGCCAGGGGATCCTCGACGCCCTGCACCGTTGGCCCGGGCATCTGGGCACGGTCCTGGTGCCCCTGCAGAGCGGGTCCGACACGGTCCTGCAGCGCATGAAGCGCGAGCACACCGTCGCCGACGCCCTCGACGCCCTCCGCGCCCTCATGGCCGCCGCGCCCGAGGCCCGCGTGGAGACCCACGTCATGGTGGGCTTCCCGGGGGAGACGGAGGAGGACTTCCAGCGGACGCTCGACGCCCTCGACGCGTTGCCCTACCACCGCATCGTGCCCTACGGCTACTGCCACCGCCCCCGAACCGTCGCCGCCACCCTGCCCGACCAGGTCGACCCCGCCCGCATCGCCGCCCGCGTCGCCACCGTCCGGCGGCGGTATGCGGCACTGATCCGCTGGTGACGGGTCCCGCATCGCCTCGAAAAAGGGGACAGGCACCTGCGCGGCAAGAAGCATGCCGCTGCGGAGCCAGTCCCCTCTTTCGAGGCTCCCTGCGCCTACCCCGCCCCGCGGGAGGCCTAGAATGCGGGTGCAAGAGTGCGCGACTGCCCCCGCAGGAACCTTTACCACAAGGAGAACGGACCGTGAGCGAAGAGATCTACCGCATGCCGCTGATCGGCGAGAAGGCCCCGTCGTTCGAGGCGGACACCACCCAGGGACCGATCCGCTTCCCCGACGACTACAAGGGCAAGTGGGTCATCCTCTTCTCCCACCCCGCCGACTTCACCCCCGTCTGCACCACCGAATTCATGGCCTTCGCCCAGATGCAGGACGACTTCCAACAGCGGAACTGCGAACTCGTCGGCCTGTCCATCGACAGCATCTACGCCCACATCGCGTGGCTGCGGACGATCAAGGAAAAGATCGAGTACAAGGGCGCCAAGGGCGTCGACGTCACCTTCCCCGTCATCGCCGACCTGACGATGGAGGTGGCGAAGAGGTTCGGTATGCTCCAGCCGGCCGCCAGCAACACCCAGGCCGTCCGCGCCGTGTTCGTCATCGACCCCAAGGGCATCATCCGCGCGCTGCTGTACTACCCGCTGTCCAACGGGCGGAACATGGACGAGATCCTGCGGCTGTTGACGGCGTTGCAGAGGACGGACGAGCACTCCGTCGCCACCCCCGCCAACTGGCGGCCGGGCGACGAGGTGATCGTCCCGCCCCCGGGCTCGTGCGGGGCGGCCAAGGAGCGGATGACCAAGAGCCCCCCCGACGTCACGTGCATCGACTGGTTCCTCTGCCTCCGCAAGGACCCGCAGGAGCAAGCGAAACAGTAGGCGCTCGGCCGGTGCGGGCGAGCGGGCGGCCGCTACCGCACGCGGACGTGCGTTACGGGCCCTCTGGCCCACCCCGCGCGTCCGCGCCGGGGGTCTCCTGGCCCTACCGCCCGCGCCGGGGGTCTCCTGACTCTACCTCCTGCGACGGGGGTCTCCTGACCCCCGGCGTCCGGGAGGGGCGAGGGACGCCTCCGCGGCAGCGTCGTTGGAGCGGTCCCATCGCGGCGGTCCTTTATCAGCGATAAGCTATGAGCTTTCAGCTATCAGCTATCAGCCTCCAGGCTCAGGACAGGTCCCCGCCGCGATCGAAGCGCCGCCATGACGCTGCCGCGGAGGCGCTCCGCTCGTTCCGGGACGTTGGGGGTCAGGAGACCCCCAACGCACGCGCTCGAGGCGTCGTCACCCTTCCCCGACGAGGTTGCGGTTCCACGCCGGGACGCGGACCGTGACGTCGCCGGTCACGACGGCGAGGCAGGCGAGGCGGGAGTTCACCCGCGAGCCCGGGACCTGCTCGACGGTATCGAGTTCCGCATCGCTGGGGGGGGAGAGGTTGGCCTGGCCCTGCTCGACGATGACGTGGCAGGTCCCGCACGCGCCCTGCGAGTCGCAGGCGTGCTCGATGTGCACGCCGTGGGCGAGGGCGACGGCGAGGACGGTGGGGGGCGCGGAGGCGTACACGGGATCCGCAGGGTCCACCTCGACCGTCACCCCGGCGGGTTCGAAGGTCACTTGAAAGGGCATGGCGGGCTACTCTTTCGCCCCGCAGGACTGACCGCAGGCGCAGGGGCTGTTGGCCTTCTGGGCGGCGGCGGCGTGGGTGTCGGGGGCGGGCTCCTGCCCCGGGTCCTGCCCGTGCTTCGCCCGCCAGTTGTCCACGGCGGCGCGGACGGCCTCCTCCGTGAGGACGGAGCAGTGGATCTTGATGGCCGGGAGGTTGAGTTCCTCGACGATGTCGGCGTTGCGGATCTGCAGGGCCTGCTCGACGGTCTTGCCGATGAGCAGTTCGGTGGCGTAGGAGCTGGAGGCCACCGACGCCCCGCACCCGAAGGTCTTGAACTTGGCCTCGGTGATCCGTCCGTCGCTCCCGACGCGGATCTGCAGCTTCAGCAGGTCTCCGCACACGGGCGACCCGGCGACCCCGGTCCCGACCTGCGGGTCGGCGTCGTCGAGCGTGCCCACGTTGCGGGGGTTGTTGAAGTGGTCCATCAACTTGGGGCTGTATTCCATCGTTCCGTTCCCTTTATCAACTCGGGGCGGTCGCTGCGACCGCCGCTAAACTAAACCGTACTGTCACGGCTTGGTCCCAGTTCCCGGTCCCTGCTTCCTGGTTCCCGGTTCCTGGCTCCTAGCTCCTGGTTCCCGGCGCCTACTCCTTGAACAGTTCCTTGAGTTCCGCGATCGGGCTGATCTCCCGGCGGCGATGGACGACCTCGATCGTCCGGCGGGCGGCGGATTCGACCTCCTCGGCGGTGTTGAAGCGGCCGAGGGAGAAGCGGATGGACCCGTGCGCCAGACCGGCGGGGACGCCCATGGCGCTGAGCACGTGGGACGGCTCGAGCGACTCGCTCGAGCACGCCGATCCGGTGGATACCGCGAGGTCCTGGGCGAGGCCCAGGGCGATCGATTCGCCCTCGACGTACGCGAACGACAGGTTCAGCGTGTTGGGCAGCCGCTCGGTGGGGTGCCCGTTGAGCCTCACGTCCTCCAGCGCCCCCAGCAGGAGGTCCTGCAGGCGGTCGCGGAGGGCGGCGAGGCGGGGGGCCTCGGCGGCCATCTCGGCGGCGGCGAGTTCGCAGGCGGCCCCGAGCCCGACGATCCCGGGCACGTTGAGCGTCCCGCTCCGCCGCCCGCGCTCGTGCCCGCCCCCGTGCATCTGGGGCGCCACGCGGACCCGCGGGCCGCGCCGGCGGACGTAGAGGCAGCCCACCCCCTTGGGTCCGTAGAGCTTGTGCCCCGAGACGCTCAGCAGGTCGATCCCCGTCGCCTCCACATCCAGCGGCAGCTTGCCCACGGCCTGCGTGGCGTCGCTGTGCAGGAGCACCCCGCGCTCCTTCGCCAGGCGGCCGATGGCGGCGATGGGGTGCAGCGTGCCGGTCTCGTTGTTCGCGGCCATGAGGCTGATGAGGATGGTCCGCGGGGTGAGGGCGTCGGCGACCTGGTCGGCCGACACGCGCCCCTGGGCGTCGGGGGTCAGCCACGTGATCTCGAACCCCTGCTGCTCGAGGTACTTGCAGGTGTCGATGACGGCCTTGTGCTCGGTGAGGCAGGTGATGATGTGGTTGCCGCGCTCGCGGTACATCTCCGCGACGCCCTTGAGGGCGAGGTTATCGCTCTCGGTGGCCCCGGAGGTGAGGACGATCTCCTCGGGGGCGGCGTGGAGGAGGTGGGCGACCTGGGCGCGGGCGTGCTCGACGGCGTCCTTGGCGTTCTCCCCGAAGGCGTGGAACTTGCTGGCCGCGTTGCCGAACTTGCCCGTCAGGTAGGGCATCATCGCCTCCAGAACGCGGGGGTCCAGGGGCGTGGTGGCGTTGTTGTCGAAGTAGATTGGCCCGTTCGTCTGCGTGTCCATCGTACGGCCTCGATCCGCCGGGACGGCGGGTTCAGATCGTGTAGTCCGGAACGTGCTGGATGCGGTTGGCCTCGTAATCGTGGGCGATGTCCTCAATGGTCGTGCTGTCGAAGACCTCCGAGAACGCGTCCCGCGCCCTGCGCCACAGGTCGAAGAACGCGCACGTGCCCTCCCCGGCCAGGCGGCACTCCTCCCCGCCGGAGAGGCACTTCACGGGGTCGAAGGGCCCGTCCACCAGGCGGATGACCGCCCCGATGGTGATCCCCGACGCCTCCGCCGCCAGCAGGTATCCGCCCTGCACGCCGCGGCGGCTCTCGACGAAGCCCGCCTGCTTGAGTTCCGCGAGGATCTGCTCGAGGAACCGCGCGGGGATCGCCTGCGCGTCGGCGATCTGGGCGATCGGCACGGGCCCCTGCCCCCGGCGGAGCCGCAACTCCAACAGGGCCCGCAGGGCATACTGACATTTCTGCGATAGCTGCATGGCACCACCTCAAACCCTAGTCCTATCATCGGGATTCTAGCCGAACGGAAAGATAATATCAACTGGCTTGCTAGGATTTATGTACATTCCGACGCGCACCGCCTAGAATAGTAGGAACTCGGCGGTTTCGGGAGTCCCCCGACGTTCGCCGCCCGTCCGGAGCCGCCCGGATCCGCGGGAGCGCAGCGCGCGGCTCCGACGGTTTGTCGGCATTGCCCGCCATGGGTGCGGCTTTGCCGGAATGGGTATCCAAGGAGTCTGGCATGGCAAGAATCTATGACGACATTACGCAGACGGTTGGCAACACCCCGCTGGTGCGGGTGCGGCGGCTGATCCAGTCCCGCGCCATCGTGCTGGCCAAGATGGAGTCGTTCAACCCGATGGCCTCGGTGAAGGACCGGATCGGGGTGGCGATGATCGACGCCGCCGAGCGCTCCGGCCACCTCGCGCCCGGGGCCACCATCATCGAGCCCACCAGCGGGAACACGGGCATCGCCCTGGCGTTCATCTGCGCCGCCCGCGGGTATCGCTGCATCATCACCATGCCCGACTCCATGAGCATCGAGCGCCGCAAGATCCTGCGGGCCCTGGGGGCGGAGCTGGTCCTCACCCCCGCCGCCGGCGGCATGCCCGGGGCCATCGCCAAGGCCCGCGAACTGCTCGAGCAGACCCCCAACGCCTACATGCCCCAGCAGTTCGAGAACCCCGCCAACCCCGACGTCCATCGCCGCACCACCGCCGAGGAGATCTGGAACGACACCGACGGGGCCGTCGACGTCTTCGTCGCGGGCGTGGGCACGGGCGGGACGATCACGGGCGTGGGCGAAGCGCTCAAGGCCCGCAAGCCCTCCGTCCGCGTCGTCGCCGTCGAGCCCGCCCAGAGCCCCGTGCTCTCGCAGGTCCGCCACGGCGAGCCGCCCGCCCCCGCCCCACACAAGATCCAGGGCATCGGGGCCGGGTTCGTCCCCGACGTGCTGGACATGGGCGTCATCGACGAGGTCGTCCCCATCGACCAGGACGTCTCCATCGACTTCGCCCGCCGCGCCGCCCGCGAGGAGGGGCTCTTCGTGGGCATCAGCAGCGGGGCGGCCCTGGCGGCCGCCGACGCCGTCGCCCGCCGCGACGAGATGGCCGGCAAGACCATCGTCGTCATCCTCCCCAGCTTCGGGGAACGCTACCTGAGTTCCCCGCTGTTCGCGGATATCACAGAGTAGATGCCGGGTGCCACGGCTGCGGGGGTGGGGGGCCGCG